>DATKZH010000699.1:0-6625 GCA_035528065.1 Thermoguttaceae bacterium | reverse complement strand
CTCGACCGGGCCGTTGGAAGGGACCAACAACAAGATCAAGACCATGAAACGCCAAGCCTACGGATTCCGCGACCCGGAGTTCCTCAAACTCAAAATCCTCGGCATCCACGAAACCAAGTACGCTTTAGTCGGATGAGCCTCTATTCGAGAACGCTCGCGGCATCGATCCCGACTTTGGCCTGCATTTCAGCGCCAAAGACTCGCGTGGCCGGGCCTTCTACGGCACAACGTTTACCGACCTCAAGCACGGCTGCTGGTCCCACGAGAAGCTGTGCATCCGCGACCTGCCGGGAGCGAAGGACTTGGCCGCCCTGCACTTTTACATCAGCGAGGATGCCTACGACCACGGCGACGTCATCGACTTTTCCGTCGATAACCTGCGAGCCACGCGGGCCGCCGGATACCAGCCACCCGAGGTCCGTCCCGTCCGTCGCCCGTTGGCCAAGAGTGACGCTGCCGTGCTCTGGCTGGAGGGTTCGTGCGAGAAGGTCCGCAGGACGGACGTGGTGGATTTCCAGGCTCCCGCCGATCCGTTGCTGCATGTCTGGTCCGCCCGGAACGAGACCGAGGCCGTGCAACTGGTGGTACGGCCGCTGGCCCAAGACGGCGTGGGGAAGGTTCACCTGGAAGTGGGACCGTTGATCGGCCCCGGCGGCGCCCGGATCGGCCAGGAGAACGTTTCTTGGAGCCCGGTCGCCTATGTCCCGGCCAAAGAAGGGCCGCCCGAGGGGCTGCCCGATGGACTACCGGGCGCCAAGCCATTTGTTGCAGACAAACCTTGGCAGTACCCGATCTGGCTCGAAGTCTACGTGCCGCCAGGGACACCTGCCGGCGAGTACGCTACGCCGCTTGCCGTCCGGACGGATCGAGGCGACTTGCAGGCCGGACTGCGATTGCACGTCTGGGATTTCGATGTGCCGGTTCGGCAGAGCCTCCGCACCAGCACGACCATCTACGGGCCTTATGGATGGCGCGAAGACATTCAGAAATGGTTCGGCGACATGGACTACTGGACCGGCGTCCGCGAGTGGACGCCGCAGATCGTGCGACTGTTGGCACGCTACCGCCTCTGTCCGGCGCATCTGTACCATTTGCCGCTGGACTATGACGAAAAGACCAAGTCGGTGGTCTTGAAAGACACGAGCAAGTTTGAACGATATGCGGGCGAGTACCTCGAACTGGGCCATCATTTCGACAGCATGCCGGTGCCTTACTTCTTTGACCGGCCGAGTTTCCTGGGAGCCAAGAAGGGTACACCCGAGTACTTGGCCCGGATCACCGAAGCGTACCGTGTGGCGGCGGAATACCTGGACCGGAAAGGCTGGCTGGAGGGCAGCTACGTTTATTGCGTCGACGAGGTGGTCGTGCATCGGCACTCCCGCGAGGTGGACTTGACGCTGCTGAACCAAGTCTTCGAAGCCATCCATGCGGCCCATCCGAAGATCCGCATCTTCGGCGCCGAGACGCCCTCGCCTGTCCTGCGCGGTATGAACATCTGGTGCATGAACATCAACTCGTTCGACGAAGACGTGCTGCACGAGCAGCACGCGCAGGGCAATCAGGTCTGGTGGTACAACGGCTACCAGGACCCGCGGCCGGGAACCCGGGTCGCAGCCCGCGGTGTGGATCACCGGGCGCTGGCCTGGATTACCTGGAAGTACGGCATCGACGGATACCTGGTGTGGACCGTGAACCGATGGTCCAATAATCCTTGGGAAACGCCCAACCCGCCCGGCAAAGGCCCGGCGGGCGATCACTATCTGTTGTTTCCCAACTCCGACGGGACAGTGACCCCTTCGCTGCGATTGTGCATGCTCCGCGACGGATTCGAGGATTACGAATACCACGTGCTGCTGGCCGAAGCAGCGAAGCGGTTACGGGCGGCGGGACAAACGGCCCTGGCCACGGAGTGTGAGGACTCGTTGCAGCGTGCGGACGCATTTATCTTGGCCTATGACAACTGCGCGCCGATTCAGCCGAACTTCATCTACGACAGTCGCCGGATTGTGGCGGAACAGATCGAAAAAGCGGTGGCGGCGCTGAAGGCGACAGAAAAGAAATAATTCGGCATGGGGAAACGGAACCAAAGGAGAGCGGTTGATGGGTACGACAAGTCGACACGGTTTTGTGCTGCTCTCAGGCATTATCTGCCTTGGACTATCGACAGGTGCAGCACGATCGCAGGTGTTCGATTGGAGTGATGCGGCCGACCGACTGGTTGAGGCAAAGTTCGATGTTCCGGATGGGACGGAACGCTGGTGGCAACCAGACGATGGTCTACCTTCACCCCAGGACCACAATTTCGAGACCGCTGCTGCTGGGCTCCTCGAACAGTATCCCGTGCCGCCGCCCGGCGAAATCCAACGGGGACGCTGGGATGCCCGGTTGGTGGCCTCCCGCCAATGGAAGTGCCTGGCGTATCTATCCGCCGCAAAAGGGGCTGCCAACGTCACGGTCGCTCGCCTGTGCCTCGTCCAGGCGGAGTCGTTGCAATGGACGCTGCCGATGCGCGGCGCGGCCGACCAGACATTGTATGCGGCCGTGGGGGCGCAAGCGTTGCTGGGACAAGTGTTGCGTGATGCGATCTTGCCCAGTTCCGCCGCGTGCGAGGTCGCGACGCAATGGCTGCGCACGGCCGCAGGGCAGTTGGCCACCTATGGGGCGAAAGGAGACGCGTCCCTTCGTGAGATTGTCCAGGTCCTGGTCGATCGCAGCGACATTCTCCGCGAGCAGCACGAAGCACAAACCGGCGACGCGGACTTTTTCGCGCAGTTGGACCTGACGCGGCCTGACATGACCGAGGTGGCTCGGCACGCGGCACAAGGCGACTGCCGAGCTACCCGGGAAGCCTACGTGCAAGCTCTCTCGCAGCGATTCTCTGCCCGCCGCGGCTGGCCCGATGTCAACCATTGGCGCACCGTGGTGGACCTGCCCGAAGCCGATGACATCTGCCGCAACGTGTTCCTGTTGCAGGCGCACATGTTCCGCCGCTACGATTTCGGTGCGGAAGTCGACTGGACCAAAGTCATCGATGAGGACATCGAGAGCCGCGTTTGGATGAACGCCCACCCGTGGATGTGGCAATTGCTGAACGCCTATCAGGCCAGCGGCGATGAGAAATACGTTGCCCATCTGTGCCGGCTGTTCAACTCCTGGTATGACCGGAGCCCGTCGACTTTCGTGCGGTCCAGCGCGCAGTGGAGAACCCTGGAGGCGGGAGGGCGCGTCGGGCAGCGGTGGCCGCCGATCCTGCTGGCGCTGGCGGACCATCCCACGTTCCAGCAGCAGGCTCTGCTGAACATGGCCCGCTCGATGCTGGACCACGGCAAGTACCTGGCCACCTATGCCAGTTCCGGCCGCAACTGGCTGCAGGTCGAGTCGTCCGGCCTGGCCTGTGTGGGACTGCTGTTTCCCGAGTTCAAGCTGTCGCCGTTGTTCTACCAGGCGGGCATGAATCGGCTGGCCTGGATCAGCGCACAGGATTTTCTAGCGGACGGCTTCCAGTCCGAATGCTCGCCGGGTTATCACCGCTTCCCGCTGTTGGGGATCGCGACTTCGCTGCGGCTGGCGAAGTTCCTCGGCCGGCCTGTCCCCGAAAGTCTCCTGCGGCAGTACGAGGCGGGTGTGACGGCGCTGCAGGATGTGGCTTACCCGGACCTCAGCCTGCCGCTGCTAAACGACTTCAATCCACAGATGTATAGTGCGGGCGAGGTACTGCAGATCGCCGCGGACGTGTTTCCTCGCGAGGATTTCAAATGGTTTGCCACCGGCGGGCGGCAGGGATCGCCGCCGCCGCAACCGTCACGGGATTTCACGCATGCCGGCTACTGCGTGATGCGCGACCGCTGGGGAGCGGACGGCCAGGTGCTGATCTTTGATGCAGGCTACTTCGGCAGCGGGCACCAACACGACGACAAGTTGCATTTCGTGTACTACGCCGGAGGCCGGGAACTGATCGGCGATCCGTGCATCTATTCGTACAAACGAGACGAGTTCGAGCCTTATTGGCGCGGCTCCTGGAGCCACAACACCGTCACCATCGACGATCTCAGCCAGGACCGCCGGGCCGGACCTGCGGAAGCTATGCCGGATCCGGACCGGCGTTTCGTGATCGGCGACGGGTTCGACTTTGCCGTGGGCTGGTATCGTCGCGCCTATTCGCCCCGTGGTACGCCGCTCTGGAGCGGTGACGGCAAAGCAGCCGCCGCAGATCGGGCCGCTACGATACGGGACGTACAGCATCAGCGTTGCGTGTTCTTCGTCAAAGGACACTACGCCGTAATTGCCGATCGCGTGGTCGGCAAGGGCAGCCACCAGGTGGATATCCTGTTCCATCCGGCCCCCGTAGTAACCGGTGAAGGCGCCCGGCGAACGGCACGCGCCGCCAGGCTCGACATCCGGCCCGACGGCAGCGTCGTGACCCGCGAGAGCGAACACGCCAACGTGGCAATCCTTCCCGCCGGCCGCGAGGAGCAGCAAGTCCTTCAACTCGTCGGCCGGAAGAATCCCGTACGTGGCTGGTACGCGCTGTACGGAATCGTGCCTTCGCCGGACCTGGTGTATCGGTTGCAGGTGGAACTGCCGGCCCAGTTCGCGACGGTCGTTCAGCCGCTGCCGCCGGGCGACGCGGAACCGATGCACGTTCAGCCGCGCGACGTGACCGTTCCCGGCGGCGGGCCGGCGATCGGAGTCGAGTGTGGCGGCGACCTGTTCCTGCTCTCCTATGACGGTGCCGCAGAGATGGAGTCTGGGGACATAGCCTTCCACGGCACGGCGCTGCTGCTGCGACGCACGCCGGACGGCACGCGGCAGGCCTGGATGGTCGACGGTCAGCGATTATCGCTCGGCGACATGGAGGTATTCGCGACCGATGATCCGAAACCTGCTGCGTCGATCGAGCTGAAGCCCGAGCGTACTATTGGCAATGGCAAAGAGAGGTACTGAAATGCATCGGCTGGCAAGACGCAAGGCACTCGTGTTGGCGGCGATCTCATGGTTGATGGTCTCGCTGGCCGTCGCGGACAAGCCGGACTGGTGCGGGACATGGACATGGGGCGGCGGCGCGGATATCAGCCGCGCGGAACGGCCCTGGTTCAAGGGCACGTTCGTGGCCACCGACTGGGGGAAGCTCGAACCGGAGAACGGCCGGTTCGACTGGTCGTGGCTCGACGAACCGATGAAGAAGGCGGCGGAAAACGGGCTCTACGTGGTGATCAAGGTTTACCACGGGCACAGTTCGCCGAGCTGGCTGTACAGTGCGGGCGTGCCGGAGGTGAAATTCACGGAGAAGTTGTACCGGCAGGATGTGAGTTGTCCCTACTATCTGGATCCAGCGTTCAAGCCGTATCTGGTCCGCATGATTCAGCGCGTGGCCGAGCACATCGACGCCTACCCGCCCGAGCTGCGTAACCGCATCATCGCGGTTCAGGGCGTCCAGGGCTCGACGGGCGACCCCCATCCGTATGTCCGCTACCCTGTGGATGCCCGCTACCGGATCGCTCCGCACGGTCAGGAGTGGGAAAACTGGACGAAAGAGATTCTCCAGGCCTATTGGGACGCGTATCAGGCCAAGAGCCCCCGGATTTTTCTGATCCTGAAACCCTACTCGGCATTGAACGATTGGGTACTCCGGAACATGCCCGGCGCTGGGCGGAAGACCGACACGATCGCGCAGGGATTTCAACTCAATAACGAGCTGAACGTCCTCCAGGGGCAGTTCGAAATGTTTCACGGCTTTCACGACGGCTGGGCGATCCGCAGCCGCGGTGAATTCACGCATGCCCCAGGTATGAAGCAGGGGCCGGGCTCGTGGTTCTACCGCGCGCCGGTCTGGAACACCTACTGGCAATGCCTTTGGTCGCTCAACTATGGCATGGATACACTGAATCTGCCCGCGAAGACGCTCGTCGCTGGTGACACCTACAAACCGCACGTGACGGCCTTCACGTTCTTCACCCAGTACGCGGGTTACAAGGATCCGCGCGACAGCCGGGGCGCGTGGTGCGCCCTGCGCGACGGACTGGATGCCAAGGACACCAGGCGATTCCCGGAAGACCGCTTCGGACCCGTTCAAGGGGGCAGAAACCCGGATCGTTATCTCAAGATCGCCCAAGCCCACTCGGCATTCGGCGCCGAACAGGCGGATCCGGAAGTTCACATCTTCTGCTTTGACTGCATGCTCAAACGCACCAGCGTGAACGCCGTCGGCTTCAACATCTGGCCGGGCAACTACGGCATGTATCTCGTCCAGCTCGATCCGGTCGAGACGAGCCAGGGCTACTGGCAGGTGGGACCGCAGGAGCAACCCTACGGCATGTTCGCGCGGGGGTTCAACCACCAGGCAGGCAAGGACACGCTGTACTTTGACATCGACGACGGGTTCTTTTTCGACAAGCCGCTAGGCGGTGCCTATCCTGTCAAGGTGCGCATCGTTTATTTCGACAAGGGAACCGGAACCTGGGAACTTCAGTACGACGCGGTTGCCGGGCCGCCGGCAACGGCCCTGCAGGTCACGAAAACCGACACCGGCCGATGGCTCGAAAGAACCGTGGAAATCAGTGATGGCTATTTCGGCAACCGCTGCCCGCGGAAGAGCGACTTGATGCTGGTCAATACCGACGCCGAG
>DATKZH010000698.1:0-19300 GCA_035528065.1 Thermoguttaceae bacterium | reverse complement strand
TCATGTCCGCGCGTTTGGCCTCCGGCACGTCGGCGAGGAACGCCGGATCGCGGAATAGGAACAGGGCCCGGGCGTGCATCTCGGGGTCGCGGAGCACGCCGTAGAGGATTTCCAACTCCGTGACGCTCTTGCCCGTCTGGTGCTGCACCCAGCCGTATTTTGACAGGGCTTCGTCGCTGAATGTCCTCGGCACCCAGCCGTACCGCTCGCCGAGGATGCCCACGAAGAGCGGGCGGCACTCGTCGATCTGCTCCAAGCACAGGTCGAGCACCCGGTCCCGCTGGGCCTCTTCTTCGGTGATGCCCCACCGCAAATCGATGTCGACCAGGTGGATGCGGTACTTCTCCAGCCGCTCCCGCAGCGAGGGGAAGACGACTTTCACCAGGTAGTCCCGCTCCGCGTGCATGTCGCGGAACGTGGAGGAGATGAACACACGGACCGTTTTCCACCTGTCGGGCATCGATCGGCTCCAAATCCCGCGGGCGTCGTTTCGCAGGCATGCCCCCTCTTCCGTGCATTATGGTCGTTTCACGGGAGCGCGACAAGGGCCCTCGGGGACTCACGCGGCGTGGAGGATCGGGCCTGTATACGGCGGAACGTGGAGAAAAGAACACGCGCACCACACGGTTGGTCGCGCGGGCGCCGGACTGTGGCAGGTTGGATACGGTCCTCGTCCTTCCGTTGGAGAAGGTCGACGCGATCCAGGGGGGTCCGTGTTGAGACAGACTTGCGGGCGAGCAACGCCGTCGATCGCCCTACGGCTTTCCCGGCCAGGTCCACGTCTTGAGATCGTCGCTCCACGCCAGCGCGAGGGAGGCGCGGCCGTGGGCGGCGTGGGCTTGGAGGCCGGGGCGGGTGGCGCCGTGGAAGAACATCAGGTAGCGGGCGACGCGGGGCTCGTTGCGGAGATCGAGGACCGCGGCGGCGGTGAGCCGGCCTTGGGACCAGGGCCAGGTGGATTGCCCTAGGGTGAGCAGCGGGCCCTGGTCGCGCCACTCGTCGAGGTCGCCGGAACCCTTGATGCCGATGCCGTTCGCGGGGCTGTGGATGAGGACGTACTCGTCGCCGTCGACGAGCACGCAGGCGTTCTCGCCCGCAGGGCGGCGGCCGACGTAGGTCCACGTCTGGAGGTCCCGCGACCGGGACATGCTGACGCCGTTCTGCTTGTAGAAGCACCACCAGCGACCGGGCACGTCTTTGTCCTCGAAGAGATACGGGTCGATCATCCGGCCCATCTTTGCCCGGGGGACGTCGGGGCCTTTGACGCGGAGCAGCTCGGGCGGGCCCCAGTGGCGGAGGTCGTCGCTTGGCATGATCCAGATCCGCGCGTCGGCGGTGCCGAACGTTTCGTTGTCGGGCGTGGGGTACGTCTGGAGGCAAAGCACCCATCGGCCGCCGAACCGGACGACGTTCCCGGGCGAGGAGAAGTTGAGGTTGCGGTCGCGGGGCGTGAGCAGCTCCGGCTCGGTCCACTGGCGGAGGTCCGAGCTGCGGCTGTAGCCGAGGTGCCAGAACGTGCCCTCGGGCTCCATGCGGGCGACGGTGAAGTAGAGATGGAAGACCCTCTCGTGGTAGATCGCCGCCGGGTCGCGGTAGGCCGTCTCGGCGTCGCCGCGAAAGAGGATCGGCGAGCGGATGGCGGCGAAGTCGATCGGGGCGTCGTCGGCCGCCGCGGCGGTCGGAAGAAACGACCGCGAGACGACGCAGGTGAACGTGAACAGAATCGGAAGGAAAGCGCGTTGCGTCGTTGAGAATCGCATGCTCGGATCTCCCGCCTGTCGTATTGCAGCCCTTCGGGCTTCAAGGGTTGTTGGGGTTGGCGAACACGACGCGCACCGGGCCGAGGAGGCCGGACGGGACTAGGGGTTTTTGGCGGAGGCGGTCGTAGTGGGTCGTCGGGACCACGCGGGCGACGCGCCGGGCCTCGCCGAGCGCGGCGTCGCCGACGAGGCGGTTGTGCCACAGGTTGGCGACGCGGATTTCGAGCCGGTTCTCGCCGGGGCGGATCGCGCCGGAAACGTCGACCCGATAGGGCGGGTGCCAGCGGATCCCGAGGAGCTTGCCATTGAGATGCAGCTCGGCCACTTCGCGGACGTCGCCCAGGTCGAGCGTGACGGCCGGGCCGCGGTCGAGCACTTCGGCCGGGCAGTCGAACGACGTCCGGTAGGTGGCGATGCCGCTGAAGTGCCGCACGCCCGGGTCGTCCAGCTCGATCCACGACCGGAGGCGGTCGAGGGTCAGCTTCGGCGGGGCGCCGTGACCTTCGGGGAACTCGATCTGCCAGGGGCCGTCGAGGGTGAGCGGCTCCGGGACGTCGCCGGGGTGCGTTTCGCGGCGGGACGAGTCGGCAACGGGGCCGCCGGGCCCTCGGAAGACGACGAACACGGACGCCAGCGGCGCAAGGCGGATCGGCACCTCGACGCCGTCGTCGATCTGGCGGCACGCGCCCGGCTCGATGCGGCCGGTGTCCGGGTCCCACAGCTCGCAGGCGCGGTTGCGGATGCGGAACGCGACCGGCACGTCGACCGGCCAGGTCGCCCGATTGACGACGAAGAAGAGGTCGGCCTCGGGCGTGCGGCGGTGGACGAACCGCAGGGGCTCGTCGCCGGGGAGCTTCCAGGCGGGCGGGCTCGGGCTCGCTTCGAGGATCGGCACGAGCCGGGCGTAGTCGTGCTGGGGCAGGGCGATCAGTCGGCCGCTTCGCCAGAGGGCGTCGGCGATCGTGCGGAGCTGGGCGTCGCAGGCGGGGTAGTCGGTCAGGCCGGGGCATCGCTTGGGCGGCTCGCCGGCCCAAACCACGGTCGCCCCGTCGCGCACCAGGTCGCGGATCTTCGAGAGTGTGGCGAGCGGCATGGTGCCGGGCGGGGTGGGGATGACGTAGAGAACCTGATACGCGGCCCCGCAGTCGAGCGCGATGCGGCCGTCGCGGGCGTGCATGTGGCTTTGCACCAGGTCGTCGCCGACGTAGTCGAAAGCGAAGTGCTTCGACCGCTTGGCCAGGTCGTCGTCCTTGGGGGCCGCCCAGAGCTCGCCCTCGGCGGTGCGGAACGTGCAGTAGACGGCCGCGTGGGCGACGTTCTCGCCCGACTGGAGGAGGAACGAGCACCGGGCGAGGTAGTCGAAGAAGGGTCGGGCCATCGGCCACCAGGTTTGCGAGGCGTTGAGGTGCGGCCCGGCGTTGTGGACCCAGCCCGGGCGCCCGGCTTCGGCGGGCGAGTACTCGGAGACGGCCATCGTGAGATAGTTGCCGCCGAGGAGGAAGGCTTCGTCGGCGCGGGCCTTCATGCTGGCGGGCGAGATGGCGAAGTGGTTGGCGGTCTCGGTGAACGATTCGAGGCCGACGAGGCGTTTGCCGTAGGCGTGGGCGGCGGACGAGGCGATCTTGACGTAGCTCCGCCCGCCCATCCAGAACTCGCCCATGGGCACGTCGACCGCGCCGAGGGCCTGGAGCAAATCCTTGGGGAGGCCGTGGCCCGGGCCGCCGCCCGACTCCGCCTCGAACGCCACGCCGTGCTCGCGGCACCACCGGGCGACGCGCTGGTAGTGTGTTTCGATGATCAGGTCACTGACGGTGGTCCGCAGATCGTGGAGGAACCGCCGCTCGGTTTCGGTGAGGGTCGGGGCGATGCGGGCGGCGTGGAAGCGGTCGTCCTCGACGAGCGCAAGCGTGGGCAGGTGCGGCACGGGGTCGTAGCCGCGCCGGGAGCGGAACGCCCGGCGGAACCCGGGCGTCCACGTGGGCTTCCCCAGCTCCCAACTATCGCAGTTGAAGCCGTCGAAGGCGGTGTTCTGGAACGTGCCAAGCCGGGCGAGCATCGGCTCGGCGACCATGCGGAGCTGGAGATCGGTGCCCTCGGTGCTGAGATGATCGTGGTGCAGACCCCCGCCCGACGGACTGGCCGACATCACCTCCGCCCCGGACGCGGCACTGAAGAAGGAGAAGAGCGTCCAGGGGCCTTCGGGCACGCTCCAGTCGACGGTTCGCTCGTCGGTGACCGTGGCGGTCAGATCGAGCACGCGGGGGCCTTCGTCGCCGGTCTGGCGAACGGCCAGCACGAACGCCTCGTCGCTTCGCAGCGCGTCCAAGGTCGGCTGCCGTTGGGGCGAAAGGGGGATTCGGCCGCGGTACACACTGGGGCCGCGGATCGGCTCCGACTCGGCCCAGGAAAGCACCTGGGACGACGTCTCCGGCCGCACCCACGGCCCGCCGGCGTTCCACCCGCTCCCCAAGCGGCTGCGGCAGATCAGGCCGAGGCGCCCACACTCGGCGACGGCGTGGGCGAACATATCGAGCCACTCGGGGCTCATGAAGGGGATGTCACGGAGGTGGGCGGTTTGGGCGTCGCGGGGCATGGGGAGCGTGTCTTTGATCGTCACGCCGCCGAACCCCGCGGCCTGGAACGCTTCGAGCTGCCGCGTGATCTCTTCCTTGGTGAAGGCACTGCCGTGGCACTGCCACCAGCACTGGACGCGGGAGATGGGCGGCGGGTCGCGGAAGCCGGCTTCGAGCGGGACGGGCTCGCCCGGCTTGAACAGGCCCAGGGCACGCGTGGGGCCGGCGGATTCGGTCGAGGGGGCCGGGCCGGTCTCGGCGTCGGCCGCGCGTGCGGCGTTTCCGCCCATCGCGCCACAAAGCTCGAACGTCCCCGGGGCATGTGCCGGAGCGATCGCGGCTGCCAGCGCGAAGAGCCAACCGGGGAACAAGGGCCGCGGTGCAGGTCGAGTCATGGCAAGATTTCGCTGTTTAAGAGCTTGGAAGGAGGACCGGCTCCGTTTTAGAATACGCGGGTCCGATCCGCAAGGCACTTTGTCGAAGGAGACCGCCATGACCGACGAGAGATCCCCGTCGCGCGCGTCGCGACGTCGCTTCCTGACCGCGACGGCCGGAGCCATTGGCCTTGCCCTAAGCGGCCGCGTCGGGCCGCTTGCGGCCGGCGAGCCGTCGCAGACCCCGGGCCGGCCGACCGTGCGCGACCGGCTGTGGATCTTCGCCTGCGTCGCCGGGGCGGACGATGAGGGCTGGGGCCTGCCCGGGCCGTCCCGAATGACGCCCGCCGAGGGGGCCTTCTACCTGGGCGTGCCCAATCTGATGCTCATCCGCTGGCAACAGAAGCCGGCCATTCCCTTCGATCCGTACGCGATCTCGTTTCGGCCGCTCAAGCGAGTGGTCTGGTCGCTGGTCGGCTCGGGCGGGAAGACGGAGGAGGACGCCCGGCGCCACGTGCTCGACGTGGCCGCCCGATTCCCCAACACGGTCGGCTTCATCATGGACGACTTCTTCCAGCGCGACGGCTCCGGACAGCTCACCGTGGATGAACTCAAGGCCCTGCGCGATCAACTGGTGATCGCCGGGCGGAGGCGAGACCTTCACGTGGTGCTGTACTCGCACCAGTTGGAGCTACCGGTGAGCAAGTCGCTCGCCTACTGCGACAAGATCACGCTCTGGACGTGGCGGTCGGAGGACCTGGAGCATCTCGAAGAGAACTTCCGCCGCCTGGAAGCGCTGGCCCCCGACCACGGGAAGCTGCTGGGCTGCTACATGTGGGACTTCGGCAACAAGGCCCCGATGCCGGTTGCGCGGATGAAAAAGCAGTGCGAGCTCGGGCTGCGCTGGCTGGGCGAAGGACGGATCGAAGGCATCGTCTTCCTGGCCAACACGGTCGCCGACCTGGACCTGGAAGCGGTCGAGTGGACGCGGCAGTGGATTGCGGCCGTGGGAGAGCAGGAGCTTGCCGGACGTGCCGATTGACCGGAAAACCGCAGCGTGAGAGCGCCTCCGGCTAAGCGGGATGGACTATAGACTGCACGGTGTAGTAGGGTGCCACGGGCATCTTGCCCGTGCAGGCTTTCCTTGTCCCGCTTAGAGGAACTCGCCCCAAGGGCGCTTGTTGAGAACCCGGCGCACGTGGTCCAGGTAGTTGCCGCCGATCACATTGCGAATCTCCTCGTCGGAAAGCCCCTTGCAGACCAGCCCGACCGTCCAGTAGGGCCAGTTGGTCCAATCCAGCGGACTGGCTTGCCAACCGGGGAAGAAACCCAGGTCGGTCCCGATGCCCACGTGGTCGATCCCGGCGACCTCGATGGCGTGCTCCAGGTGGCGGTACCAGGCGCTGAACGAACGGCTTCCCTCGGCGTCGAGCATGTAATGGATGAAGTAGAACGCGGCCAGGCCTCCCTTGGCGGCCAGGGCGCGGAGCGTGTCGTCGGCCGCGTGGCGCGAGCCGGTCTTATCGGGTCGCGGCACGCCCCGGGCGTAGGGCTGGGCGAAGACGGCATCGAGGTAGTTCTCGTTCGTCGCGTCGTCGTAGATGGCCTTGCAGGCGGTGTGGCTGATCAGGGGCGGCTCGAGGGACGCTTCGATGACGTCGTGCGACGTGCGATGCCCGCAGTGGGCCAGATCGACCAGGATGCCCAGCTCGTTCATCCGGCGCACGACTCGCTTGCCCAGGTCGGTAAGGCCCGCGTCGTCGCGCTGTAGCCAGGAACAGCAGAGCGGGTTCTTTTGGATGTACGTCAGTTGCGACATCCGTACGCCGAAGGCGAAGAACAGATCGAGCTGGTAGATGGGGTCCTCGGCATCGGCGAAGCAGCCCGTGGCCGCCAGGTGCTGCACGATGCACGGTCGGCCTTCGCGCCGGCCGCTCTCGATGGTCTCCCAGCTCACCACGCGGTCCAAGTCCTGCCGCTGGTCGTAGGCCAGCGTGCTTCGGGCGAGCAGGTGCAGCGCCTTGTCGAACGTGTTGTCGTCGGGATGGGCCACGTCTTCCAGGCCCAACTGCACGCCGGCGATTTCATAAAGCGCCCGCGACTCCTCGATCCACTGCGGATCGTACGCCGCCTGGAACGTCATCGCCTTCTGCCGGTCGAGCCCTTTGTCGGCGGCCAAGCGATCCCCGATCAACCCGCCGGGGTAGGTCAGCGAGATGCCGCCCTGGGCGTCGGCCGCGCAGCTCGTGTAGTGGAGCTGGAGCCCGCGGTCGAGCTGCGCCTTGGTCGGCTTGAGCTCGTCGAGGATTGCGCGATGCCCGGCGAGGATTCGATCGCGAACCGCCGGGCGGAGTCGACACTTGCTCACCCGCTCCGCGGGATCGACGATCGGCGGTTGCGCGGTGCCGGCGACGGCCGCCGCACCGGCTCCCACGCCGACGAGAGAAGCGCAGAGGAAGTCCCGTCGAGAAGGTCCAGGCTTGTGCATCCGACTCCCTTTCTCTAAGCTGATTGGGCGCAGAACGGCGATGGCCGGAGAGGCTTGAGCCGGCCAATCCGGGCGGACGACGTCGACCATCTTAGCATGGTGTAGGGGCGGCCGAAGGATAACTTCCGCATTTGCGGAGTAGTAGGCACACGCCGTGTGCCGTAACCGGCGGACGGCACACGGCGTGTGCCTGCTACGAAAGTCGGGAAGTTGTTTTTCGGCCGACCCTTACACACTTCGTGAGGAGCACATCGTGAGCCGCGACCTACCTGGGGATCAAACGCCCGACAAGTCGCAAGCGATTCGCCGGGCCGTGCGGCAGCTCTGGAAGCTCGTCTTCATGCCCCCGCTGGTGGCCGTGATGTTTCTGATGGCGGGGACCTGGAACTGGCCGATGGGCTGGGTGTTTGTCGGCGTGTTCTTCGTGCTCGGCCCGCTGGTCTCGTGCGTGGTGCTCATTCCCCGGCAGCCGGAGATGGTGCTGGAACGGACGACGCGGCGCAAGCCGGTCAAGCCGTGGGACAAGCTCCTCTATCCGCTGATCTCCGTGTCCGGCCTCCTCATCTTCTTCCTGCCTCCGGTGGACCTGCGGTTCGGCTGGTCGCCGCCGCTGGCGACTTGGATTCCCTGGACGGCGGTCGTCGTCGGGGCGCTGGGATACCTCCTGGCGATCTGGGCGATGGCGTCGAACCCGTTCTTCGCCCGGATCGCGTACGTCCAGAAGGACCGCGGCCACGCCGTGGCCACGGGCGGGCCGTACGGGATCGTGCGTCACCCGGGCTACGTGGGGATGAGCATGCTGATGCTGGCCGTGCCGATCATTCTCGGCTCGCTCTGGTCGCTCGTTCCCGCCGGGATCGTGGTGGCGTTGGTCGTCGTGCGCACCGTGTTCGAGGACCGCATGCTCCACGAGGAGCTGCACGGGTACCGGGAGTACGCCCGGCGGGTCCGCTATCGGCTCGTGCCGGGCGTGTGGTGATTGACCTTTGTCGCCGCGTACGGAACTCTTACAGGCGAAAGGGAAGCATCTCGCAAAGACGCCAAGGCGCGAAGGGGGCAGAAGGGAAGGCAAGGAAGTCTGGCCACGGTGGACCGTGGGAGAGAGCGGCCCTTTACGATTCCCCTCGGTCCTCTTTCTTTGCGCCTTCGCGAGAGGTCTCTTTCCGTCTTCCTCTGCGCAGGGTGCCACGGGCATCTTACCCGTGCACTGGCGAGACGCCAGTGGCACCCGCGTCGTGCAGGCTTTTCCTCGTCCCGCTTACGTCCTCTTTCTCTGCGCCTTCGCGCCTTTGCGAGAGGTCTTCTGCCTGTTTCCCAGCCGCCTTCTCTACCGGAAATACGGCACCGCCGGCTCCGTGTTGACGTCTTCCCGGATCATTGGGAGCTGCTCGTCGCTGAGGTGGCTGAAGGCGAACAGGCAGTAGCCGTGAATGCCCAGGCGGCGGACGAGGTCGATCTGCTCGCGGACCAACTCGGGCGGGCGCGACGAGACGTCGCTGCCGGAGCGCATGTAGAGGGAGAGGCCGGTCACCAGCTTGTCGTCCTCGTCGAGCGCTTCGAGGAACTGGCGCTCGTTGGAGCGGACCTGGAGGGTTTGCATCTGGTAGTCCATGGGCAGGATGAGGTCCGTCCAGCCCTGGCGGGCCCAGCCGGCCGGGTCCTGGCCCTGGATCGCCCCGCCCTGCATGCTGGAGAAGACGGCGGCCGACGTCCTCGCCTTGGGGCGGACGCGGCGCACGCCCTCGGCGGTCCGCTGCACGACGTCGCCGATCGCCAGGCGCTGCCACTTGATCCAGTCTTCCTCGCTCGCCTCGGAGAGCGGACCCCCGTACTGCCCGGCAAACTCCGCCCGGCACTTCGGGCAGTAGCACTGGCCCATCGTGCGGATGTAGTCGAGATGGATGCCGTCGACCGGGTAGTCCCGGGCGACGCCGACCATCAGGTCGACGATGAAGTCGCGGTACTCGGGCCGGTGGACGTCGGCGCCGAGCGAGATCGGCTTTCCGTCCTTGTCGATCATGGCGCAGTCGGCCCCGCGCGTCTTCTGGAACCACTCCCGGAAGTGCCGGTCGCGGTACGTGACGCAGAACCACGGATGCACCTCGAGCCCCGCCGCATGGGCCTTTTCGATCAGCCGGCCGAGCGGGTCGAGGCCCTCCTCGGCCTGGCCGGAGAGCGGCATCAGGTCGCTCTTGGCGAAGAAGCCGTTGCGCACGAGGACGTCGGGGATGAGCACGTTGAGCCGCGCTTGGGTGCAACGATCGACCACTGTGTCGATCCCCTCGGCCGTGGAGATGTCGCTGGTCGAGACCCAGACGGCCCGGGTTTCGCGGATCGCGCCGTCCGGGCTGCGGGGGAGCTGGTAGCCCTGCTCGGCGATCGTGAACTCCTGTGCGCTCACGCGGCCGTCGCCGCGGTCGAACGTGGCGACGACGCGGCGCTCTTCCAGACCCTTGGGCGTCTGGGCCGATACGGTCCCTTGCACCGTGATCTTCTCGGGCACTCGATCGGGGAGCGTGCCCTCGATCCAGCCGGTCGGCTCGCTCAAAGGCCCCCACTCGGTGGCCAACGGCGCCAGCCAATCGCCGGCCGCGGCGGTCAGGGGCACATTGATCACCGGCAGAACTTCCCCCTGGGCGTCTTTCACGGTGACCCTCACCCGAAACGGACCGCCCGGCTCCCACGTCGACTGGATCTCGGCGATCGAAAGCGAGAACTCCGAGAGGTCGGCCAGCGTGAAGGTCAGCTTGCGCGCGGCCTCACGCTGGTCGAAGAACGAAGGCGGCTCGGTCACGTCGATCCACTTGCCATCCGCGCGGTCGATGAGGAAGTAGTAGTGGCCACGGATGCCGACCAGGCCACGGGTCGGCAGCGGTCCGTACCGGGGACCGAACCATGCCCGGGTGGCCGTGGCGGTCCGCTCGCCGGGCTTGGCCAGATCGATCTTCTCGTCGACGTACATGGCCGACATCGTTTCGGCCTCGAAGCCGTACAGGCGCCAGTACTCGGTGCCCATCCGCGACGTGAGCAGGATCGGCGCCGGCTCGAGCACGTCGTAGCGGATCTCCAGCGGAAGGGCGATCTTGGGTGCCCCTTCCTCCGCATCGGCCTGGCGGTGGACGATCTGCGCGGCGAGCCGGGCGTCGAGGAACTTGACGACCCCGCCGCCGTCATACGCGGGCCTCCCCTCCACGCCACGGCCCTTCACTTTCAGCACGGCCGTGTCCTGGGCGCCGGCGACGACGGCCATGCCCACGACAAGAGCCACCCCCAGAGTTGCTGTCTTCCGCATCGTGTTGGCCTCCCTGATTTCAGGTCCTGCTGCGAACAACGTACGGCGAGCCGCCGGCGTGAGCCTGCGCGGTAGGGTGGCACTGGCGTCTCGCCAGTGCACGGGCAAGATGCCCGTGGCACCCAAATACACCGTGCAATCCATAATCCGTCCCGCTAGGCACCCACCGAGCGCATCGCGTCCCGGTTCCACCGGTGGTGCGCGTGACGTACCGCTGTGACGTACCGCTATACGACTACCACACCGCGATGCGAGGCTCAAGAGAGCGCTCGGAAGAGGGGTGCGTGGAGGAAATGGGGATGGCCGCCGGCGGTTCGGGTTCGACCGAGAGCTGCTGGAACGACGCCTTGTGGGCTTCCAAGCTCAAGGAGCAGGATGGGCGTCCTTCCGGCAAGGAATCCCCTCGCCAGCCGCGGACCCGGGGCCGGACCACTCCGGCGGAGGTGGGTCCGTTCGACCGAGAGACCCCGGCGGGATGCTACCGTTCCCGGTAGGTGATTCGGCCCTTGGTCAGATCGTAGGGGGAGAGCTCGATGCGGACTTTGTCGCCCGGCACGATGCGGATGAAGTGCTTCCGCATCTTCCCGGCCACGTGCGCGATGATCGCATGCCCGCTCTCCAGCTTGACGCGGAAGCGGGTGTTGGCCAGGGCTTCGGTCACCACGCCCTCGACCTCTAACGCTTTCTCTTTTGGCATAGACGGCTCCTGTTACGAGACGGGCGAGCAGGCCGACCTGCCCGACGCGACGCTAGCCCCTCATCCTACCACTTTCGCGGCTTGCGTCCACCCCGAGGCGGCGTCCCCGGAGAGAACCCCTGGTCGCACGTGCTTTGGAAGGGCGCGGTTACGACGGTCGACGCTTGTCATGAAGCCGCGACCAACGCCCGCCCTCGAAACAGCCCGAAGCGAACCCTCCGCACGGGGGGGCGGAAGTTGCTCTTCGGCTGATCCTTGATACGCTGTCGGGAGCAGGCTGGAGCCAACCATGGGCATACTCGAACAATTCAACCTGGCGGGCAAGACGGCGCTGGTCACCGGATGCAAGCGAGGGATCGGCAAGTCGATGGCCGTCGGCTTGGCGGAGGCGGGCGCAGACGTTGTCGGCGTATCGGCGTCGTTGGAGGCTTCCGGCAGCGACATTGAAAAGGAGGTCACGGCACTGGGGCGCTCGTTCCGCGCCTACCAGTGCGACTTCGCCGACCGGCAGGCTCTGTACTCCTTCATTCAACAGGTCAAATCCGATACCGAGCGGATCGACGTGCTGGTCAACAATGCGGGCACGATCCTCCGCAAGCCGGCGGCCGAGCACCCGGACGAGTACTGGGATCAGGTCATGGAAGTCAACCTGAATGCCCAATTCGTGCTCAGCCGGGAATTCGGCAAAGACATGGTCGCCCGCGGCAGCGGGAAAATCATCTTCACGGCCTCGCTCCTGACGTTCCAGGGCGGGATCACCGTGCCCGGCTACGCGGCCAGCAAGGGAGGCATCGGCCAGCTCACGATGGCGTTGGCCAACGAGTGGGCCCGGCATGGCGTGAACGTCAACGCCATCGCCCCCGGATACATCGCGACGGACAACACGGCCGCGCTTCGCGCCGATCCGGCGCGCAGCCCGGCGATTCTCGCCCGCATTCCGGCCGGGCGCTGGGGGGAACCGGACGACCTCAAGGGAGCGGTCGTGTTCCTGGCCTCCGACGCCGCCAGCTACCTGCATGGCACCATCGTCACCGTCGACGGCGGCTGGATGGGGCGTTGATGACGACCGGCCGACCCGGTTGGATCAATTCAGCACGTCTCTCATTCCTCCTTCGCCAGTTCCCCGAGCATCTCGAGCAAGTGATCGGTGATGATCACCGAGGCGTCTTTCTGCACCCTGTTCGTGCCGAGCCAGGTCTCGTAGCCGCCGAGTTCGTGCTGCTCGGGCGTCGGCAGGTAGCCGTTGTAGCCGTTGGCGAGGCCGAGGACCACGGTTTGCGCGAAGGGGCTGCGCCGCTTCAGGTCGAGACCGATCTCGCAAAAGGTCTCGAACGGAATGGTGCAGATCGCCAGATCGCCGATCCGCACGGCCTGAAGCGACACGCTCAACGTCTCCTCGGCCTCGGCGAGGGAAAGGGTGCGCGAGGCGTAGGCGTCGGCCAGACGCGGCAGCTTGGCGAGCTCGGCTTCGTCCTTGATGGCCAGCACGGCCTTGGCACGCTCGATCTGCTCCGCCGTGGGGCGGCGCCGGCGCAAGGTGATCTCGCGCCGGATCGTCCCCAGGCGCGCGTCCGAACGGTGCGCGTCGATGCCCGCGCACGCGTGCCACGCGGCGTCCGCCGCCTTGCGGGCGACGATGCGGATCTGCTCGAAGGGCTCGCGCGGCGGCCGGGTGACCAGGAAGGGGATGTTGTTGATGTCTCCGGACGTGCCGTTGGCCATCATGGCGACGAACTCGTCGCCCGCGCGCAGACGGGAGGGCATCAGCCGCGCAAACTCGCCGAAGTAATCGGCCGACACCATTGCCTTGGGCGTCGCGCCGACGTAGTGCAGGGAGTAGCTGGCCAAGAGCGAGATCGGCTTGCGACCTTTCGCCTCCTGGACGGAGAGAATGGTGACGTCGGGGTCCGTGGGACCGGCGGGCCGGTCGAGAACCTCGGCACTCGTTCCCGGATTCATCTTCACTTGATCCATCTCGCCGAAGGGATTCAGCGGCATCTTGCCCGGCTTGAGGTACCAGCGGCGGTTGAACACCTCCTCCGGCAGCGGGTGCGCGCCATGACCGACCGCGGCGGGGCGGAGCGCCGCGTGAGCGCGAACGATCGATTCCGCGATGCCCTCGACCAAGAGCTTGTGGTAGGCCACTTCCGGCGCCGGTCCATTGACCGTGCCCGAGCGCGGCGCGCTGTGCGTGTGGGTGGCGGCCACGAGAATCTTCTCCGGCGCAATCCCGCAACGCTCGGCGGCGATCGCCCTCGCCTCATCGGCCGTTTCCTGGACTATGCCCAGGTTGTCCACCACGACCAGGGCCAGCAGGGTGGCGCCGTCGTCGAGCACCAGGGCACGCGAGTGCAGCGGATCGTGCACCCCTTCGGCCATGTTCTTGCTGAACCCGCCCGGCATGTTGACCGGGAATTCCTGCGGCGAAATGTCGACCGCCGCGGCGCCGGCGCGAAGCGACGGGCCCTCTCCCGCCAGGGCGACGGACCCGCACAGGAAAGCCACCACAACGCTCGAGGCCAGCGAGACACAGGCTAGACGGCCGGTAGTGAGCTGGGAAAGAAGTTGCATCGTCATGCTCCTTGGTTACAGGTTCGATGGGATCCTCGGCGACGGCCAACCGTCTCCGGTTCATCGGCATTCCGAGTCTCTTTCGTTCTCGGCCGTTGATTTCGGCAGGACGTTCCGGCTTGACGGCAGACGGCAGGTTGCCTCGCCCTCCTACCCGAGGGCGTGTTTCATGGGGTCGCCTTGTTTTAGCGATTCTGAACCTCGACGGTGTTCTTGAAACTCTGTCGCTGCTCGTTGAGTGATCGGGAATGCGCCGCGCACTTGCCGCGGAGCGTCGCCAGGATTTCGCTGTCGGCATGCGACTCGACCAGATTGTCCCTCTCCCCGGGATCGGCTTCCAGATCGAAAAGCATCTCGAAATCGGGCTTCCGGTTCGAGAAATCGACGTCCGATTCGACGTAGCCCGTCTTGCCGTCGTACATCCGGATGTATTTCCATTTGCCGAATCGGACTCCTTCCTGGAAGGGCGTGTCCCGGCCCGTGTAGAGGTTCTCCAGAAACAGCTCGTCGCGCCACGGCACGTCCTTTCCCTCCACCAGCGGGCGCAGGCTCTCGCCCGCCATGAAGTCGGGGGCCGCAACGCCGGCGTAGTCGAGGATGGTCTTCGTGACGTCCAGGCTGGAGGCCAGCTCCTCGAGCTGGCGGCCCCGGCGATCGGCCGGCAGGTGGGGATCGTAGACGAAGCAGGGGATCTTCGAGGCCAGGTCGTACAACAGCGCCTTGCCGCCCATGCCGTATTCGCCCATCAGCAACCCGTGGTCGCTGGCGAAGATAATCACGGTGCTCTCAGCCAGGTGCCGGTGCTCCAGATCGGCCAGCAGACGGCCGATCACGTGGTCGAGCCCCGTGATCGTCTGGTAATAGCGGATATGATGCTCCAGGCAGGTGAGCCGGGTGTAATCGTATGGGTACGTCTGCGTGCGCCGCCCCTTGTCCTGGTCCATGATGAACTTGGGGATGAATCGGTAGGGATCGGTGGCGGTCTCGCCCGGGATCCGGATTTCGACGTCCCGGTACAGCGTGTCGTAGAAGGGGCTCCCCTTGAGCTTCGGGTTCTCGTTGGCCGGACGGGTCATCCGGCGCCAATCCGGGTAGTCCGGATACATGCTGGTGGTCTGCGACCCGTGGGGGACGTTGAAACTGACCGACAGGCAGAAAGGCTTGTCGTTCGGCAGGCTCTCGAAGAACTCCGCAATGCGCTCGCCCATGATGAAGGTGATCACGTCCCCCTTTGCCTCGTGATACGGCGTGCAACTGGGACCCTTCGAATCCTTCGGGAAGAACCGGGTCCACCCGTCGTGGGCGCCCCAAAAATCGAACTGCCGGGCCGCCTGCCCCTTGAACGTGTAGTACTCGACCCCGAACTTGCCGATGAACCCCGTGTGGTAGCCCGCTTTTCGCACCAAGGCGGGATAGGTCCGCTCCCATTGCGACTGCGTCAATTGGTAGGAAGACGTGAAACCGATGCCGTTGACTCGCTCGTGCATCCCGGTGAACAAAGCCGCGCGGCTGGGAGAACAGGTGGGCTCGGCGATGTACGTGTTGCTGAACCGCACCGACTGCTCCAGCAGCCGGTCCACGTTCGGGGTCTTGACGAACGGATGGCCCATCGCCCCGAAGGAGTTGTCGCGCTGGTCGTCCGTGAGCAGGAAAATGATGTTGGGCCGCTGCGACCGCCCGTGGGCATCGCGGCCGGCACGGGCCGGGGCTTCCTCGGCGGCCGACGCCGTCGCGGCCACCAGCGCCGCAACCAGGACGGGACAGATCTTGTTCATCTTCTTTCCGCCTCCCCAAGCGATCCCTCAGGCAGCCTCGCCACCCGAGTATACTCGATCCGGCCGCTCCAGGCTGTCCGTAGCAGAAACTCCGTCCTCGCTATTCTGCAAGCACTTGTGGCGATTGGCAAGTAGGCTGCTTCCGGCAGGGCCGGCAGGCCCTCCGGCCCGGAACGGCCGCAAGCCGTAAGGATCGGGCGCCATGTGCGGATTTCTGCCTCGGCTCGGAGTCCACGTGAAATCTGTGCAGTCCGTTTTGTAGGTCAGCGCACCGGATTCGACCACGCTCGGTCTTCCCCCGTCCACAGACGGCAATCTCCCTGCTATACTGATCGCAATCGAAATTGCCCAAAAAGGAGAACGCGGAGTGTAAGGAAGGTCGCACCGTGCCGACGAGAATCGCGTCAACCCGAATACAGGATGCTACCATGAGAAGAATGCTCGCCACCCTGCTGTTCGTGCTTCTGCCGGCAACTGAACCGGCGCGAGCCGAGGCCGATCCGGTCGCCGTGATCTACGAGAAATCGGGCGTTCAAGGCGGATTGGTCGTCGAGCTGGGGATCCTCGATGCCGAGTTCACCGCCAAGCTGGGCGCCCCGGACGCCGTCACGCTCGAAACCCTCGATACCGATCCGCAACGGGTGGCCGGCGCGAGGAAACGGCTGGAAGCCGGAGGTCTCTACGGCAAGATCACCGTCGACCGGTTCGACGGCAAAACGCTGCCCTATGCCGATAATCTGGTCAACCTGATCGTATCGCACGACGCAAACGGGGATCGCGACGGCGTCGACGTTTCGCGTGAAGAGATCATGCGAGTCTTGGCTCCCGGCGGCGTGTTCTGCTCCGGCGCAGGGCAGTCGCCGGCGGCAGCGTTGGAGATAGCCAAGAAGCCCTGGCCCGAGGAGATTGACGACTGGACCCATTTCCTCCACAGCGCGGCGGGGAACGCCGTGGCGGCGGACCGGCGGGTCGCGCCGGCCACGGCCCTGCAATGGGTCGTCGAGCCGAACTACTGCCGCAGTCACGAAATCGACTCCAGTCTGCCGGCGATGGTCTCGGCCGGCGGGCGCCTCTTCTGCATCCTCGACGAAGGGCCGATCGGAGTCACCGATCCGCGCTTTCCCGCCCGCTGGGTGCTGATCGCCCGGGACGCGTTCAACGGGGTGCTCCTCTGGAAGCGACCGCTCGAGCCGTGGGGTTGGCAGCAGTGGAAGCCGGAAATCCGAGAGGCCGATTGGCGCACGCTCCGCGGCCAACGCGGCCGATTTCCCGCCGAAGTGCCGCGGCGCCTGGTTGCGGTAGGCGACCGCGTCTACGCGACGCTCGGGTTTCACGACGCGCCGGTGAGCATCCTCGACGCCGCAACCGGCAAAGTGCTCACGCAGTGCGAAGGCACCGAAGGCACCCGGGAGATGGTCGTCGACAACAACACCATTTTCGCGCAGGTCCGGCCTTCCGAGGCCGACGAAGCGAAGCGTCGCGGCCGGGCCGTCTCGACCACGCTGACGGCTCTCGACGCCGCGACCGGCAAAACCCGATGGTCGCAGGACGTCCGCAACATGAATACGCTGAGCCTTGCCGCCTCGGGCGGGGCCGTCGTCTTCCTCCGCGGCGCGAGCCTGCTCTGCTACGATCAGCAAGACGGTGCGCTGCGTTGGGAAGCCGAGTGCCCGCGCAGCGGAATCGTCGTGATCCACAAGGACGTGGTGCTGACCACCGGAAAAGACGGCACCAACGCCTTCTCGCTGGTCGACGGAAAGCCCCTTTGGAAAGGCCCCAACACGGGCCGCGATCTGTTCGTCATCAACGATCTCGTCTGGCGCGTCGAGGAGACGATAGGAATCCTCGACGGGCGCGAGGAGCACTGGCCGACCCTCTCGCGCCAGGCGGGCGCTAGGCTGACCGGCTACGATTTCCGAACCGGCGAGCTCCGCCGGACCATCGACGTCGAAAACGCCATGTCGCCCGGCCATCATCTCCGCTGCTATCGAGGCAAGGCGACCGACCGCTTCATCCTCTATCCCAAGCGCGGCGCCGAGTTCCTCGATCTCGAAGGCAACGACCACATGCGCCAGGACTGGCTCCGCGGCTCGTGCCGCTACGGCGTCTTGCCGTGCAACGGGCTGCTCTACACGCCGCCCGACCAGTGCTTCTGCTACATCGGGGCGAAGATGAACGGTCTGATAGCGACCAGCGGCGCCGACACAACCGGCATGCTCGCCCCCCGTGCCCCGGAGCGTCTCGTGCGAGGTCCCGCCTACGGAAGCCCGGCCGCCGCCGCCGCGGCTCCGGCCGATTGGCCGAGCTACCGTGCCGACGCGAAACGAAGCGGCTCGAACCGGGAGGCCAAAGTCTCGCGACGGTTCGAGAAGCAATGGGAAGTCGCGCTGGGGGGCAAGCTCGCGCAGCCGACCATTGCGGCGGGCAGAGTCTTCGTCGCCGCGGTGGATCGTCACACGGTTCACGCCTTCGATGCCGCCACCGGCGAGCCACGCTGGAAGTTCATCGCCGGCGGACGCGTCGATTCGTCCCCCACCTACCATGCGGGTCTCTTGCTGTTCGGCGCAAACGACGGCAGCGTCTACTGTCTCGACGCGTCGAGCGGCGAGTTGGTCTGGCGCTTCCGGGCCGCACCGAACGACCGGCGGATCATGGCGTTCGGACAAGTCGAATCGCCCTGGCCCGTGCACGGATCGGTGCTGGTGTTGAACTCGCTGGCGTACGTCGCGGCGGGGCGCTCGACGCTCATCGACGGCGGAGCGCATCTCTATGCCCTCCAGCCGCGATCGGGCGAGGTGGTCCACTACGCGCACGTCGAACAGCGGCGGCCCGATCTCTCCAAGGACGTCGGCGAGCACTTCGCGATGGACGGGTCGAACGTCGACGTCCTCACCACCGACGGCAAGCACGTCTTCTGTATGCAGGAGATGTTCGACGCGGAGTTGAACCGCATCGAGACCAGGTGGAATACGCACTACGGCGACCGCTACCTCGGCGAAGACCATCTCATCGCCACCGGCGGCATGCTCGACGACACCGGCTTCAACCGTCTCTTCTGGAGTTACGGGAATCGCTGGCCGGGCTTCTACTTCCTGTTGATGGCGCCCAAGTCGGGCAACTTGCTGGTGTTCGACGCGGAGAAGACCTGGGCCACGAAATGGTTCGTCGAGCGGAACATCCACAGCCCGCTGTTCTACCCCGAGACGACCGGCTACCTCCTCTTCTGCGATGAGAACACCACCCGGCCGTTCCTCGTCGGCGACACGGGCGCGCCGGAGCCGATCAAGTGGCTGCCCGACACGTTGATGGAGCCGTACAAGTACGACGATCACTTCATCACCAATCGGCACGACAATTTCACGGTCGAGGTGGACAAGGGATCCGGCTTCACTCGCGGCACGCCGGCCGTGTGGCAACAGTACCTGCCGGTCCGCATCGAAGCCATGGCGTTGACGAGCGACACGCTCTTCGCCGCCGGCCCGCCGGACGTCTTGACCCCGGGCGATCCGCTCGCCGCGTTCGAGGGTCGCCAAGGCGGCGTGCTGCTGGCGATCGACCCGACGACGGGCGAACGGATATCGCAAGCGCAGATCCCCGACCCGCCCCGTTTCGACGGCATGTCCGCCGCGGGCAATCGCTTGTTCCTCGTCACTCGCGACGGGAAACTGATCGCTTGGGAATGATCCCTGCCGGGCTTGTGCCGGGAGTAGTAGGCACACGGCGTGTGCCGTAACCGGCGGACGGCACACGGCGTGTGGCGCAACCGGCGG
>DATKZH010000697.1:0-27197 GCA_035528065.1 Thermoguttaceae bacterium | reverse complement strand
GCCGGTCTGGAACACGCGCTCGTAACGTCGCACCGCGTCGCAAATCGCCTGGCCCTCCGTCACGGCCACGCCGAGCGGCTTCTCGCAGTACATGTCTTTGCCGGCCTGCGCCGCGGCCACGGCGATCGGCCCGTGCCAGTGGTCTTGCGGGCAGATCACCACGGCGTCGACGTCGTCGCGCTGGAGCACTTCGCGGAAGTCGTTGTACGCCGCGCACGGCTTGGCACTGCCTCGGTCGCCGGCCGCGTAGTGCTCGGCGACGATCTTGGCGGCCTGCTCGCGCTTCTCGCGCCGGACGTCACACACCGCCACGACCTGCGCCGCGTCCAAAGGCAGGAAGGCCCGCATGTTGCTCGTGCCGCGGCCGCCCGTGCCGATGAACCCCAGCGTGACGCGCCCCGAGGGCGGCGTGGCGCCGCCGCGTCCCAACACGGCCGACGGCACGACGAGCGGCGCCGCCAACGCCGTGGCGGCGCCGACGAAGCGTCGCCGTGTCATCTTATTGCCCAACCTGGACGCCGTCCCCGTCGACGGCTTCGCTGACTGCCTGCGCGAGTTTCGCATCAGATTGACTCCTTACGTGTCCCCAACGGTAGCAGAAGATAATGCTCCGGGCGGTCGAGACGGCCGCGTGGCCGGCCCCGGGCCGCTTGGCTCGAAACGGACGCAGCGGTGCAGAGCTTGGAGCTCCGCTGCGCCGGGAGTATTATGGCATCTGCGAACCGGAAGTGGTAGTCTTGTTGTCCAGCGAGGCAGGGCCTCAGGCCGAAGCGAGAGTCCTGTGGTCAGGGTTCAGCGTTCAGGGTTCAGGGTTGAGGGTTCAGGACTTGGAGTTCCACCTATGCACGTAAATCCTGAACCCTGGACCCCGAACCCTGGACCCCACAAAGTTGACTCATTCGCAGCAAATGCCCGAAGCCAAGTGCCCTAGGGCTGGGCCCCGTGACGGTTTTCGACAACGCCCGCTCCCCTGCTACGATGGAGGGACGAGCGTGGCATCGGTTCACGGCGGTCGGCCCCGTGCGATCCGTCGGCCCGGGGGGGAGACGCAGCTCGTGAGAACCGTGGTTGGGCTTGATGATTCTCAACGTCGAACATCCACGAAAGAGCCAGAAAGGAACGCCGATGAACCGTCTCAACCACCCGGCCTCCCTCGTTGGTCGCCGAGTTGCGATCGCCTTGCTGACCCTGGGGCTCGTCATGGGGTGGGCCGCCGGCACGCCGGGCCGGAGCGCCCGAGGCGCGGAGAAGCCGGGTGACTTCCTCGAAGTCCGCAATCCGAAAACGCTGCCTGCCAAGATCCCGTGCGAGCGGATTGCCCTGGGGAAGCAGGGCGACTACAAGCCGTGCATCGCCCGGTTGCCGGACGGCGAGCTGCTGGTGGTGGCCTTCGACGCCGCCCAGCGCGTCGACGGCAAGCACCGGGAGGACATGCTGCTCTGGCGATCCACCGACGGCGGACGCACGTGGACGCCGCGCACGGTAATCCCACCCCTCGGGCGCGAGCCGTACTTCTCCGTGCTCGGCGACGGCACGCTCTTCATCACCGTGCACTTCCTGAAGCAGGACGTGCGGAACCCGAAGGGCTACGTCTACAGCCTGCTGCATCGTTCGACCGACGGCGGCCGGACCTGGCAGTCGACCGAGATCGGCTGGGAGGACGTGCCGGGTGCCCCCGAGAAGGCCACCATCGTCACGAGCCGCAACGTGCTGGAGCTGGCCGACGGCACCCTGATTCTCGGCGTGGCCGCGTCCCAAGGGCTCAGCTACCTCTGGCGATCCCAGGACCGCGGCGCCACGTGGGACAAGACGCGGGCGTGCAAGTTCGCCGGCGTCGACGGGCCGAAGCTGTGGTGGCCGTTGATGGGCGAGACGGTCTTCTGGCAACCCCGGTCGGGCGACCTCGTGGGCCTGTTCCGCATCGACCAGAGGCTGTTCCCCCCCATCCCCGGCACCCAGATCCCTCAGGAAACGCTGGATCAGTACGAGCGGCTGCTCGTGTTCCGGTCCGCCGACGGCGGCCAGAACTGGCGCATGGAGGACCTGGGCAGCTACTACGGCGAGATGTACCCCGCGCTTCTGCGCCTCGAAGACGGCCGATTGCTGATGACGTTCACCCTCCGGGCGGCGGTCGCGCCCAACGTGCGTCCGCTGGGAGTGCGGTGCGTCGTTGGCCGGGAGACCGACGACGGCTTCCAGTTCGACTTCCGGCACGACCGGATCATGCTCGACACCAAGACGCCCGACGATTCGATCAGCGGCGGCGGCTTCGGCCCCACCGTCCAGTTGGACGACGGCACGCTGGCGACCGCCTACTCGTACGCGGGGAAGGGCGGCTGGCGCGGGCAGGACTTTCACATCGAGGTCGTGCGCTGGCGCCTGCCGGCGGCGAAGACGGGCGGCTGACGCCGCAATACCGTTCGAGGGTCGTCACCCGGAAGAACGTAATCGTCCCTTAACCGTTAGTCTCTGGGTGGCACGGGCATTTTGCCCGTGCTGGCGTGCACGCACTGG
Organism: Thermoguttaceae bacterium; assembly: GCA_035528065.1. Classification (GTDB taxonomy): domain Bacteria; phylum Planctomycetota; class Planctomycetia; order Pirellulales; family Thermoguttaceae; genus DATKZH01. The sequence continues at coordinate 24,683 of DATKZH010000697.1, read as the reverse complement.
CGGGACGCCAGTGGCACCCGGCACCGCAAGGCCTTACGAGCTGAGTCGCCATGTTCGGCTTGCAGTTTGAGGTGCAAAGATCAATAAAGCCCGAATCAGGGGCGGGCGCCAACTGAGCCAAAGGAGGACGTGTCCATGCGTGTCACGATGAGCGGGGTGTTGATTCTGGGTCTGTGGGTGGGCGTTGCCCACGCCGAGCCGGTCGCGATGCAGTTGGAATGGGGCTTGGGGCCGACGCCGTCGGAGATGTACTGGGACGGCCAAGTGCGGGTGATCGACGGTCGCTTGGCCTCGATGCAGGCGGTCTCGTTCGAGGCCGACCGGCACGACCGGATGACGCCCCCCCGATTCCAGAGCTACACGGTCAACAACGGCACCGACGGGATGAAGCTCGTCGTGGACGGAGAGGATCGCACCGCCGTCGTCCTGGAGAGCAAGCAAGGCGAGTTCCGCTGGAAGATCGGGGAGCTGCGCGAGAAGCGGGAGCTGAGCTTCCCGGGCAAGGATCGTGGGCGATTGGTGGTGCGGCTGCTCGAACGCCTGGGCGACGTGCCGCGTCTTCTCTCGGAGAAAACCACGCAGGACAGCGATCCCGCGATGTGCCGGCTGGCGGACGGCCGGCAGTTCGTCGTCTGGCGAGCCTTCCTGGGATTGCCGCCGAGCGAACCGGGGGCCGCCAAGACGGACGACCAAGCGGCCGGCGGCGACCAGATCCGTGGGCTGTTGCTGGATCGCCGCGGTGCTCCGGGCGAGATCTTCGACGTGTTGCCCAGCCCCGGCGACGTCGAGACGATTGCCGTCGCGCCGGCCCGGGACGGAGGCTGCTCGATCGTCTGGGCGGAGCAGCGCGGGAAGAACTGGGACCTGTACGCTTCGGCCGTCACACTTGCCTCCGGCGGCGTGGAGTGCTCCGCTCCCGTGCGGCTGACCGACGACCCGGAGGTGGACAAGTCTCCGGCGGTCGCGGCCACGCCCGACGGCTCGCTCGGATTGGCCTGGCAGGGCTGGCAGGGCGGCGGCTCCAACGTCTACTTCCGGCGGTGCGAGAACGGGGCGTGGCAGGAGCCGCTCCGCCTGAGCGACGAGGGAGCCAACGACTGGAACCCGGCCGTCGCCGCGTCGGCCGACGGGTCGATCGCCGTCTGCTGGTCCCGCTGGCAGAACGGCTCGTACGACGTCTGCCTTCGTGTGCGGGCGGGAGGCCAATGGGGCCCCGTCCAGCTCGTGGCGGCCACGGAGCGGTTCGAGGCGCATCCCAGCCTGGTGTTCGATCGCCAAGGCACTCTGTGGATCGCCTACGAAGAGGGCCGAGCGGGCTGGGGCATGCACTCGCACACGGCCGGTCTCCGCTCGGTGCGAAACGTCCGTCTGTGCTGCTACCGCACCGGGCGCGTGGAGGCGCCGCAGGGCACGGCGGCCCTGACCCTGCCGGAAACGTTTCGCGATGGCAGCGAGATGGCCCTTCCGGCGACGGACGGAAACGGAGTGCTCTGGCTGTTCTTCCGTGGTCTGAGCGGGCGCGGCGTGTGGGATATCTACGGCACGTCGCTCGGCGACGACGGGTGGATCGCGCCGCAGAAAGTCCCTCAGAGCCCCGGCGGGCAGAACGTGCGCACGGCCACCGCCACGGATGCCGACGGACGGCTGAGACTCGTCTGGTCGTCGGACCATCGGGTCAATCAAGTCGGCCTGGACAACTACGTCTATGCTTCGTTGATGCCGGCTCGCGCCCGGCGCACTCGAGCCGTCGAGATGGAGCCGGCGTCGATTGACGCCGCGGCCGATCCGGCAGCGGGGCGCGGCCCGCGGCCGACCTACGAATTGGGCGACAAGCCGCTGAGCCTCTACTTCGGCGATCTGCACCGTCATACCGAGCTGTCGGTCTGCCGCACGGGCGTCGACGGCAGCGTGGAAGATGCCTATCGCTACGCGATCGACGCGGCCGGACTGGACGTTCTCTGCGTTACGGACCACGTGCAGCACGTCAAGATCCTCAACGACTACGACTTCTGGCGGACCGGCAAGACGGCGGACCTGCATCGCGTGGCCGGGCTCCACCAGCCTCTGTACGGCTACGAACGGAGCCAGCGGTTCCCTTATGGTCATCGGAACATCATCAGCTTGCGCCGGGACGTGAAACCCGTGCCCCGCACGGCGGACAATCGGCCTACATCGGCCAACCAGGGCTACGAGGGCGAACAGCGGCTGCCGCCGCCGGAGCTGTGGGATCGCCTGATCGGCCGGAACGTCATCACCATCCCCCACACCAGCACCAGCCCCGTCATGGGCACCGATTTCGCCTATCCGCCGGCCAAGATGGAACCGGTCGTCGAGATCTACCAGGGCTGCCGCTACACCGCGGAACACGCGAACGCGCCCGATCCGAGACAGGAGCGCGACACGGATCTCTACGGGGGCAAGACGCAGCCCGCGGGCTACATCTGGAACGCGCTATCGAAAGGGTACCGCTACGGCTTCATCGCCAGCAGCGACCACATGGCCACGCACAACTCCTTTACCTGTGTGTGGGCCGAGGAGTTTACCAGCGAGGCCATTCTCGATGCACTGGCGAAGCGGCAGTGCTACGCCGCCACGGACAAGATCGAGTGTCGCATGCACATGGGACCGCACCGGATGGGAAGCCAGTTCGCCGCCGATAAGGTGCCGCCGCTCGAGGTGGACGTGGTGGGAACGGTCGGCATCGATCGCGTCGAAGTCATCAAGGACAATCGGATCGTCTACGTGCGCAAGCCGGACCAGCCGACCCGCCGGGTCAGCTTTCAGTTCCAGGACGCGCAGATCGAGCCGGGCACGCACTACTACTACGCGCGCGTGATCCAGGAAGATCGCAACATGGCCTGGATCAGTCCCATCTGGGTCGACGTCGAGGCCGGACAGTAGAGCCCGCTCGGACGGCAACTTCCTTCGGATTCGCGGACCTGCCATGACCGACGACCATCCGCCCGCCGGCCCGCCGGTAACCATCGGCCTGGAGAATTGCCTTCGCTCGCCGCCAAAAATCCTTTCCGAGGCTCGGTTCGGTCTGTTGGCCAACCAGGCCTCGGTGGATCGCCGGTTTCGCTACTCCCACGACCTGTTGAGCGAGGCCTTCCCCGGCCGGCTGAGGGCGCTCTTCTCGCCGCAACACGGCTTCTGCGGCGAGGATCAGGACAACATGATAGAAACGCCCCACGGGTTCCACCGGCGCCTGGGGATCCCGATCTACAGCTTGTACGCCGAGAGTCGCAAACCCGCGGCCGAGTCGCTCGACGGACTGGACTGCCTGGTCGTGGACTTGCAGGACGTGGGAACACGCGTTTACACCTTTGTCTGGACCCTCTCCTACTGCCTGGAAGCCTGCGCGGAGCAGGCAGTCCCGGTCGTCGTGCTCGATCGGCCGAACCCGCTCGGAGGACATCGAGCCGAAGGGCCGCGACTCCAGCCGCCCTACGCAAGCTTCATCGGCAGGGCGCCCGTCCCGATGGCCCATGCGCTCACCCTGGGCGAAATGGCCCGGTATCTCAACGGCAGCATGGGAATCGGGGCCACCGTGGAGGTCGTCCCGATGACGGGCTGGCGGCGTGAGATGACCTGGCGCGACACGGGCCGGCGGTGGATCCCCCCCTCGCCCAACCTCCCCCGGCTCGAAGGCGTCGGCCTGTACCCGGGGATGGTGCTGGTCGAGGGCACCAACCTCTCCGAAGGCCGAGGCACCACGACCCCCTTCGAGATCGTCGGGGCGCCGTTCATCGACCCCGACGCGCTGGCCGACGCGCTCGGGCAGTGGGACCTGCCGGGCATCGCCTACCGGCCGCTCGCGTTCAAGCCCACGTTTCAGAAATGGCAGGGCCGAGCGTCGGGCGGCGTCTTCCTCCACGTCGTCGACGACCGTGCCTTTCGGCCGTACCGCAGCGCCGTCGTATTGCTCGCCTGCATTCGGCAACTCTGTCCGGAGGCGTTCGCGTGGCTGTCGCCCCCCTACGAATACGAAACCGAGAAGATGCCGATCGACGTCCTCAGCGGCGGGCGTGACCTGCGGGAGGGCATGGACGGAGGGCTCACGCCCACGGTCCTCGAAGAGCTGACGGCGCTCGATGAGGACGGCTGGTGGTCGGAAGTCGAGCCGCACCTGCTGTACCGATGAGAGAGGACCGCCAGTCCTCACCTGCGTCAGACCCGACGGCCGCACGGCGCCGATGCGTGCGTCGCCGGTCCGGCGCCCCTCGGAGATCGCGCGACGAGGCTTGGACGAAGTGGGGCCCGGGACGGCGGTTGCCGGGCCGCCCTTGGCCCAAGAAACGGATGGAACATCGCGGTTTTTGCGGCACGCGCCGGGTAGACGGTCGTGGGGCCGACCGTCTACATTGGCACGCGGGCGACGGACGGCGCTTCCGTGGCACGACGGCGTGCCGAAGCTGACCGTGGTCTCGACCGGGGAGGTCCCGAATGCCGGGCGTGCTTCCCGCAAATCGCATGGAGCCGTGGTCCCCGTGTGTCGGGGCAGGCCACCCGTTGCAGGACATCCGAAGGAAAGGAGAAGGGCTTGTTTCGACATCTGGCGACAGCTTCCTTGGCGCTTGCTTCGGGGGCGTTTCTCGTCTCGATGCTCAACGCGGAAGACTGGCCAAGATTCCGCGGGCCGAACGGAACGGGCGTCAGCCGTTCGGCAGGGCTACCGGGCGAATTCGGACCTGAGACGAACGTGATCTGGAAGGTCGATTCGGGTAGCGGCTGTTCGTCGCCGGTGATTGCCGGCGGCCGCCTCTATTTCACTTCGTTCGAGGGAGATACACGGACCGTCCGTTGCCTGGATGCATCCTCCGGAAAGACCCTTTGGAGCGATTCACTTCAGAAGGTGCGGGACGAGAACGCCACCCGGCCAGGCGGGCCGGCGACGTGTACGCCGGCGGCGAATGGGACCAGCCTGGTCGTCTTCTTTCCCGATACGGGCCTCCTCTGCTATTCCGCGTCGGGCACGGAACGCTGGCGTGTCGACGTCGGCCCGTTTCACAGCATGCACGGGATTGCCGGCTCCCCCATTCTTGCCGCAGACAAGGTGCTGTTGCCGGCCGACCAGCTCAAGGGATCCTATCTGGCCGCCTACGACCTGGGTACGGGAGCGCTCGCCTGGAAGGTTCCGCGAGTAGACGGCCTCACGGGCGCCTACTCGACCCCTTCGGTCTTCGAGTCGCGTGACGGTTCGACGCACGTCCTTGCGAACGGACCCCAGGAGCTGTCCGCCTACGTTGCGGCGACGGGCGAAAGTGCGTGGTGCGTTCCAGGGGTGTCGAACGCTCCCATATCGGTACCTCTGGTGTCCGGGAATCGCATTTTCCTGTGCGAGCCGGTCGGCAGGGCCCAGCCGATCAGCATGCTGGCCGGTTTGGACAAGAACAAGGACGGCAAGCTCTCGCTGGAGGAAGCCCAAGGGAGTGTTTCCATCTTCCGGCTACTCGAGCGAATCGACACGGAACGGGGGAACGGCGACGGCGTCGTGGAGGCCTCGGAATGGGACGAGGCGTTCGGCGGCCGCGTCAACAAGGGGGGGCTCGTGGCCATCGACCTGGATGACGCCGGGGATGAAGTGAAGGCACAAGTGCGATGGACCTATCTCAAGACGGCTCCCTACGTGTCTTCGCCTCTCGTCTACGAAGGCGTCCTGTATTTCGTGCAAGACGGGGGGATTGTGACGACCGTCGACGCGGAGAACGGTGAAGTTCTGAAGCGGGGTCGCCTGAAACAGGGAGGCCGGAAGTTCTACGCCTCACCCGTCGCCGCCGACGGCAAGGTCTTCCTCGTGGATACGGCCGGCCAGATGACCGTGCTGCGAGCCGGCCGAGAGTGGGAGCAAGTGTCCACGAGTGCGCTGGGCGAACCGTGCCATGCGACTCCCGCCATCTCCGCCGCCCGTCTCTACGTACGAACGTCGCACACGATCTATTGCTTTGGCGAGAAGGGGTAGACCCGAGGACTCAGACGTTGTCTGCGGCTTCTCTTCCCACCTGAGGGGCGTGCAACAAGGGTCGGCTGGCCCCCACCGCAAGGACGTCTCCCCTGCGAGATCCCGACGTCGGGGCTCCGTCGCGAACACGCCGTGCGTCTGCATCGCCATGCACCCCGGGGCAGCGGGAGCACATCGCATTGCGCCGATCCGAGGCGCCCGGATGGGAGTGTCGAACAGAGATCGTCGCCCCCCGTCGCCGGCGGCCCTCAACCGGGGGAACCGCTGCTTCGCGCGAATCACGGCAGCATGCCGGACGGGACGTCTGCCCGTCCCATCCTGCCGACGCAACGCCCGGTACGGTCGCGAATCGGCACGGCGCTCGTGTCGATCGTGCAGGCATGGCGTCGGCCGCTACCGTCGGCTGCCGCGTCTCCCGTGGCCGCCGCGTTGTCTTCCTCCGTCTTCGCGCGGGCGCGCTTCGTTCACGGTGATCGCTCGGTCCGCGATTCGGTGGAGATTCAGCTCTTTGATCGCCTCCCTGCCTTCTGCGGCGTTGGGCATTTCCACAAAGCAGAAGCCGCGTGGTCGGCCGGTCTCGCGATCGCAAATGAGGTTGACTGCGCTCACCTCGCCGTAGGCGCTGAACGCCTCGCGCAACTCCTCCTCGGTCGCCTCGTAGGACAAGTTTCCAACGTAAATGTTCATCGAACGCGGACTCCTATTCTGCACGGTGGAAAGGCATTCCGGATCTCGATTCGCCATACCGAAGACGTGCCGGCCGCGGCGGGCGAACGCAAGACCCCAATCCGGCTTCGCAGTTCTCGTTTCCGCAGCTCTCGACGCCGGAGCCCCGTGCGAGAGTGCGAAACCCTCTCATCGTCGTTCTGCGCGATCGCTTTCTTCCAGTGCGGCCAACTCGTCGCTGGCGACGATCCAGCCGCGACATGAAGGCGATCCACAACGACACGGTATTGCGGCCGTAGCGGGCCACGCGTAGTCGATCGTCAGCTCCTCTCCCGGTCGAATCAACTGCAGGGCATACAAGAACACCCTGCGCTTCGAGCATCGATCCGCCGGCGCTCGCACGTCATGCCACTGGAATCTACAGTTCGGCTCGCAACTATGGTTGAGATACCGAAAAGGGGGATCCGGCTCGAGGCACCGTCCGCCCCCGATGTCCATACAGTACTCGGAGCCGTAGCGCTCGTCCTGGACCACGACGCCTCGGATCTCGCCGATGATCTGATCGAATTGATACCATCGTTGGGCAAACACTCCCTGCCCGACGCGCGTTCGACCGGTCCGAACTCGATCTCTCTTTCGAGGCTTTTCTCTCGGTCTTTTCCGCGTTTCGTCCACGCTGTGTGCGGTCCTTCCTCAGACGTCTTCGCGCCGTGCCGGACGACTGTGGGAGGAGACGACGGCCCCCCCCATCTCACTCCCGCCCGTCCATGGGTGAAGTGGGGCCGGGTGTAGGTACGAGACGGCGTCAAACGCGTGCCGCATCGTGTGGTTGCTTCACGCCGCTAAGCAGGTACTCGATGACGTCCAGCGCGCTGTACGATCGATCGCCTGCCTTGAGAAACCGCGCGACGTCTGCGACGTCATCGCCCGACGTGATCAGAGGCATCTCTCGCTCGCCGCCGCGTAGGAGCTGCTGTCCCAGGCCGATGTTTGCCATCAGCGCGTTGCAGATGCACTTGCGGCGGCAAGTATCATTCTCATCGCCCCCCTTGCGCACGTAGTCTGCCACCGGCTCGGCCGGGCAGCGCCAACCTATCGCCCCGTTTGCTTTCTTGAACGCGTGGCGGAGATAGGCCAGATCGCAGACGCGGCTTCTCTGCTCGTAGACCGAATCCTCGGAAAGCGTGCCTTCCAACTGCACGACCTTGAAGGGAAAACCCGTGGGTGAGGCGACGGCATCGGTGAACACTTCCGCCCTCCCTGCACGACTCGCGGCCAGCACCCGTTGTTTCAGATCGACCTCCAGGTCGGACTCTTCGCAATACGCGAATGCCGTTCCCACCTGGACGCCCGCGGCACCCGCACCGATCGCTTCGACGACCCGTTTGGGCTCCCCGTAGGACCCGGCGAGCCAGAACGGGAGCCCCAATGCCCGGATCGCTGCAAGATCGGGGAGATCGCGATCGCCGTAGATCGGCTGGCCGTCCCGGGTGAGCTGCATCCGCCCGCGGGGCGGCGCGTTGTGGCCGCCGGCCGTGTGTCCTTCGACGACGAAGCCGTCCACCCGACCGGTGGACTTCTTCACAAGCATGTTCGCCAGCGTGGCCGAGGAGATGATGGCGAGGAAATCGGGGCGCGCAAGCCGAGGTGCGTTCCCCCCGAAAAAGGCCTCTGGATCGAACCGCGTGAAGAACTCTTCCCCGCGATCCGCTCCGATGACGTTGAGCCTCAGCTCGACGGGTCGGCCGTCGGCAAGGCGATCGAGGACGCCCGGGATCGTCCTGGGGATGCCCGCGCCCATCAGGACCCAGGATACGCCGGCAAGCATTGCCCCGAACAGGGAGGGCAACGTGGGCAACTGAATCTTTTCCAGGTAGTTAATTCCCACGGGGAACGGGTGGCCTTCCTTGGCGAGAAACACTTCCACGAAATTGCCCGCCACGAGCAATTCCTCCAAGTGCCGACTGGGTTGCACGGCGGGCGAGGGGTTCGGTTTGAAGGGTTCGTCTTCCGGCTTGCCGCCGGGAATGAAGTATCGATCGAGGACGCGCTGGGCAACGCCGCCGATTGGGAAGTGATCGAGCGCTCGCCGCGTATGGCCGCCGGGGTCTCCGAGCTGAAGGCGTCTGGCCAGGATGACGTCCAGGGCAGTCCCCGACACCACGCCAAGCTGACCCGCCCTGGAAACGGCGTGGGCAAGACGCCAGCCGGAGACTCCCGCACCCAGTCCGCCTTGAATGATCGTCGGCAGTGACTCGTGACTCATACAGACCTCAAGTCTTTCGTGCAGTTGTCAACGCGTACGTGCGAGGCCGGCGACGAGCGAAAGGCTGACGACCCGATCAGCATTCTCCGTGACGGCATCAGGGAGGCTCCCTTTATGAAAAAAGCGGAACGCAAGCGGAAGTGGAACGAGTCGCAATTCCATCCGGATGCGCACGTGGACCTGCAACAACCCCCCGCTCGGAGGACTACGTCAGGTCAGAGTGAATCGCTCAGAAGGCAACCGAGAAAACCTGGTCGCCCAGGAAGATGCTGCCACAAAGCGCAAGTACGACAGCTCGACGAGGGAGATCAGTTTGGTCGGAGGCTCCTGCCGGACCGACGCACGCCTGTGGGAGCCGAGCCGCAGTTTACCCCGCATCCTCTCTCGCGGCAACCCCCAGCTGGGGCACCTCACGCCCACGGTTGCTGACGCTGTCGGCGCGGGTTTTGCGGGCCTGCCAAGGCCAGCCTTCCTCCGAGCCGTCATCGACCGGCGGGGGATGGCAGGGGATCCGTTGCGGGATCACGTCGCTTTCGGAGCCGAGGATCATCCGCAGGCGATCCCCCGGAGCCAATCGCCAAGCGGAGTTCGGCAACGGATTCACTCCGAAGGATGGCCCCAAGGTCCATCGTGGAGGGGGCTAGCGAGGCGGGAGGTCAGTGGTCAGGGTTCAGTGGTCAGGGTTCAGTGGTCAGGGTTCAGGATTCAGGATTTACGTGCACACGTGGAACTCCAAGTCCTGAACCCTGAACCCCGAACCCTGAACCCTGAACCCCGAACGCCACAAACTTGACTCATTTGCAGCAAATGTCCGAAGCCAAGTGCCCTAGCTGGCAGGCCGCTGGAGCGTGTCGGGCGAATTCGCATGGATGAATGCCAAAAGACCTGGTACCATCCCCGCTCCAGGCGTGGCCGTCTCCCCCGCTCATCTTCTCACGCGGTCAGTGCCGGAGGGAGGGGGGACGCGTACCCTGCCAGGGTGATGTTGCGCATTGTCTGGCACTGAGCCGCCATTTGTACCGATGTATTGGGAGGGCGGCTCCTGGGGCAGCGGGGCATCGCTCCCCAATCCGAAGGGCATCTCGCCAAGCAAGGAGGCTTGTACCGTGGCTTCTCTTTTCAAGCGATTCTACTTGATCGCGATCGCTTCGCTTGTCGCTATGGGCGTGGCTGCGCAAGCGCAGCAGTACGACTCGCCCTACTTGCCACCCCCTACAGACTCCAACGGCCCCGCCGTTCCGGGCGTCGAGCCGACCGGCCCCGCGATTCCCGGTGTCTCGGAGGCACCCCCGATCTGGCCCCAACAGCGCACCACGACCAACCATGCGGGGACGGTGCTGAACACGCAGCGGTGGGCCGTCGCCGAAGACGGCAGCCAGTACCAGCGCGAACACGAGGTGACCAACCCCCGTGGCGAGATGATCCAATCCTGGGAGCGAGCCCAGAACGAGGAGGGCTACCTCTACCGCCGCTCGCAGACGTTCAACGCCCCCGACGGCACGCAACTGCGGCAGCACGAACAGAGTCTCTCGGGGACCGATCCGTACAACTACACCCGGCAGCATCAAAACCAACTCCGCGACGGCCGGACGATCACGCACGAGCAGACCCGAACCTGGGACGGCACCACGGGCACGATGGAGCGGACGTTCACCGGCCCCAACGGCCAACAGCGCTATTTCGAGCGGCCCTGGGCGCCGGACGACCCGTCGTCGCCCCCGCCGGGGGCCGTTGTCCCCTCGCCTCCGCCTGTCGGTCCGCCGCCCGTCGCTGAGCCGAAACAGAACAAGACGTGGGGCTGGTTGGAGAAGCTGAATCCGTTCCGCAAGGGAGGTCCGTTGCGCCCGTCGAAGCCCGCTTCGCCGCCATCGCCGCGCGGCTCCGGTTTCACGATCGCGCCGGGCCAGCATCGCGGTATGGACCGCGTGCCGCAGGGCGTAAGCAAGAAGCAGCCGGGCGAGCCCAGCCCGAACTGGCGTCGACCGCCCTGGGCAGGAAATCCCCACGCGTCGTCGCCCTCCTCCGCTTCCCGGCCATCGTCCCACGGAAAGAAGTAGTAGGGCATGTCGGCTTCCCCACGGGCTTTCCGGCGAGGGATGCCGGCGATGACGCCGGTCTTCCTTCTCGTGCTCTTGGCTTGCGCGACCGATTCGGGCATCGTCGCGCAGGACGTCGCCCCGTCTTACGATCGCCCGTACCTCCAACCGGAGGTGGCAGGAGTCGCCTATTTTCCAGTTGCCGAGCTTCGGCCGGCTCCGACGGATGAGGCCGCGGTGGCGCGGCCGGGCCTGATGGAGCGGATCAACGGGATCGCCCGGGGACGGACGCAACTGGAGGGCGGCTACGCTTTTCTCTACAACGAGGCGGCCGGCGTGCGCATGGCGCAGCACGCCGTGCCCGATCTGCTCCTGCGGTTCGGACTGACCGACCGGCTGGAGATCCGCTTGGGTTGGCCCGGCTACGTCGCCACCGACTACGACGGCCCCGGTCTCCACCGCTCGTCGGACGACACGCTCGAGCCGAACGTCGGCTTCATGCTCGACCTCTGGCCCCAGCGGGGCATCCGGCCGCAGACGGCCGTGTCGGCGGCCGTGCCGGTCACGCTGGAAGGCAATCCGTTTGCCCTCGACGGCCTCCAGCCGCTTGCCCAACTGCTCTACCGCTGGGAGCTGACCGATCGACTCGCCCTGGGCGGCACCACCGGGATGGCGCTATTTGACGCGGGCGGCGACGACTTCCTCCAACTCCAGCAGACCGCGGGCCTCGACTATCTGTGCACGGTCCGCCTGGGGGTGTTCGGCCAGTGGGAGATGCTCGTCGACCACGGCTCGGCCGACGACGGGGCCCGGCACATGCTCGGCGGCGGCTTCTCCTATCTGCTCACCGAGCGTCTGCAAATCACCTGGCAAGCCGGCCTGGGGCTCAATGAGGCCGCGCCCGACTTCCTCACCGACGTCCGGTTCGCGTATCGGTTCTAGCAGCGAGTTGAAGAGGTAGTCCCTTGCCGAATTGGGTGCCACTGCTGGCTTGCCCAGCTGTGATTTTCGTGCGGATTTACATGGCACTGCTGGACAAGCCAGCAGTGGCACCCTTCTTCAACGGGCTGCTGGGCTGCGCTTCGCGTGGCGCTGCGCGTCTTCGAGCATCCTGCGACGGCGCGGCCGCTGGTTGCGGCCGGATGCGGCACACCGCGCGCTACGCCACGAGCGTCAAAGAGAAGGCGGGGATTCGACGGTCGCGTTTATCTGAACCGCAAACCGCGGCCGCCGGGGGTCGTTCGTGACATAGCGCACGGTGTGCCGCATCCGGCCGTGCCATTGTGCCGTATCGACGTCCAGCGTGATATCCTCCGAGCCGCCCGGCGGGAGAATGATTGCTGGCGGGTGCGTCGACTGACCGCAACAGCCTGCTCCCTCCTCTCGGAGGATCAGTCGTCGCGTACCCGCGTTGGCGATCGGAAATGTGGCACGCAGCACGGCGCCCTGATAGATGGTCCCCAAGTCGCGTTGCGTGCAGCGAAGAACCACTTGGGGAGAGGCGCTGTCCGCATGGTCGGAGATCGGCCGTGCGGACAGCAATCGGGAGGAAAGCCATGCCCCTAGGAACAAAGCAGCAAGGAAAGGGACACAAGCAGCGAAGACCTTGAAGTATCTGCGGTCCATCTCAATCCACCAGCATCGTGCGAGGCGGGACCTGGAGGTGCGCCAGGTCCAACGACTCGTCGTAATGGGCCACGGAATTCCCGATGACCTTGAGCGTTTGGCCGACGACGGCGCCGAACAGGTCGGCGTCGCCGCTGAGCGTGACGCGCGACTGGGGCGCGTAGATGACGCCGTAGAAGGGAGTGTTGCTGGTGACGTCGATGGTTCCGCCGGTCGAAAGGATTTGCAGGTTTGCGGCGAGCCCGCTGTTGTTGTTCACGTCCGAGGTGCCCGCCCGCAGCAACCTGCCGGTCACGTAGATCGTCGTCGGCCCGCAAATGTTCAGCGCGGAATCGCCGTTGATGGTCACGTTTCTCAGGTAGTAGGTGCCGGGCGGCAGGTCGTAGACTTCGCCGGCGTTGAGGCTGAAGTCGCCGTTCGGCAGGATGGGGTCTCTCCACGACTGTCCCTGCCAGACCGGCGGGGCTTGGTCGTTGTCGTTGTTCTGGGCCGCCTCGCTCGCGTCGACGGGGGGAAGATTGAGCGGGGTGACGCGGTTGCCCACGTGCCCGGTGATGACCGCCGCCCCGTTGATGTTGACCGCGTCGTCCTCTCCGGCAAGGGCGTCGCCCCGGACGATCGGATTGCCAAGCACGTCGATGGGGCCGTCGCTACAGATGCTTCCGCGATCCCGCGCCCTGAACGGGTTATAGGGCCCTTCTTGCGAGTCGTAGCTGTCGGTGGTCGCGTCTCCGCGCACGTCGAGCCACTCGATGCCCACGAAGGGACCGCAGACGCCGCGATCGTACCAGGCCGTGGCCGAAGCGGTCACGTCGGCCCGACTGTTTCCCAACACGCGGGCGAAGAAGAGACGTAGCGGGTTTCTGGTCGCCTCGGTTCTCCGCAAGGTCACCCGGACCGAGTTGGCGCGTCGGTTCGAGGGCGGAGGCGACGTGAACGTCGCGGCGTCGCGATCCCAGAGGCCGAACTCGACCTCGAGCGGATCGAGATCCGACCCGTGGTACTGGTCCCCTTCGCTGAGGTCACTCGACCAGCCGTTCTCCGCCGCGACTGCAAGGGCGGCCGACGCCGCTTCCGCCTGGTCGGATAGAAGTCCGGCCGCCGCCAACGCACTGGCGTCCGCGGTGCGCTGAAGGTCGGTCCGCGCGTGCACGAGGCAGCCGAGATCGATGGCGAACGCCAACATGCCGATCATCACGACCATCAACAGGAGCGTCAGCACCAACACGCTTCCGCGGCGGACGCGCGGTCCGACCACGGGCCCGCGACCGCGGCTTCGGGACGGGCCGAAACCGCGGTCGCGCATTCTGTTTTGTATAGCTCGTACAGACATCATTCGGGCCTCTCACCACGCATTACGCTTTGTGCCGTAAGGTTCGTCTCCCCGAGAAACCGAGGGGTCGGAAGCCAGCTCACCTGGCCGTACGGCACGGAAACGGTCACGGTGACCGGGTCGCCGAAACCGACTTGATGGAAACTTGCCGGGGATACGCTCACCGTGGCCCCGGAGACCGAGCTCCCCGTCAGGTAGTCGGAGACGAGGGTCTCGACTTCCGACGGCGTGGTCTGCTCGAGGATGCCTCGCCGAGCCCCCTCCCGGGCGGCGTTGGTGAGGATCTGCTCGACCATCACCATCCGCCCGAACTCGATCATCGCGAAGATGAACAAGAACAGCAGCGGCGCCACGACGGCGAACTCGACCACGGTAGCCCCGCGGCGTCGTCGGCGCGCGGGGCGACGCGTTTTCCGTGGCGCGTGCGAACGGTCGCCGGGCGTGCCGAGAAGACCCCGGAGCCGACCGACCGGCGCCGGATCCGTGCGTTCCGGTCGGTTGTCGTCGGCGGTTGTCGGGATTCGCGTCACGGGCCGTACTCCGCGTTGGACAAGCGCGCCGTTATGGTGCGCAAATACCTCACTGCGCGCAGGGGGGCAGGGAATTCCGCTCCACGCGCGCACCTCGAGACCGCCGGGTCCCGAAACAGGGTTCCTCAGGCGCTTCGTTGGAATGCCAAACGTACCACTCTGACCGCTTGTCGGCGGCCAGGCTTGCCCTTGTCGTGCGGGGAGAATGTTCTCCTTCGGCGGCCTGGCGATCTCCCTCACGGAGACCCATGGCTTTGCGCCCCGGCCTCGCGACCGGTTTGCCCTTATCGGGGGAACTCCGCCTGAGTTCCGCGGACGAGAAAATGTGTGAATTGCCGATGTGGCATCTAAAGTATGGGGTGCATTTCCCGCATTGTCAAACTGAAAGTCCCTTTCGCGGCAATCGTTACTTGCCGCATGAACTTGCTTGCGCTCTTCGGCTCAGAACGCAGGGCCGCACGCGGCGCTCCAAGAATCATCCGGTCCACTTCGCGCTCGCCGCCGAGAAGCAGCGGTTCTCGATCAACTGGGGCGAAGACCGAGAACCAACAGGACGATCTCGCAGGCGACGGCCGTGAACAACAGTTGCGGAGAGACGCCAATCTTGAACGGGTTCCCCGTGCCGCAGCGCTGGCAGACGCTGGCCAGCGGATTGACCGGGCAACCACATTCCCGGCACGCCGAAGCCTGCTTGACGCGTTGCCAGAGCCCTTTGCCTGCCGTCTGGGCCTTGTGCCACAACGCGCGGGACGTTCGTCGCTCGATGACCTCGGACATTCCAACTCCTCCATTCTCCCAGCGCACCGGAAAACGAACCCCGGCACTGCGTCACCGTGAACACCTCCGGCGGAAGCACCAGGAACACGGCGCGCACTCGCACCGCCCGGACCTCATCGGGGGCGGCTCAGGCAACGCGTGGAGAAAACTCGGTGATCGCCTCGACCATCGGTCGGAAGCCGAATCGCGGTTCGAGGCGTGCGTACGACGGTTTCCTTCGGCGGCCTGGCGATCTCCCGCGGGAGACCCATGGCTTTGCGTCCCGGCCTCGCGACCGGTTTGCCTTTATCGAGAAACTCGGGGGCGAGTTTCGCGGATGACGAGACGTGTCGGCTACGGACGTGGCACTTCAAGTATGCGACGGATTCGCGGCACTGTCAAACCGCCTCTCGCAGCTTGTGTCCCTTGCCGCATGTCCAAGGATGGTATGGTTTAGTTGGGGACGGACGAAAGACAATTCCCGGCGTTTTCGAGCCGTCCCCGCCGGCCTTGTGCCGGCGGAAGAGGGTTTGACGACTACGGCGGCTAGTTCCCAAAGCAAGCGACCTTGTGGAGTGCGGTGACTTGTCGCCGCTTTTTGAGGGGCTGGAAAACGTAGCGGGACGGCTTACAGGTGAACTCTGGCATCGCTCCCCGGTTGCGCACAACGCCCGAAAAGCGGCGACAAGTCGCCGCACTCCAAAGAAACCTCGCTTGTTTGCCGTACGTTGAGCCGCCAGGAATTGACCCCGTGGCATTGATCCGAAAGCGAGAAACATGCTGATCATCACGGGCACGGGCAGGTGCGGCACAAGCGTTCTGGCCAAGTTCTGCCGCGCCGTCGGGCATGACCCGGGCGGAGAATGGTACGAACCGGTCAAGGCGGGTTATGAACATCCCAAAGTGGTGGCCATCAATCAGGCGATCATCAACAACCTGGAGGCGGGAACGTTCCGGCCCGAGGACTATCGAAAGCTGATCGAGAGCATTCAAGCGAGTGTCGTGAAAGACCCTAGATTCCTCGGGCATCCGAGCATCATTTCGACCTGGCATGAATACCGCAAGGACCTGTCCGTGCTGCTCCTCTGCCGTGACGCGGACGAGATAGCGGCCTCTTTCGACAGGCATCCAACCTGGTTCAGTTGGCGTGGGGACACGAACAAGATTTACGTCAGCTTCTACGAGTTCGTGCTCCGACTGGCCGAGATAGGCCTTCCTTTCCGGATTCTGCACTTTCCAGGCTTCCTGGGCCAATACGAGACGGTCAAGGCGGCGCTCGACGAGCTGGGCCTGCACGTCCCGGACGGCGAGCAAGTGTGGGAGGACGTCGTAGACAGGTCGGAAGTCCACCACGGCAATAGAGCGCAGGAAACGGCGTGTTTTGCGGACTGACCACGCCCTTCGTTCCTCAGGGCGTGCCACCCAATTAGTCAGCCTATATCTGCGCAGGCGCGTCGTCTGCCGCCATCTCTGCAGGCGACGCGGTTGTCCGCCGCTACAGGAGCTTGCCCTGCAGCTCGAGCCAACCGGCGAGGACGAAAAACGCCAGGGTGGCGACGAGGAGAATCGACGTCGCCAGCGAGTTGCGATGCTTCCGGCCCACGAATTTGCTCCGGCCATTGAGGGCCAACAGGGCCAGGGCCAGCATGGGGATGCACATCGCGCCGACGATGGCGTACCACTTCTGCGTCTGGCGGAACCCGGTCCACAGGAAGCTGGTGGCGGGCAAGGTGGCGATGGCCAACAGATACGCTCGGTACGGCAGCGATCGCGTGTCGACCCGCACGCTCCGAGAGGTGGATTGGCGTTTTCGCGTTAGTTGCCAGAAATCGGCGAACAGGTAGGGGACGCTCTGCCAGACGCCCAACAGGCTGCTGAAGATCGCCGCCCACGCCCCCAGCAGGAACATCCACCGGGCGGTGGGGCCCAGCGTCGCCTCCAGTTGCCGGGCCAGCTCGACGACGAGCGTGGCCCCGCGTCCTTCGACGTGGACCGTGCTCCCGATCACGACCATGGCCAGGCCGAACACCGCGGTCATCACGTAGCCGGTCGCCAGGTCGATTCGGCAGGTGGTGATCTCTTCGGGGCCCAGGCGGCCTTCTTCTCGGATCCAGTAGCCGTAGCAGAGGATGGTGAGCGTGCCGCCGACGCCGCCCATCAAGGCCACCGTCCACTGGAGCCCTTCGCCGTGGAGTTGCGGGATGGAGGGCATCACCAATCCGCGGGCGAGATCCGTCCATGACGGCACGATGGCGACGGCCGTTGCCACGACGACCACGAACATCAGCCCGACGCAAACGCCCATCACCTTCTCGAACAGCCGGTAGCCGCCCAACTCCACCAGCACGACGGCGACGGCGCTGTGCAACAGCCCGTAGACCACTTTGTCGGCCGAAGGGCCGAGCCAAGGAAAGATGGCATGGGCGGCCACGCCGCACGCGCTCATCAGGGCCGCGCTGACGAAGTAGCTCCAGACGAGCAGGTAGGCCAGGAAGAGCCACCGGACGAGCCGGCCGAGATGGAGGACGCACCCCTCGAGGAACGTCGTGCCGGTGGCAAGCTGCCACCGCGCAAGCCCTTCATTCAGCACGAACTTCAATCCCGCGCCAACCAGCACGGCCCAAAGCACGGCCAGTCCCAGCTTGCCGCCGGCAAACGCCCCGGTGGCCAGATCCCCCGCCCCCACGCCGGTGGCGGCCACGAGGATGCCGGGCCCAAGGACTCGCAACGGGTTGCGCTTCGCGACGGCCATCGACCCACCTGGCGGCGCGTGAGCAGAGCGTCCGGAGACCGACGCCACGACGGCCGTCTCCCACGACGCTGCCCGCTCACGCACTGGAGAGCGAGCTATGTTTCCTTCAAGGGGGTGCCTCCCCTTTATGCGGCATCGGGGCCCCGGCGTCAATCCGGCCCGGCTTCCGTGCGCGATGGGTCGTGCGGCCGAATAGTCGGTCTTTGCGTTACGACCCGGCGGCGCCGGGAGCAGGCCGAGGCGCGTGGGTCGGGCCCCTCTTGCCGCCGGCCAAACACGGCGCTCCGGTTTCTCTGCTTCCCAAGCCGGAGCTTGGGAACCGGAGAAGGAAACGCACTCCGACACGACCTCACTCCAGCAAAGCGTCACTCCAGCAAAGCGTCCTCGGACATCGAGAGTCGCCTCGCCTCCCCGGGCGGATTCGACCTCGCGTTCTCCCCACCCTCCCCCAAACGCGAAGGGAACTCCGATGACATGGCTCACACGAGCGGCCAAGGGTCGTCAACATCGCGACCGAACGGCCGCAAGAGCGAGGGCCAGGCGTCTTGCGGCCCAGCGCCACCGAAGCCTGAGGTTCCAGCCATTGGAGCCGCGCACGATGCTGTCGGCCGGCCTCTTGGATTCGGCGTCCTTCGAGCGCATCGCTCCGATGGAGATCAGTGCCAACACCGGCGAGAAGCCGCAATCCAAGGTGTGGTGTCACGACGACACCTGGTGGAGCGTGCTGCCCAACAAGTCGGGCACGTTTCTGTGGCGACTCGACGGCGCGGCGTGGAGTCCCGTGTTGAAGCTGTCGCAGAACACGGCCGTCCGTGCCGACGTCGAGCCGAACGGCGATCTTGCCCATGTCCTCTTGTACTGCGGCCGGAGCTCCGAGCTGGTCACCGCCGAGTACGTGCCCGGCGAGGTCGGTACGTATCAGTTCTGGTCCACGCAGCGGGACACGGTGGACGTCGCGCTCTCCAGCGGCGTGGAGACCGCCACGATCGAGCTCGATTCCACCGGGCGGCTCTGGCTGGCTTCGGATGCCAAGAGCACCGTCGAGGTTCGCTACAGCGATTACCCGTACTACTCGTTCAGCTCCCCCATCACGATCGCCTCGGGCATCCACTCCGACGACATTTCGTGCGTCACGTCGCTGGGGAACGGCTCGATCGGCGTCCTCTGGTCGAACCAGAACGCGAAGCGATTCGGCTTTCGCGTCCACCAGGACGGCGACGCCCCCGGCCAATGGACGGCGAACGAGGTGCCGGCATCGCAGTCGGCCCGATCGGTCGGCGGCGGCATGGCCGACGATCACTTGAACTGCGCGGTCGCCTCGGACGGCACGCTGTACGCGGCCGTCAAGACGAGCTACGACCAGAGCGGGCAGCCGAGGGTGGGGCTGCTGGTGCGCCGCCCTTCCGGAGAATGGGATCCCCTCTATAACGTCGACACGAGCGGAACCCGAGCGATCGTCATGCTCAATGAAGAGGCAAACCGCCTGATCGTCGCCTACACCGCGACGGAAGGCGGGGGCAACATCCTCTACCGCGAATCGCCGATGGACGTGATCGCCTTCGGCGCCCGCAAGACGCTCATCTCGGGAACGGTGAATAACGTCTCCAGCACGGAGCAGCCGTTCACCGACGAGCTGGTGGTGATCGCCGCCGGCGGCAGCTCGGCTCGGGGCACGCGGGTGGTCATCGCCCGGCCGCCGGAGCCCGAGCCCGAGCCAATTCCTTCGCCCCTTTACGAGGTCAGCCCCGACGGCACCGAATTGGTGGTCCACGGCACCGACGAGGATGACGCGTTCGAGGTCGAGCTGGGCCCTCCCCGCGTGGCGGCGATCAACGGCGTACGCTATGACTTCAGCGAGTTCCCTTCGCTGAGCTCGTTGTCCTTCTTGGGAGAAGGCGGCGCGGATACGCTCTCGCTGATGGGCACCGGCGCGAACGAATCCGCAGTGCTGTATCCTGGCACAGGAAGCTTCATCGGGCCCGGCTACGAGGTCCACCTGAGCGATATCGAGTCGGTCACGCTCGATGGCGGCGGCGGCACCGACGTCGCGCAACTGTACGACAACCCCGGCGCGAAGGACACTTTCCGAGCCACCTCCACCTACGCCAGGCTTTACGGCGATGGGTTTGTCAATCAGGTGGTCTCCTTCGCGCAGGTGCACGCCCATTCCGCGAAAGGCGAAGCGGACGTAGCCGTGCTCTGGGATTCGGCCTCGCCCGACGTCTTCGAGGCCGCGCCCGACTACGCCACACTGAAGTACGGCGGCAGCGACGACTGGTTCGTCCGGGCGGTTGGGTTCCGGTACGCGTACGCCTACGCGTCCACGCCGGAGGGCGGCCTCGACGCGGCCTACCTCACCGACTCGGCCACGACCAAGGACCGCTTCGTCGGCACGCCCGGCGACAGCAAGCTCTACGGCCCGGGCTTCTACGTCCGCGCGAACGGCTTCGAGCAAGTCACGGCGACCGCGACGGCCGGAGGCGGCTACGGCGACGTGGCCGCGCTGTACGACTCGGCCTCGCCCGACGTCTTCGAGGCCGCGCCCGACTACGCCACACTGAAGTACGGCGGCAGCGACGACCGGTTCGTCCGGGCGGTTGGGTTCCGGTACGCGTTTGGCTACGCGCTCGCGGAGAACGGCGGCCTCGACGCGGCCCACTTCACCGACTCGGCCACGACCAAGGACCGCTTCGTCGGCACGCCCGGCGACAGCAAGCTCTACGGCCCGGGCTTCTACCTCCGCGCGAACGGCTTCGAGCAAGTCACGGCGACGGCAACGGCCGAGGGCGGCTACGGCGACGCGGCCGCGCTGTACGACTCGGCCTCGCCCGACGTCTTCGAGGCCGCGCCCGACTACGCCACACTGAAGTACGACGGCAGCGACGACCGGTTCGTCCGGGCGGTTGGGTTCCGGTACGCGTACGCCTACGCGTCCACGCCGGAGGGCGGCCTCGACGCGGCCTACCTGATCGACTCGCCCGCCACCGAGGATCGTTTCGTCGGCACGCCGGGCGACAGCAAGCTGTACAACGCGGACTTCTACCTCCGCGCGAACGGCTTCGAGCAAGTCACGGCGACCGCAACGGCGGGAGGCGGCTACGGCGACGTGGCCAAGCTCTACGACTCGGCCGGCTCCGACACGTTCGAGGGCATGCCCGACCACGGCAAGCTCGAGTACGGCGGCGAAGAGCACTTTGTCCAAGCGATCGGCTTTCGCTACCTGTACGCGTTCGCCCTGGCGGTCGACGCCCCCGGCAGCATCGACGTGGCCACGTTGCACGATTCGAGCCTGGACGACGTCCTTGTGGTGACGCCGACGTACACCAAGTTGTACAACCCAAGCGAGTTCTACCACCGGGTGGCGTGCTTCGACGAAGTCACCGCTTGGGCAACGGACCGGGTGCTCAAGGACCGGGTCTATTTTTCCGACTCGCCCTCGAGCGACCACCTGGAGGCCGTGGGCGATCTGGCGGAGTTTCGGATGCCCGGCCAGGTGATCAAGGCCTACCAGTTCACGCAGGTCCGGGCCGAGTCTTGCCGGAGCGGCACCGACACCAAGCACGAAGAGGCCCTCCGCTACGTGCTCGAGACGACCGGCCCGTGGATCGACGTCTGAGGTCAAGCGGCGCGGGGCAGGCCGCCCTCCTGCTCGGTGCGAGAATCGCCGTCACGGCCGGGTTCATGCCTCTCTCGCTCGGATAGCACGGCGGAGGGTCCCAATTCCTGCGGCGCCTGAACGGTTGGCTTCGGTGCGGCGCCCTCGAGATCCATCCGTTTGAGATCGGGCTCCTCGGGCCTCGATACGCCCACGCGACACAGAAACGACCGGAATGCGCGACGCGAGCCCCGGTAGTAGTGGCGGATACGCTTGGGCAGAAGCCTCGGCAGATGGGCCAGGTAATAGCCGAATCGCTTCGCGTGCTGGAGCCACGGCGGATCGTGAAGCAGGCTCCGGAGGCTGAGGCCGACGAACGGTTGCCAACCGGTCGCGTAGCTCATCGCGCCGCCGTGGGGGAGATCCCCGTCGAAGTCCGCCGGGCAGCCGGCGACGTCGTAGCACTCCTCGAAGCTTGCGGGCTTGCGCGGGTAGCGGTAGCAGAACTCGAAATCGATCAGCTTCAGCCCCTCGGCTCGATCGATGAGCACGTTCTCCACGTGCGCGTCGATCAGGGCGAATCCGGCTTCGTACACCTCGCGAAGCACGCCGATCGCCTGCTTCGCGACGCCGAGCGGGAACAGCTTGCCGGAGTTTCTCCGGTACTGCAACACGTCGTCGTAGTACGGGTAGACCACGCGGTAACGATCCGAGGCCAGAACCGGCGGGATTTCCGGGATGGTGCGACTGAGCCGGCGCATCGCGTCGGCCTCTCGCCGGCAGTACCGCGCTTGGTACGGCTTGAACGTCTTCACCACCGCCAAGTGCCCGTCGTGCTCGACGAGCTCGACTTTGGCGCGTCGTCCCAGGCGCGTGAGCGTCTTGAACACGGGTTGGCCGGTGTGGTACGCCTGCCGGATCTGCCGAGTCTTCGTTTGGATTTCGCCGAGGAGCTCCGGCATGAGGATCTGGATGTAGTCCAGCGCCTCGTGTCCGTTGTCGCTCGAGTGGAGCACGTTGCACGGCTCGCGGTCGGGATGGTCTCGGTTGAAGGCGTCGCGGATGTTTCGCTTCGCCAGCAGACGCGCGTTGGTCATTTCGGGGAAGCGCCTCTTGCGGCCGAAGCTCATCGGCAGCGGCTCGGTATCGTACGTGACCACGGCCGCGGCCGGCGGACCTCCCGACGCTCTGAAGGGCCCGCGGCCCCAGTTCCCCCCGCGAACGGAGCTGGCGGCGAAGCTCGACTCCCGCGGAGTGAGGATCTTGGTCGTCACAATCTCGAAACCGTAATGCTCGAGCATGGCCACCAGGCTCGCCAAACCGCCCCGGTTGAGTCCCTCCGCGCGCAAGATGAACACGCCCAGCCCGCGGTCTTCCGGTCCGCACGCAGTCTGCCGAACCAATCGCCGGATCCAACGGTCGCGTGGGCCGAGCCGAGCAAGCATGTCTCGCGGCGGACGCCAGCCCTTCGCTTCGAGGTGCTCGTCGAGGTCCTCCCGAGTGATTCGGACGTCCATTCCCAGCTTGCGGGCCAACGCCCCCAGGACGGAAGCGTAGTCGTGTTCCGGACGAAGATTCGGCCCGGTCTTGCCCTCGGTGCTCGCGAGTCCGGACCGCTGCCCCTTGTGATAGACCGCGTGGTAGGCCAGGCTCAGGAAGTGGTGCTCCGCGGAGGGGACCCGACAGATGCCCTGATGCGGCCGGGCGCCGGCGAGAATGGCCTCCGACACCCGCGGCGGAAAGTAGGGCATCTTCCGGTAATCGGAGCCGGGCAGGCCCGTCACCGTGTACACGTCGCACGGCTGGACCCCCGGCCCCTCGTCGAAGATGGCCCGGATCGGCTCCAGGTCGTCGTCGTCGACCAACAGGTCCAAGTCCTCGCCGGGCGGAAGGTCGGGCAGCGACTCGAACCACCGGAGGACCACGTGTCGAATCCGCTCTTCCGAGAGCCTTTCCAGGAAACCTCGAATCCCCAGCGCATGGGGCACGTAATAGCGGGCACTCTTGCGCCGCTTGGGCCGACGCACCTTGAGAACGACCACATAACGCGTCGCCCCGGCACCCGTCCGGCACGGGACGATGCCTGCCCAGCGCACGCGACCCAACAAGAGATACGCCAAGCCGACGATCGCCGCCCACAGGGTGCAAACGCGAGGCCGGAGGGGCCAAGCCACGTGCTCCGCGTGACGCCAGCGCCCGTACCTCCACAATTGCCACGTCGTCGTGCCGGAGAGAATCAGGACGTCGGCATTGTTGTATTTGACGACCTTGGGGTCGGCGGATCGGGTCAGACGTCCGGAGAGCGCCGGGTGTTCCGCGGCGATCGAGGCGATTCGCCCGTCGCTCCGCGAGACGCCCAGGAACCGCGCGAACCCCCGGTCGATCAGCGACGCGCCGAGCGAGCCGTCTTGAACGTCCAGCTCGATGAGCTTCGCATCCTTGCGCCAAATCCTCGCAGGTTCCATCCGACGTTCCTTCGAGACGACGCCCAGCCGGCCAAGCCGGGCCGCGACTTCCGTTTCGAGTTGCGGTCCCCATTTCTCTCACGAGCCGCCTACGGCGCGCATACCGTAAGTGCCACCAAGGGGAAGACTTAGAGGGGCGGTAGCATACAAGGAAGACCGGCGGTCCACAACCCGAAGATGGCCCTCACGGTTTCACAATGGGGAAACTGCGAAACCCAGAGGATATCCTAGCGAGGCAGGGCCTCAGATCGAGGCGAGCGTCCAGTGGTCAGGGTTCGGGGTTCAGGGTTCAGGATTTACGTGTATACGTGGAACTTCAGGTCCTGAACCCTGAACCCCGAACCCTGAACCCCACAAACTTGACTCATTTGCAGCAAATGTCCGAAGCCAAGTGCCCTGGGCCTCCCTCACCGGCTACGCGAGCGAATGGGTCCAAGTTCGCTGGATGCCCGGATCTCGTCCTCCGCCCCCTGAGGAGTGTTTCACGCGGGGTGGCTTGATGGGACGACGGCCAGACGGCGGGGCCGTTAGAGACCGAGGATGCCGATCGGCGGAGTCGTCTCCCAGCGACCGCGCGTGAAATCGGGGAAGTCCATGGGACTGCTCCTCTTGGCCACCGACTTCTCGCTCAACTCGGTGATGCAGCTCCAGGTGGCAGCGTCGTAGACGTCCATGTCGGGAGGCTCGCCGCTCCGC
>DATKZH010000696.1:0-38054 GCA_035528065.1 Thermoguttaceae bacterium | reverse complement strand
AACAAGCTGTTTCGTGATCCGGGGATAACGATTTCGCGCAGTTGGCCACCGATCGCCGAACGCATTCAGCGGCGGACCGCGTGAGAATGGTCGAATTCCTCGGGATTCAGCACGCTATCAGTGCTACCTACAAATGGCTGGATCTGAGACTTATGAAGAACCAAACGGTCTCTTGGAGTGCGGCGACATGTCGCCGCTTTTTGAGGGGCCGGGAAACGGAGCGAGAAGGGCTTCGGGTGAACTCTCGCATCGCTCGCCCGTCGCAGAAACGCGCAAGAAAGCGGCGACGAGTCGCCGCACTCCAGAGAAACCATCCTCATCGAGGCAACGAAATGCACCGAGACGAACAGGCGCCCCCGGCTCACGGCAGTCTCCAGAGTCTCGACCTCTACCGCCTGGCCAAGTCGCTCATCCCCGGCGGCACGCAGCTCCTGAGCAAACGGCCGGAGATGTTCGCGCCCGAGCAGTGGCCCGCCTACTACCGCGAAGCCCGCGGCTGCGAGATCGTCGACCTGGACGGCCGGCCGTGGATCGACATGTCGATCATGGGCGTGGGGGCGTGCCTGCTGGGCTATGCCGACGAGGACGTCACCGCCGCCGTGATCCGGCGGATCCAGGCCGGCTCGATGTCGACCCTCAACAACCCCGAAGAGGTCGAGTTGGCCCAACTGCTCATCAAGCTGCACCCCTGGGCCGAGCAAGTCCGCTACGCCCGAACCGGCGGCGAGGCCATGGCGGTCGCCGTGCGGATCGCCCGGGCGCGATCGCGGCGCGATTGCGTCGCCTTCTGCGGCTACCACGGCTGGCACGATTGGTACCTGGCGGCCAATCGCGCGGCCGAGGGCGAGGCCGACCGCTTGAAAGGCCACCTGCTTCCCGGGCTGGACCCGGGCGGCGTGCCGTCGAAGCTGGCCGGAACCGCGCTCCCCTTCGCGTACAACGATCTCGATGGGCTGGCGGCGATCGTCCGCGAGCACCCGCGCGAGCTGGCGGCCGTGGTGATGGAACCCACGCGGCGCGTCGACCCGGATCGCGGCTTCCTCGAAGGCGTGCGCGAGCTGTGCGATCGTGCGGGCGCGGTGCTGGTGTTCGACGAGATCACGGCCGGATGGCGGCTTGCCCTGGGCGGGGCCCACCTCCGCTACGGCGTCGAGCCCGACGTGGCCGTCTTCGCCAAGGCGATCGGCAACGGGCACCCGATGGCCGCCATCATCGGGCGGGCCGACGTGATGCGGGCCGCTCAGGAGTCGTTCATCTCCAGCACCTACTGGACCGAGGGCGTGGGACCGACCGCCGCGCTGGCCACCATCCGCAAGATGGAGCGCGTCGACGTGCCGGGCCACGTTGCCGCCATGGGCAACCGGTTCCGCGACGGCCTGGGCGAGGTCGCCCGACGGCACGGCGTCGCGCTGAAGCTCGCCGGCCACCCGGCGATCACGACCTTCGCCTTCGACCACGCCGACCCGTTGGCCCTCGGGACGCTCCTGACTGTGCGGATGCTCGATCGGGGCATCCTGGCCGGGAGCGGGTTCTACGCCACGCTGGCCCACCGCGACGAGCACATCGACGCCTACCTGGCCGCGGCCGACGCGATCTTCCCCGAGCTGGCCGACGCCGTCCGCCAGGGCGACGCCGCCGCGCGGATCGGCGGGCCCGTGCGCCACAGCGGCTTTCAGCGGTTGGCGTAGGGCAATTTCGTTGCTTGCGGCGGCCGACCGTACGATAATCATCCTTGCTGCCCGATGTGATCCATCCTCGCCGTCACCCATGAAGAGGAGCCGAGATATGGTCCGCCAACCGCTTCTGATTTCCCTCCTCGCAGCGGTGTCCGTACTGGCTCTTTGTCTGGGCGGCACCGCCTCGGCCGTCGAGCTCTACTGCGCCACCGACGGCAACGACGCCTGGTCCGGCAGGCTCGCCGCGCCGAACGCCGACCGAACCGACGGCCCCTTCGCCACGCTCCCGCGAGCCCGAGACGCGGTCCGGGAACTGAAGCAAGCCGGGCTCGAGGAGCCGGTCACCGTGTTCGTGCGCAGCGGCAGCTACCGGCTCAGCGAGCCGCTCGTGTTCACGCCGGACGACTCGGGCACCGAAGCGTGTCCGATCGCCTACGCCGCCCATCCGAACGAAGCGCCGATCATCAGCGGCGGGCGCCCGATCTCCGGCTGGAAGAAGCCGGCCGAAGGGAACGTCTGGACGGCCGAGGTCCCCGAGGTCGCCTCGGGCGGCTGGTACTTCCACCAGCTCTTCGTCGACGGCCAGCGGCGGGTCCGCGCCCGGATGCCGAACGAAGGCTACCTGATCAACGAAGGCCCCATCGAGCCGCTGGTCGATCGGCAGAAGGCTCACCAGGATCCCTCGTCCAAGATGGGCTTCCGCTTCAAGCCGGGCGACATGCGCCGGTGGACGAACCTGGAGGACGTGAACGTGCTCCAGTTCCACTCCTGGACCGTGTCGGTCCATTGGATCAAGGAGCTCGACGAGGAGAACCACGTCGTCCGCTTCACCGCCCCGGCCAACTGGCCCACCGGCTACTGGACGAAGAACGAGCGCTACTACCTGGAGAACTTCCCCGAAGCCCTCGACGCCCCGGGCGAGTGGTATCTGGATCGCAAGAAGGGCGTGCTGAGCTACTGGCCCATGCCGGGGGAAGACATGACCAAGGTCGAAGTGATCGCGCCCGTGCTTCGCCATCTCGTTCGGTTGGAGGGCGTGCCGGAGGAAGGCAAGCCGGTCGAGCGGGTCAGCTTCCGGGGGCTCTCCTTCCAGCACACCGACTGGCTGATCGCCGACAAGGGGCCCGCCGACGGCCAGGCCGCCCACTTCCTCGAGGCCGCGATCCTCGCCCGCGGTGCCCGGCATTGCGGGTTCGAATGGTGCGAAATCGCCCACGTGGGGGAATACGCCCTCTGGCTTCGCGCCGGCTCGACCGACAACCGCGTGTTCCACTGTCACCTGCACGACCTGGCCGGCGGGGGCGTGAAGATCGGCGAGACGGCCGACCCTCCTTCTGAGGCGCTCGCCGCCGGGCGAAACGTCGTCGACAACTGCTTCATCCACGACACCGGCCACATGTTCCACGCCGCGGTGGGCGTGTGGATCGGGCGGTCCAGCTACAACACGGTCACCCACAACGAAATCTGCGACCTGGACTACACCGGCGTCTCCGTCGGGTGGAGCTGGGGCTACGCGCCCAGCTCGGCCAATCACAACGTGGTGGAGTACAACCACATCCACGACGTCGGGCGCGCCGTGCTGGGCGACATGGGCGGAATCTACACGCTGGGCATCTCCCCCGGCACCCGCCTTTGCCACAACGTGATCCACGACGTCTACTCGCCCGGCATCGGCGGCGGGGCCGGCATCTATCCCGACGAAGGAAGCACCGAACTCTTGATCGAGAATAACCTCGTCTACCACATGGAGCGCGGCTGCTTCTCGCAGCACTACGGCAAGGAAAACACGGTCCGCAACAACATCTTCGCCCTCTCCCGCACCGGCGAGGTCGCCCGATATCGAGAGGAAGATCACCTCTCGTTCACGTTCGAGCGGAACGTCGTCTACTCGACCAGCGGGTACTTTCTGATCGGCAACTGGGGCAACGGCAACTACCGCATCCAGGGCAACCTCTACTGCGACACGTCGACCGCCGACCCCGACTTCGGCGACCTGGGCTTCGACGAGTGGCAAGCCCTCGGCCGTGACGAGGGCTCGCAGATCGCCGATCCCCTGTTCGTCGACGCCGCCGCCCTCGACTTCCGGCTCAAGCCCGAATCGCCCGCCTTGAAGATGGGCTTCGAGCCGTTCGACACCGGCGAGGTCGGGCTCTACGGCGAGCCGGAATGGGTGGAGCTGCCCAAAGAGATCGTCCGCAAGCCGCTCGATCTGCCGCCGGTGGCACACCGCGGGCCGCAGCCGATCGACGAAGGCTTCGAGCAAACGCCCCTGGGCGAGCCGGCCGCGATGGCCACCACGTCCGGGGAAGGGCAGGGGGGCTCGATCCGCGTGACCGACGAGACGGCCGCCGGCGGCAAGCGATCCCTCAAGCTCACCGACGCGCCGGGGCTCGAGTACACCTGGCAGCCCCACCTCTACTACCATCCGCAGTTCCGCCGCGGCACGGCCCGGTTGACCTACGCGGTCCGGCTCGAGCCGGGCGCGATCCTCGTCAACGAGTGGCGCGACACGGCCCAGCCGTATCGCGTCGGCCCGTCGATCCAGATCGATGCCGACGGGCAGCTCACGGCCAATCGCATGCCGCTCGTGAAGGTGCCCCTCGGAGAGTGGATCCGCATCGAGATCCGCGCCCCGCTGGGCAAAGAGGCCACGGGCACGTATCAGCTCACCGTCACCGCGCCCGGCCAAGAACCCAAGAAGTTTGAAGGGCTGGCCGTGGGCAACCCCGACTGGCGCTCGCTCCGCTGGCTCGGGTTCATCGGCGTGGCGGACGCGAAGACGGCGATCTACTTGGACGACGTGAAGCTCGAACAGCTCCCGTAGGAATCCGCCGGATGCCGGGAACAGCTCGGTGGAAAGCCCCTCTGCGACGTGTCCCACTCGTCTCCGACTCGACAGGGGGCAGAAGAACCCCCGTACGGGGGGTTGAATCCGCAGTCCCGCCCGCCTACAAGCGATAGGTAGATTGCCGTCTGATGGACCAGCGGCGGAAGTCCGGTTATGTCACGATTCTTGTTTCGACCCCATTGACGTGAAGGAGACAAGCCGTGAACAAGCTGTTGGGTGTAGCTGTCGTCGTTGCGGTTCTTGCGTTGGCCGATGGTCCATGCCGGGCGGCCGGCTGCGGGCCGTGTGCTCCGCCTTGCTGCCAGTGCCGCACCGTGATGAAGACCTGCCGGGAAGTCGTCTACGAGCCCCAGCAGGTCACCTGCTACCGCACGTGTTACGAGGCGGTGACCGAACAGAAGACGGTCACCCGCACGAAGTACGTGCCCGAGACGCATTACCGTGAATGCGAGTTCACGGTCTGCAAGCCGGTCTGGGAGAAAGGGACGCGCACGGTCACTTACCAGGTCTCGAAGCCGGTCTACGAGACACGCGAGCGCGAGGTCCAGTACACCGTCTGCCGGGCGGTCTACGAGAAGAAGGAGCGCGAGTGCCGCGAGACCGTGTGCAAGCCCGTCAAGTATACCCAGACGGTGAAGGTGTGCGGCGGTCATTGGGAGACCCGAGAAGTCGAAGCGTGCAAGCCGTCGACGTGCGCTCCGGCGACTTGCGTCCCGGCGACTTGTGCCCCCGCCACCTGTGCGCCGGTCCAGACTTGCCGGGTGTGGGTGCCCGAGGTCACGGAACGGGAGGTCGAGTGCGTCAAGTACGTGCCCGAGACGGTCGTGAAGAAGGTTCCGTACACCGAGTGCCGTCTCGTCCCGGAGACCAAGACGAAGACCTGCACCTACCAGGTGTGCCACATGGAGACGGAGACGGTCACCAAGGAAGTTCCCTATAGCTCCTGCCGGATGGTGCCCGAGACGCGCGTGGCCAAGGTGCCGTACACGGTGTGCAAGCCGGTGACCTACCAGCAGACGGTCCCGTGTGTGCGTTACGTGCCCAAGCAGGTCCCGTGCACGGTGACGCGCTACGTGCCGAAGGTGGTGTGCAAGCAAGTCCCGGTCAAGGTCCGCTGTGCGACAAGCTGCTGCTGCCATTGAGCGTGTGGGGAAGCGACCGCGCCCCTGTTTCGCTCTTGCCCGTGATTGCCCCCGGACGGGATCATCCGTTCGGAGGGCGGTCACTGTTCCACCGCGAAGCGGACCCGGATCTCGAGTCGGGGCACGTCGGGATGGTCCGTTTCAAGAACGATTCGCCCGGGCGCGCCCTCTCCCGATCCAAGGTGCGCCTCCGGCGGCGTCCCCGGCGGAATCCGGACGGTCAGCCGGGTCTGGCTGACCGCGCTCGACTCGGAGTAGGTGGTTTCAGCCAGATCCACCGCGAGGAGCTCCGGAACGATCGCCACCGCCTTCAGCTTCACCTGCTTGGCGTGCGGCCCCCGGGCGACGACCATCAGGGTCCGCTCGGCACCCCGGTCGCGCTTCACCCTCCCGAACGAGAGCACGCCGGTTTGGGCGCTCCAACCCCAGCCGACGATCGAGACGTCGCTCGCCACCACGCCCTCGATGGGCAGCTCGACCGTGGGCACTGACTCCACGTTCGTCTTGAGCACGATCCGCTGTCGAAACGCCCCCCGCGGCATGCCGGGCTTCACGGTGATCCGCAACAGGTAGCCGCCGCGAGCTTCCGTCTCCTTGCGGGCCTGCTCGGCCGGAATGCGCTCCCAGGCGACCTCGAAGTGCTCGGCAGTGAGCGGATCGGCGCACTCGTAGCCGACGATCGCCAGCGGCTCGTCCAGGTAGTTGTAGACGCGGACTTCCGCCATCGCCGGCCGGCCCTCCGCCACGCGGCTCAGACGCAGCATCGACGGCACGACCCCCACCGGGCCCTTGAACCGTCCGGCCACGCGCAGCGTCACTTCCCGGCGGTCGGGATCGTTCGTGCGGATCGTGGCCGTCTGGCGGAACGGGCCCACGTAGAGCTTCGACGTCCACTCGAGCGTCACGTCGGCCGACTCGCCGGGCGCAATCGGCCCCTCGGGCAGCCGGACCGCGCAGGCGCAGGTGCAACACCCGCAGGTCGACCGTCCGCGCTCGAGCACCAGCGGCCCGTCGCCCGCGTTGGAAAAGACGAACGCGTGGCGCCCCGTCACGCCCACGTCGATCCCGCCGAAGTCGTGCTCTTCCTGCTCGATGACGACCCTCGGCGCCGACTGCTCGGTGATCGGAGCGCCTCGCCCCACCACCGCCCGCCCCCCCACAGCGCCCAGAGCACCGACCCCAATCACCAAAAATGTCAAAACGCCGCCCTTCATCCGTAACGACTCACCCAAAAAAGCGTGCCCCTCATCCCTCACCCCTCAACCCTCAACCCTCAACCCTCACCCACTACTCGTCCCCCACCACCTCAAACCCCGTCAGCGCCGCAAACTCCTTGAGCTTCGGCCTCAGGTCGCCGTAGAACGCCACCTGGTGACAGCCCCAGCTTCCCCACCAGTTTCGGAACGCGCCCCCCTGCGGGTCCGAAGGGAGCAGGTAGCAGCGCGTCGGGTGCTCGATGCGGACCACGGTCTTGTTGCGGCAGATGCGGTTGTCGAAGTCGTCGAACACCAGGTTGCCGTCGAGCACCGTGGCGGCAAAGGCCGAGACCTTCCTGCGGTAGACGTCGAACTTCACGACGGTGGCCGTCTCGTCGGCCGGCCAGCGCACGGTGGTCGCCGTGGGGACGTCTTCCGGGCCGAACCACTTCTTGTTGCTGTGGATGTGGTCGCGGATCAGATACGGGACGCGATCGTTCCCGTGCGGATTGATCGCCGCTCCGCAATGGCCGAGCACGATCACGTTCTCGGGCCGGTCGGCGATGGGCGGAAACGCCCAGTCGTTGAGCACGTCGCCCACGAACCCCGGCCGGCCGTCGGTCAGGCAACCGCCGATCACCTGCGTCACCAGGCAATCGACGTGGCTCTGGCAGCAGCAGGGGACGTGCTCCTTGGCGAGCTCCAGGATCGCCAGCGGCGTCCAGGCCTTCACCTTCTGGTCGGAGAGCGTGAGCGTGGCGCTGTCGTAGGTGATCGCCGCGGCGTCGTACTTCTTCACAAGCTCCTTGAACGCGAAGTACAGGTAGGCCGGGCGCACGACGTCGCTCCGCTTGACGTTTTTCATCTCCGTGGCCTCGCGGATCCAGGTATCGGCCAGCCGCTCGGCGTCTTCGTCGGCCACCTTGGCCATCTCGGCCAAAAGCTCGTCGGAGCGGACCAGGATCAGCTTGACGCCCAGGTACTCCTCGAGCCGCGGCCGATACTCTCGATCGTACTCCTTGACCGGCGAATCGCCCCACACGCCGGCCATCCCCTCCTGGTCGATGGCGTTGATCTTGTCGTAGTCCTGGATGCTGACGATCCGCGTCGTCTTGAGCCGCTCGACGACCTGCCGGGCATTGGCCCCCTCGGGTGACTCGCCTCGTGACGCCGCCGGACCCGCCGCACTCGCCACCATGACCACGCCGGCCACAACCATCCAATACGCCCGTCTCCCATGCATGATTCGCCTCCCGCGTGACACCTTGGCTTCAGCTACTTCCGGGCCCATTATAGCAAGCCCGCGACACGCCGAAAACGAAATTACCCACGAATCGGCCCCCTCGTTGCGGTCACCGGCCGGCCGCGATACACTGGCACGCGTGCCGTGGGCACGTGCTTCGAGGGACCGGCGCGGCGGCGCGCAGACGCGAGCTGGCGCGCTGTTGTGACACGGGCCGCCGAACCAACGCTCTGATCCAGGAGGCTACGATGCCGGACGATCGCATGAGTCGAAGGCAGTTTGCCTGGCTGTCGGCCGCGGGGATCGCCGGCGGGGCGTTAACGCTTCACGGTTCGGCGCGTGCCGCCGCGGCCGCGGACGACTGGGACCCCGAGCGACCGCCCGTGGTCACCGGAAAGCCGCTCAAGGTCCAGCCGGTTCTCATGCACGCGACATTCGATCGGCGGGAGCACGCTTCGTGGCGATCGTGGGGGCGGATTAACACGCCCGAGGCCGCCGCGGAGGAGATGGGCCGAATCGACCGGGAGCTAAAAGCGCTCCCCGCCGGGGCCGGGTTCCCCCTGGAGGTGCTCCCGCTGGTGAAGGTCATTTCGGTCGAAGAGGCGGCCAAGGTGCACCAGGCCGACTACGACGCCGTGCTGGTCTATCCGGCGACCGGGTCGGGCACGCTGCTCAAGGCGTGCTTCGCCGCGAAACCGGAAAAGGACACGCTCGTCTTCGTCCGCCACCGGTCCGGGCCGGTCTACTACTGGTACGAAGCCCTCAGCAC
This sequence comes from Thermoguttaceae bacterium, assembly GCA_035528065.1. Taxonomy (GTDB): domain Bacteria; phylum Planctomycetota; class Planctomycetia; order Pirellulales; family Thermoguttaceae; genus DATKZH01. The sequence goes on along the minus strand of DATKZH010000696.1, from coordinate 29,180 downwards.
GCGGTACCTCAAGAAGGAGACCGACGAAGAGGTCCGCCAGAACGGCTCCCGAAACCACGGCGGCCCGACCGTCCATGACGCGGTCGTGGACGACTATGGGGAAGTCCTCTGGCGGCTTCGGGCCCTCTATGGGCTCAAGAACTTCATCGGCCAGCGGATCGTCGCCCTGGGCGGGGCAGGGGGGAAGTACGATCCCCAGGCGCCCGCCGTCGCCCGGGAAAAGTACGAGCTACAGATCATCGACACGAGCTACGACGACCTCATCGAGCGGTTCAACCGCGCCGCAAGCGACCCTGATCTCGTCGCCCGGGCCGAGAAGCGCACGGAAGCGTATCTCGCCCTGCCGAACACGAAGCTGGCCACCGAGAAGCGCTACATCGTCAACGCCTTCGTCCTCTACGACATCTTCAAAGCGTGGATGCGGGAGCACAACGCGCCGGCGTTCACCATCGGCGGCTGCATGGGCCGCGTGCTCCCCATCGCCGACACGACCCCCTGCATGCCCCTGAGCTGGCTCAACGACGAGGGCCTGCTCGCCTTCTGCGAGTCGGATTTCGTGATCGTCCCCTGCGGGATCTTCCTGCACTACATCGCGGGCAAGCCGGTCTTCATGCACAACTCCACGTTCCCCCACAAGGGGATCGTCACCTGTGCCCACTGCAGTGCCCCGCGGCGCATGGACGGCACGAAGTACGAGCCGGCCAGGATCATGACCCACTACGAGTCCGACGCGGGGGCCGCGCCCAAGGTCGACATGACCATTGGGCAAGAGGTCACCTTCATCGACCCCGAGTACGCCACCGGCCGCTGGGTCGGCATGAAGGGCATCATCCGCCGTAACCCCTTCCACGAAATCTGCCGCACCCAGCAGGACGTCGAAATCCAAGGCGACTGGCAGAAGCTCCTCGACGAAGTCCGCGACTCCCACTGGATGATGGTCTACGGCGACCACCTCCAGAAAATCGGCTACGCGGCCCGCAAGATCGGCATCGATTGGGTGAATATCTCGGAGACGGCCTGAAAGGGACGCGCACGCGTCAAGGCTTGCCGAGCATCAAGCGAGTGGAGGAAGAAGTAGGGTGCGCGAAACGCACCAATACAGGATCAACCACCGGTTATGGTGCGTTTCACTCGCCCTACTTCGCTTCAGCCCGAAGAGCGGTTGTTTCCGTTCCGGGCTTGATCCAGGAGGGCCTCGGCTCTCAACATCGCGTGCAGGCTTTCCCGCAGCGTTTCCATGTCGAAGCGGCCCGTCTCGCCGGCAAGCAGGCAGAAGGCCGTCTCGACCAGCTCGTGCCATGCATCCCCCAATATCCCGCTTCTCCCGCCGATGCCGACACCGTACCGCCCCCAGTGCCAGTCAGCATAGGCGGCGAGACTCTCCAGAAGCCCGCGTATTGCCGGCTCGGGCGAGTCGGCCTGCGGGCGGTTCCATGCGTCGACGTGCCGCTGTTCGGCGGGGCCGTCACGATGCCCGTTGATCCTGTCGAGCGTCTCCAGGAGTCCCCCCGGCCGGCGTCGACCGTCGATCCTCCCGGGCTCTCCGGCCTGAGTTTGATCCGCGTGCATGCTCAGCTTCGGCCTCGCGCTCTTCGCCTCCAGCGCCCAACGAGGCCGAGAGCCCCAAGGCTGGCCCAGATGGCTAAGCTGGCGGGTTCCGGAATTGCGTTGGCCCCCGGCGCGCTTATCCACACCTCATAGTCATCGTCTGGATCCGTGTTGTCATAGAATAGCACGTCGTCTGGACTGAAGAACAGATAGGCGGCGTTTACAGGGATCGTCATACTCAACGGCGTTGTTGGCACCAAGAAATCCTGGGGAATGTCCGTGAGCTTCAATCCGTTGAAGGTGGGTGGCGTCGTGTGGTCGTCACCGAAATCGATAGCGCCGGGTATCCGGTCTTGGTAGCTCGCATCCAAAAACTCAGCGGTGCTGCTGAAGACGGCGACGACGTCCGTGAAGACGTCTTGATATTCGGTGCCCCTTCTGTAATCCCCTTTACTCTGCATCGTGACCGTGTCGCCTTCGGTCAAGCCGAGATCAGCCAGAGTAATCCGGTTGAACGCGGGGCTCAAGGCGCCGTCGTTTACCGTTCGGAGATACGTCGAGTTGGGATTCAATTCGACGACTATCACGGAAGCATGAGCACCCGTCAGTGCGCCCAGAAAGGCAAACACCAGGAAGCTTTCCACAAGGCCTCGTCTACCACACATAGCCACCTCCCAGGTCATCGCGTACGGGGACTGTCACGCTGCATTTGCCAGTAGAGATCTCGTCCGAGTCGCGCCCCGACTCGCTTCGGGTAGGGCACGGTTTGTCGTGAGAACGTCGGATATGCCGCTTTGGCTTTGCGTCGTATTGCTACGCTTTCCGGCCTGGCGGCCTTTTTCGCACCAAGCTACTTGTTCTTCCTGCGGTCGTGCGGGACCACGACCACGCAACTCCACTTGGTCAGACGGGTCGATCGCGCGGCCTCTTCGCGAGCAGAGGCAGCGCATTCCTGGTTGAGACAAAAATACCTATGTGCGCAAGTATGTAAGCTGCCCCTGTTGCATAGCGACAAAAGGCGTCCCCCACTCACACAAATCGCGACAAACGCTCGGAATTTTCCGCTGCGCTGCGGGTCAAGGCGCTTCGGGGTTTCCGGCGATGAGGGTGGGCTCCACCCAGAAGACGTGGCTGTTTCCTCTGACGGGGGGTACGGCCAGTTGCAGCCAGATCGATTGCCCGGCGAAGTCGCTCAGATCGACGATCGCTTCCTGCCACACCGTGCCACGGGCATTCCACGCGAAGAGGATCGGACCGAGTTCCCCGGAGGGGGTATCGAACGGGCGGACCCGGACACGCCAAGCGACCGGCTCGGCCAGTGGCTTATCTCCGGCCTGCCCGAATGGGTTGAAGAAGGCCATTGCCGCCCGCAGTTGCACCGGGGATTGCGGCGGCAGCCGGAGTGGGAACTCGACCAACGCGCCCCGCACGTCTCCGTCCACGACATCCCATGCGCGATAGCAGTACACGGAAACCGCGTCGTGGCGGGCGCCCTGCGGGTCGCGAACCTGCTCGACGAACGAGCGGGACGGCAATCCGGTCGCAAACGTCCAGGCTTGCTTCTCTGCGTCGTTCGTGAACACCACCAGTCGCCCGAGCGGCAGAAGCGGAATGCTGCCGCCTTTGGGAACGGGAAAGGGCGTCGTCGACGCATCCTCGCCGGCCGCGCGGCCTGTGTGTTCGACGGGAGTCGGCGCAGACGCCTTGGGCGATTCGACGCGAGGTGCTCGATCGCTTTTTTCGGCCGGCGCCGACGCGGGGACGGCGCCCTGGGCACGTGCGACACCACCAGAAGCACAAAGCCCGTAGGCCAGCAGCACGTAGCCGAGCAGGGGCATCTTCCGGGCGGTGACCCCACGGTTCGCGTCACTCGGCATGGTGGGAAACCTCGTGCTGGGAGGCGGCTTCGAGCAGGACGACCTCGCCGGGCTCGGTGGCGGAGCCGCTGGTGCAGGCGAGGGCCCGGCCGTCCGGGGAGAATGCCAAACCGAGAATCCACCCGCGATGGGGCATCTCGAACGTCGCCCGCACGTCGCCCGTCACCAGGTCCCACAGTCGCACGACGCCGTTTCCGCCGCCGGTGGCCAGCGTGTTCCCGTCCGGAGCGAAGGCAACTTCGTGCGCGGCGCCGGGGTGTCCGCGGAGGGTGAATCGGAGCTGCCCGGTCGTGGGATCCCAGAGCTTGATCTCGACAGGCTGGTCGGGCGACCTGTCGATCGGCCACGAGCCGGCGACCAAGAGGGCTCCGTCCGGGGAGAACGCGACCGAGCCGATCCAGCCGGCGTGCTCGAGGGTCCTCTGCTGCGTTCCGGTGGCGACGTCGAAGAGTCGGACGGCCCCGTCGGTACCCCCGGCGGCGAGTAGGCGGCCATCGGGCGAAAATGCCAACGAGTGCACCACCCCGTCTTCGTGGCGGCAGGCCCAGTGCCGTTGCCAGGTGCGGGTGGCGAACACCTTCAAGGCTCGCCCATGCGGAGATTTGCCCTTCTCGCCGCCGGCGGCAAGAAAGCGGCCGTCGGGGGAGACGGCGACCGCGTGCACGGGGCCCGAGAGCCCGCCAAGAATCGTCTCTTTCTGCGAGCTCAGGTCGACGACGTGTACGCGGGTCCACTGTGGAAAGGCGAGCGTGTTGCCGTCGGGAAAAAACACGACCGACTCCGCCCGCTGTGACCCGCAGCCGAACCGGGCCAGCTCTTGGCCCGTCACGCGGTCCCAGAGTCGGGCGGTTCCGTCGCGCCCGGCCGTGGCGACTTTCGTGCCGTCGGGACGGAAGGCCAGATCGGCGATCTCGCCCTCGTGTCCCCGGAGTCGCCGTGGCAGGTAGCGCCGATCGAGGTCCCAGACCTTGAGCGTGCCGTCGCTGCTGCCGCTGATGAGCCGGCCTCTTGCCGGGTCGAAGGCGAGGGAGTTGACCGCGCCGGTGTGCCCTCGCAACCGATCGAGGTCGCGACCGGTTCGAGCGTCCCACAATCGGATGCCTCCATTTCCGCGGTTGCCCGTTGCCAGCAAGCTCCCGTCGGGCGAGAAGGCCAGCGTGCCCACGCCGCGGTCGCTCACGGCCGCCGCGACCTGGCCTGCGGCAACGTCCCAGATCACCACGCCCTCATTCCAGCCGCCGAGGGCCACCCATGAGTCATCCGCCGAGATAGCCAGGGCCATGAGCCCGCCGACGTCGGAGGGGACCATCTCGACAGGACGGCCGTCGGAGACGTCCCAAGCGTGCGCGGTTCCGCCCCACGTCGCGGCGATCAGTCGGGTGCCGTCGGCGGAGAACGCCAGTTGGGCGACCGGATCGGACAGCTCGGTGAGAGCGACGGCCTCCTGCTCGCGAGAGAGATCCCAGAGCTTGACGTGGCCCGGTTCGTCCTCCATGCGAGGCACGAGGCGGTTGATCACGCCACCGCCCGAGGCGAGCAGCCGTCCGTGGGGACCGAAAGCGACGCACTGAACGGGGCCCGGGTGGCCTCGAAGCACCGCTCGCGGGCGATGCGTGGCGATGTCCCACAGCCGGACCAATCCGTCTTCCCCCCCACTGGCAAGCGTATCGCCCTGGGGACCGAAGGCGACCGAATGGACGGGACCTTCGTGCCCGACAAACGAGCCAAGACGTTTCCAGATGGACGTGTCCCAGAGGAGGATGACGCCGTCGGCGCCGCCGCCAGCGACCAGCCGACCGTCGGGGGAGATGGCAACTGACTCGATCGCGCCACCGTGCGCGTCGAGCGTGTGCAGCTCGCCGTGAAGCTGCTTCCAGAGGAAGTACCACTCGAATCCACGAAGATCCTCCTGGCCGGAAAGCGGCCTCTGGCCTTCGAGCAGGGCCAACACCGTGGAAGAGTCGTTCTGCCGATAGGCTTGCATCGCCAGATTCATTTGGGCGCCGTAGAGGTTGCGGCGACGCGACTCGCTCAGCGCTTGGGTACGTCGAAGCGCCTGGCGTTCGGTCGTACGGGCGGAGGCAATCCAGAGGGCCGCGGTCGTTGATCCCAGAGCCATCAAGACCAACAGCAGCAGCACGACCCCCGTCAGCGTCGCGACACGCGGCTCGCGCCGGCACCACCGCCACAACCGTCCCAGACGTCCGACCGGGCGGGCCAGGATGGGCTCGCCGGCCAGGTAGCGGCGGACGTCGGCGGCGAAATCGGCGGGGGACTGATACCGCCGCCGGCGGTCCTTTTCCATCGCCTTGGCCACCATCGTCTCCACGTCACCCTGGAGCGCGCGATCGAGCGTTCCCAGCCGCGGCGGCTCCTCCTCGGCGATCGTCCGCAGGGCGTGCGCGATCGACTTGCCTGCGAGACAATGCGGGAGCTGGCCGGCCAGCAACTCATAGCAGACCACCCCAAGCGAATAGACGTCGGTGCGGGTGTCGACGTCGTCCGGATCGCCAACGACCTGTTCGGGGCTCATGTACGGCACGGTGCCCACCGGCTCGCCCGAGCGGCTGTGCACCGAGGCGCTCGTGAGGTCCACGTCGGTGGCCCGGGCGACGCCGAAATCGAGCACTTTGGGCTGTCCGCGGTGGTCGACGAGGATGTTGGCCGGCTTCAGATCGCGGTGAACCACCCCCTTCAGGTGGGCGTGCTGGACGGCATCGCAAACGTGGGCCATCAATTCCAGCCGGCCCTTCACACCCAGCTCGGCCAGGTCGGCGTACGTCGTCAGACGCTCTCCGGCCACAAACTCCATGGAGAAGAACGGTTGCACCCCGGCCGCCGACTCGATCGTTCCGGCCTCGAAGATCTGGGCGATCCCGGGATGGTTCAGCCGGGCCAGCACGCGGGCTTCGTCCTCGAAGCGGCGTAGGGCACGCGGAGACGTCGCCCCGCCGTGGATCAGCTTGACCGCGACAATCCGGCGAGGCGCATCCTGCTCCGCTTCGTACACCGTCCCCATGCCGCCCGACGAAATGCGACGTCGAATGCGATACCGACCGATGCGCTGCGGAAGGCTCTCACGGGCGCCCTTCCAAGCAGCGCCAGATACCCCCTCGGCAGCATCGGATTCTCGACGCAACGCCTGGCGACGAGCCCGTTCGATCAACGAGCGCTCACGATGGTCCCGCTCGTCGGGTAAAGAAGTCGCGTCGGGTACCGGAGTGTCGTCGCCCATAGCTCAGAGGCGAAAAAAGCACGCCATCACTCATGGCGATTCAGACGTAATTCGAGAAACCGCCCAGGATTTCTCGCAACATATCTCGGGCACGTGCTCGCCGCATGTAGACGGCGCCGGGGGAACATTCGAGCATCCGGGCCACCTGGTCCACCGGCCGGCACTCCAGATCGTACAGCCGCACGACCTCGCGGTACGCGTCGGGCAGTTGGGCCAAGGCAGCGGCCAGGACTTCTCCCAGTTCCCCGCGCATGGCCCCGCGACTCGGCGTCGTCCCACTGTCGGCAAGAACGTCGAGAAGCGAAAGCGCCCCCTCTTCGCCGCGCTCGGTCTCCACGCGCGAGTGATTCCCGCCGCGACGCTCGGCCCGCAGACCCTTGGCCGCATCCAGCAGATTGTTCTTGGCGATCCGCAGGAGCCAAGGGAAAAACGACCCCTCGGGGCCCAACTGGTGAATGGAGAGGAACGCGTCCGCGTAGCTCTCCTGCATCACGTCGTCTTCGGAGAGAACCGCCCGAAGCTGCGGGGAAATCTCGCCGCGGATCGACCGCCGCACGGCGGGGCCGTATTGCTCGAGGAGCCGGGCCAGAGCGTCGGCATCCCCTCCCATCGCAAGACGGATTTCAGCGCTATCGTTGGAGGGCACAGCGGCAACCTGCAAAGGTCGGGGCGCTTCTTACCAGGAATATCCACCGCGGACATTATGATCATCAGTAAGGCCATAGACAAGGCAAGCGAAGCGGTCTTCCGGGAGAATCGCAGGCCCCGTTGGGGCGCAAACGGCGCTCCGCGATGCTGGAAGCGGTTGCGTCTGCGCGCGTTACGGGCAATTGGGATTGGCAGAAACGGTAGAGCGGCCCGATCGCCTTCGCGGCAAGCACGTCGACCGCCTGCGGATCGCCGGCCAGCGCCGCGGCACGCCACCGCTGGTGGAAGACGGGTCGCAAGCTCTTATCTCCCAGTCATTTACGGCATCCTGCGGCGGCGGGCCGGTATACCGTCGCTGCCCCTCACTCTCTTATGTGATCATACCGGGTGAATCCTTCGCCGAAAGCGTGCCGCCGGTTAAGTTTGCCGGGGAGCCAGATTGCCCGGGTATCCCGGAGGGTGTAGGATGACCCCCTCGGTTAGCCAGTCAGAAGACACGGCGTATCGCAGCGCCGCTTCGCGCCCGTCCTGTGGGCCTCGGTTACGCCTGCCGTTGGACCGATAGGAACGCTCCATGACCGAAGTCAACCCCTATCAATCTCCACAAGCCGTCGACGACGAATACGCAGACGTGTCGGTGGCCGAAGACCCGGCAATCGCGGCCAAGAGAGCACGGACAGTTCGCAGCATTCGAGCCATCTGTCTTCTCTACGTGTTGTTCGGGACCATCGCAGTCCTTGCGGGCATCGCTCTCTTGGTCGACAACTCACAGCCGCAAGCCTCGCCCGTCCTCGGCTGGGTTCTCCTCGTCGGCGGTTGTGCCGGGATCATCTCCGCGATCGGCGTGGTCCGCAAACGAAGCTGGGGGATCCCGGTCTGCCAGATCGTCTCCGCAGTGTATCTGTTGAACTTTCCCTCGTTCCCAGGCTCTGCCTGGGAACGCCCTAACGCGAGGCTCCGCCTCGCCCCCCACACCGCCGAGCCGCAACGACTCCGTACAGGCAACGACCACCAGAGCATCGTCGCTTGGTTGGGCACGATTGTCGCGGGGCAGCCGTGGCGGCGACGGACACGAAGCACGCCCATACCGCGCCGGCTCCTTCGGCGAGTTGCACGCGGTGGCGGGGATGGTAGAATGACCGGTTACTGACCGTTCTCACCGTTCGCTCGGGCCCTTCCACCCGTGCGTTCCGTTCGACGGCCCTTTCTAGCGGAGGCGCAGCATGAAAAGGCTTGGCGAGGTCGCGCTTGTGCTTCTGCTCATTATCGCTGCGGTTCTGTTTGTGGAACACGGTCCGCCAAGGTTCTGGGGAGACTTTACCGGGATGACGGAAGCCGACGTGATCGAGCGATTAGGGCAGCCATTTCGCGATAGCAGACAGACACCGGAGGGTAATCCCGAGGAATATACGCTCGGTTGGCATCAGGGGTTTCAGCAGGGGTTCTTCTTGAAGTTCAAGAAAGGCGTGGTGGTGTCTCAAGAGCGCCATTCTAGATGACCTTCCAGCGTGGTTGTTCCCCCTGATTCAACATTCCTCACCCTCGTTCCCAGGCTCCGCCTCGCCCCACACACCGCCGAGCCGCAACGACTCCGTACAGGCAACCAGCGCCAACGAGGGCAGGCAGAGCCTGCCGGGTAGTGCGTTCCCAGGCAGAGCCTGGGAACGAGGGGACAGGCGGAGCCTGGGAACGAGCGGAAGCATAACCGGGCACGTTCACGCGTCCCGCAGCCTCACGATCACCCCTTCGTCTCCTCGTCCCACTGCCTCACCCGCGCTTCCAGCCGGGCGACCACGTCGGCGTAGGTCTTGTCGCCCCAGAGATTGCGGACTTCGTCCGGGTCGTCGGCCAGGTGATAGAGGTCGCCGTCGCGGGCGTCGCCCGAGCGGTCGACGAAGTACGACGTCTTCCAGTCCCGCGTTCGCACCATCACGCGGCGGCTGTTGGGTAGGTAGTAGCGCTCGAACTGCGGCTTGGTGAAGTCGATCTCGCAGAACACGGCGTCGCGGCCCGGCTCGCGACCGGCGATCAACGGCAGGAGGCTGCGGCCCTGGACCGTCGACGGCGGCCGCACGCCCGCCGCGTCGAGCATCGTGGGCATCACGTCGATAAGCTCGACCGGGTCGTCGATCACCTTTCCCTCGGGCAACCGGCCCGGCCAGGAGACGATGAGGATTCCGCCCGCGCTCTGCTCGTAGAAGTTGCGCTTCATGAACAGGCCGTGCTCGCCCAGCAAAACGCCCTGATCCGACGTGATCACGACGAGCGTATCGTCCAACAGCCGGCGCTCGTCCATGGCGGCCAGGAGACGCCCGATCTGGTCGTCGACGTGCGAGACCAAGCCGCGGTAGCACGCACGGGACCGCCGGATTTCTTCCTCGCTCAAATGCCTGCTGCCCTGGCACTTCTGGAGCATCTCGCGCTCGTAGCGGGGCTTCGCGGCCAGCTCCTCTTCGGTCGGCGGTTGGAAGGCGACCTCGGCCGGGTCGTACATCGTGTCGAACGGCTCGGGCGCCAAGATGGGCGTGTGCGGGGCGATGATCGACACGCGGAGCATCCAGGGCGCCTTCAGCCCCGCTTCGATCTGGCGGATCGCACCCGTGACCGTGATCGCCGGCTCCGTTTCACTCGCCGGCAGCGGATATCGACCGGCGATGATGATCGGAAACTCCTCCTTGAGGTGCAGAACGCCGAGCTCCTTCTCCCTGGCGGCGAACTCGGGCTTCAGCTCGTAGGGTGTCGCCCCCGGTCCGCCGTAGCCGGGCGGGCGCACGTGGACGTCGAAGATCCTCGGCGACGGGAGCTTCTTGCCCACGTTGACGAGCCGATAGCCCGCCTCCTGCAAGGGGCGCGTCAGATAGGGGGCGTCGGGAGCGAGCCGGTTCCCGTTGGACATGACCCCGATCGCGTGGCAGTAGCGGCCCGTGATGATCGACGACCGCGACGGCGTGCAGATCGGGCCCTGCGAGAAGGCGTGGCGAAAGTGCACGCCGCGCCGGGCGATCCGATCGATGTGAGGCGTCTTCGGGCCATCGGGCCCGGCACAGCCCAACGAGTCGGGCCGGTGGTCGTCGGTCATGATCCAAAGCACGTTGGGCGGTCGCCGCGATGCCCCGCCGGCTCTCGCGCAAGCCATCCCAGCCAAGGCAAGCGGCCCACCCGTTTGCGCCGCGGTGATCAGAAAGCGTCGCCGCGTGGTGCGGCGGTCAGGGTGCCGGTTCATGGGGAGTCTCCTTGCAGGGCGAGGATGAGATCACTCAACGTCCGCCGCGCGCCCGCCGAGCACCTTGTCGACGAACGGGTACGCCACGGCGCCGTGCCACTCGTGGCCCGAGGGCCAGACGTCCTGCCGGCACGCGTCCTCGGCGCCGAAGACCTGGTAGCCGGCACGGATCCGCGCGTAGCCCTCCTTCGTGTAGCGGATCGGGAAGCAGGGGTCGAGCTCGGCGCTTTCAAACAGCACGGGCCGCGGGGCGATGAGGAGGTGGACTTCGCAGACGTCCATCAGCTCCACGAAGCCCGGCAGCTCCCAGCACGCGCAGTTGGGCACGGAGAAGACGCCCTCGGTGGTGCACATCCACCCGCTCACGACGGCCGCCTTGAGCCGCGGGTCGCAGGCGGCGATCCACATGGTCCACTCGCCGCCCATCGACAGGCCGCCCACGCCCATCCGCTCGGGGTCGACCTCCGGCCGCGACGCCAGCACGTCGACGCACCGGAAGAGGTCCCAAAGCATCATCGCGCAATACTCGCGATGCGGAAACGACGGCGCCAGCACCACGTAGCCGCCCCGGGCGAACCGGTCGGCAAAGCCGTGGTAGATCCCTTTTGGATCGAACGCGGCCTCCGCCGAGCCGCCGTGGCCGTGAATGCACAGCACGGCGGGGAACGGCCCGTCCCCTTTCGGCACGGCGAACAGGCACGCGTGCCGAGTCCCTTCCTTCGTGTTGCCCTGGAACGACGCCTTGTAGAGCGTATACTCCCCTTTGTCTTCCGGGTCGCCGAGCTGGAAGTCGAGGGCCACTTCGTCGGTCGAGTAGCGGGGCTGCTGCGCTTCGACGAGCTCGAACAGCCGGGCTCGAGCCCGCTCCTGCCACGCCTGGGCGTCGTCTTCGGCAGTCGCTGCGAACGGCAGCTCGTAGCTCTGCGGCACCGGGCCGCTCACCTCGGGCATCTCGTCTTTCGTCTTCAGGAAGTCGGCCGGACCGAGGGCTTGCTCGGTGATGCGGACTTCGTCGAGACAACCGCGGAACGGGCGAGGACCGTCGGTGGCGTACCGATCCACGTTGCCGATCTTCAACGAGGCCGAGTTCTCCGTGAAGATCCCGGGCTTGGAGCGCGTCTTCGCGGCCACCTCGCGGCCGTTGACGTAGATCCGGCTCGTGTCGCCCTCGCTCACCGCCGCCACGTGATACCACTGGCCGATCCGGATCAATCGCGGCGGAGTCTCCAGCTTGTTCTCCGCGTAGAACCGCCCGTCGGGCGAGACGTCGAACCGCAACGCACCGTTGGAGAGCAGCACCAGCGCCCACGAGCGATTCTCCCCGTCTTCGCTCCAATCGGCCGCCACCGCGTCGTACCTGGGCCGCCGGGCCGGTTGGATGAACGCCTCGACGGTGAAATCGGTCGAAGTGACCTTGGTCGCCGTGCCGTAGCCGACGCAGGTCTCCGGCTTCCCGTCGAACACGGCCGCGTGCCGGTTCGGCTCGGCCAGACCGCCGTGGCCGACCACGTCGGTCGTGAAGTGAATCTCCCCGTGGACGGTCCCCACCGCCGACTTCTCGAACCGCTCGTAGACCAGCGGCTCACCCGACGCCGCACGGCTCAACGCAACCGCCGCAATCCACAAGAGAACAGCGTAGCAGCATCTCATGGTTTCACCTTTTCCCTCGCGTTCCCGTGGAAGCTCTTGCGGCGCGCGAATTGACGCGGCGGAGTCCCGGTCGTTATGATCGGACACTGGCCCGTACATGCTTGTGATCGGACACCGACCCGTGCATTCTCCGGCCCGCTTGTAGCCCCTGTCAATAGGTGACCTTATGTCGGCTCGAACGAGCAAGTCCCACGTGTGGAGCCCATCGCATCAGGCCCGTGCAGCAATCGTGTTCCGGCTGACGGTCCTTGCTGTGGCGTTTGCCGTTTGCGCGCTGGAATCCGCTGCGACGGCCGATCCGGCCGACGTGCAGCAGCGGGACGAAATCCGGTTGGCCCACCAGTGGGCGGAGGACGTCTTTGCGAAGCCAACCCGGGCGAAGCGGCAAGCGGCTCCTCCTCCGGCGACCGACGCGATGGTTGTTCTGCGCAAAAGCCACAAGGTGCTCCAGAACCGGACCGCCTGGAACGCCCCGCTGAAGCTCGGCGACCGGCAGTACGAGCACGGGATCTACATGGACGCCCCGGCCGTGGTCCGAGTGCGTCTCGGCCGACCGGCGGTCCGGTTCACCGCCATCGTGGGCATCGACAACAACCACAGCACGCAAGGCAACCCGGACGCCGGATCGGCCCGATTCCACGTGGCGGTCGCCGGTGAGCGGGTATTCTCCACGCCGGTGTTGAAGCTGAAAAGCCGCCCGGTCGACGTCGACGTGCCCCTGAATGGGAGCAGGGAGTTCGTCCTGGAAGTCGACGACGGCGGCAATGGTCGGGGGTGGGACCAGTGCACCTGGGCCGAGGCCGCGGTGACGCTCGACGACGGCTCGACCCGACGGCTCGGCGAGTTGGCCAGGTCGGACCTTGGTCCGTGGCAAGAGAATCCTTCCAACGCCCCGTTTTCCTTCACTTACGGCGGCAATCCCTCCCACGAGCTTCTCCCGGAGTGGGAGTACTCCGCCGAAACGGAGCCCATCGACGGCGGGTCACGCCGCGTGATCTCCTACCAGTGCCCCAACACCGGCCTCCTGCTGGAGTGTCACGTGGCCACCTATGCCGATGCCGCGGGCGTCGACTGGGTATTTTACCTCAGCAACACGGGCACGGCCGACACGCCGATCATCGAGCAGCTCATGCCGCTCGACACGTCGCGTCTCGTGGAAGCCGCGGGCGCCGACGGCTCGGCCACCTTGCGGTGGTCCAACGGCGACGGCTGCACCGCCGAGTCGTTCCTGCCGCACGATGAACTGCTCGAACGGGGCCGGACGCGGCAATTCCAGGGCACTTCGTCGGACACGTCCTGTTTTCCGTTCTTCAATCTCAAGGCCCCGGGGGGCGGATGGATCCTGGCCGTCGGCTGGTCGGGCCGCTGGATGGCCGAATTCCTGCATCAGCCCGCCGGCCAACTGGCGGTTCGGGCCGGGATGCAGAACACGTACTTCCGCCTCCAGCCCGGCGAGCGCGTGCGCACGCCGCGGATCCTCCTGATGCGCTATCTCGGCGACGAGATGATCGACGGCCACAACCGGTTCCGGCGGCTGATGCTCGACCACTACGTCCAGCGGCGCGACGGCAAGCCGGCCGAGCCCCCGGTGGCCCACAACAGCACGGCCGGCCTGTACGTCCGGGCAAAGCGGGACCAAACACCCCTGGAAACGCTCAACGAGCAAGGCGAGCTGGCCGTGATCCCCAAAATCGCCAACTGGGGATGCGAAGCCTACTGGCTCGACGCCTACTGGTATCCCCAGCCGTGGCACCAGAACCTGGGCAACTGGTACCCGCGGCCCGACGACTTCCCCCGCGGGCTTCGCCCCCTGAGCGACGCCGCCCATCGGCACGGGATGAAATTCGTCCTCTGGTTTGCCCCGTTTCACGTCCGTCCCGACACGCAATGGGCCCGCGAGCATTTCGAGCACGTCCACGGCGGCGAGCCGGGGCAGGGGGGGGTGTTGAAGCTCGGCGAGCCGGCCACGCAGAAGTTCGTCACCGACTGGCTCTGCGGGAAGATCGAGGAGTGGGGCATCGACATTTATCGTGAAGACCTCGGCATCGGCTATCGCGAACGCCGCGGCTCCGAGCCGCCCGAAGAAGCCTCGGACCGCATCGGCGTTGCCGAAATGCGACACGTCGAGGGCTTCTACCGCGTCTGGTCCGATCTGCTCGAGCGCAACCCCGGGCTGCTGATCGACAACTGCTGCGGCGGCGGGCGGCGAATCGACCTGGAGACCAACCGCCGGGCGTTCACCCTCTGGCGAAGCGATTTCAACGACATCGGCCAAGGGCTCAAGGGCCCCGGGCATTGGCCGATGATGGGCCGGGCCGACCAGGTGATGGTCACCGGGCTCTCGCTCTATCTGCCGTTCCACACCGGACCCGCGTGGGACCTGCGTCCGTACTGCTTCCGCAGCGCCATGGCGTCCGGCATCGTCATCTACAACGACCTCGACGGCGAAGGGTTCTCCGACGAGCTTGCCCGGCAGGCCATCGCCGAGCTGAAAGAGCTGCGTCCCCTTTTCCAGGGCGACATCTACCCGCTCCTGCCGCTCACCACCAGCCAGTCCGACTGGTACGCCTACCAGCTCGACCGCACCGACCTGGGCGAGGGCTGCGCCCTCTTCTTCCGCCGCCCGGAGGCGACCGAACCCACCTGCCAGGTCCAGCTTCACAACATCGACCCGGCGGCTACGTACCGGGTCACGGTCACGGGCGAGACGTACGACGAAGGCGAACCCGAGGAGCTATCCGGCCGGGAGCTGGAGCGGCGCACGATCGAGATCCCGGCGGTGCCGGGGTCGGCGCTGCTGCGGTATACAAAGGTTGGCGAAAGCGGTAGTCTATAGGTATCGGCCGAAAACGACTTGCCGACTTCCGTAGCCGGCACACGGCGTGTGCCGTAGCCGGCGGACGGCACACGGCGTGTGCCTGCTACGCCCCGAGCGGCGCTGTTCTTCGGCCGACGCCAGGGAGCAAGAGAACGGTCGACGTGAAACACGGAGACCCGGTCGTGCCCACCGAGCAACGCGACGACGATCGGTCGGAAACCCGGCGCCCCTGGTATCACCTGCACGGTTCCACGTACGTCGTGCTGGTGATCCTCGTCGTGGCACTCGCGCTGGCGAACGTACCGGGCCAGCTTGTGCTCGTCCCCGAATTCCCCGACCCAGGCGCTAGCTTCGATTTGTACGAACGTCTCGAACACGGCTGGCCGCTGACCTATCTCCTGCGCTCGGCCGAGTTCACTGGCTCTTCCTATCCCCCTGACGTCGGTGCACTCGACCCGTGGTCCATCTGGTCATGTACGAAGGGAGTTGAGGAGTTCCACGTCCTGAAACTGGCGTTGGACGTCGTGGTGGCGATCGGGCTCGTGGCGCTGGGGGGCGCGGCTTTCGAGGCCTGGAGACGACGCCGGCGGCGCCTGTTCCAGTTCCACCTGATCGAGCTGCTCCTGTTGATGACGGTCGCGAGCGGGCTCTTGGCGTGGCTGACGGTCCAGGCGGCCGAGTATCGGAAAGAGGAGCGGGCCTTGGCGCGGCTCGATGTTGATGGCCCGGCCGCTCTCTGGCAGCCGGGCGGGCCCACGTGGCTTCGGAGGCTCGTCGGAGAACGAGCCTTTCGCGCTTTCGACCGCGTCGTCGACCTCACGGTCAGTGCAGAGGACACTTCGCAAGTGCGGCATCTTCCGCATCTGAAGAGACTCAACGACTGGAGTGCGGACGACCTGTCCTATCTTCGTTGCCTCCCCAAGCTCGAAGCGCTGGATTTGTCCATGCCCCTTGAGGACGATTCGCAGCTCGTCCATCTGCGTGAATGCCCGAATCTCCGCGGGCTGAACTTGTTCGAGTCGGGCATCACCGACGAAGGCATGGTCCACTTGGGAAATCTGCGGAGACTCCAGAGCCTCGAACTCACCGATACCCCCATCACCGACCGCGGGCTCTCGCACCTGGCCGCCCTGACGGAACTTGAGCAGCTCTCGCTGGGCGGGACGAACGTGACCGATGCCGGACTCGTGCGTTTGCGAGCACTGCGCAAGCTCAAGGGGCTCAATCTCGTCGGGACGAACGTCACGGCGGCCGGCCTCGCAGACCTGAGAACGCTCACGAGCCTGGAGTGGCTGGCCGTTGACTGGGCGCAGATCACCGGCGCGGGCCTCGTGCAGGTGAAAGACCGCAAGGAGTTGTGTCACTTGGATCTTACCAACGCCCAATTCACGGACGCGGACATGATTCACGTTGCCGGCATGACCGGCCTCCGTTATCTCACCCTGGACGGTAACCCGATCACCGATGACGCCTTGGCCCATCTCCGCAACCTGTCCCAACTTGAGTATCTGAGTCTCAAAGACACCGAGATCACGGGTCGTGGGCTCAAACATCTCCGGTCGCTATCCAACCTCGCGATCCTCGACCTCAGCGGGACCAAGACTACGGATGCCGGACTGGGCAGTTTGGCGAGGTCGGCCAAGCTCGATTCCGGCGTACTCAGAGACACGGAAGTCACCGACGCCGGGCCAGGATACATTCACGGACTGCGTGACCTCAAAACCTTGACGCTTCAGAACACGCGCATCACCGACGCGGGACTCCAACACCTGAACGCGCTTCCCAACCTTGAGTTCCTCGATGTCCGAGGCACGAGCGTCACCTCAGAAGGGCTCGCCGATTTCCAGCAGGCGCGACCGCGTTGCCAGGTTATGCACGAGCTGGTCCCGTCTGGGCAAGGCTCGGGAACCTTCTAGCCACCGGCTCAGCACGCCTTGGCCGTCGACTGCCGCCGGATGATCGCCGCCTGCAACAGGCTCACGAGGCTGGATACACCCCAGTAGAGGCCGATGCCTGCGGCCAGCCTGGAGAGGACAAGGACCGTCACGACCGTCGGGATCAGGAGCATCACCGTCTTGTTCTGTTCCGCGTCCTTCGCACCCAGTGCGACTGCGGCGTAGGTCAGCGCGGTGACGGCGATCGCGAGCAGGAAGTCCGGCTTGGCGATGTTCCGGATCCAAAGGAACCGGCCCCCGGCCGCCGCGGCGCCTCGCACGGCGGAGTAGAGCCCGACGAGCACCGGCATCTGCACCAGCGAGCCGAGGCACCCCGCCAGCGGCAGGCGGGAGACCCCCTCCTTGTCGAACAGCCGCCGCGTTTCGCGGGCGACGCGCTCGGGCTTGCCCCGGTAGCGCGTGCGGATCCGCTCCAGCTTGGGCTTCAACCTGAGCATGGCCTCCCGATGGGCCGCGGTGAGCCGGGCCAGGCGCAGGGTGAGCGGCAGCATCGCCATCCGCACCAGAAACGTCACCGCCACGATCCCCACGCCCACGTTCCCGCCGCACGCCTGCGCGTACGCAAAGATCGCCGCGCGGAGCAGATCGACGAGTGGATCCCAAAGAAGCATGTCGACGGTCCTCCCAGCATGGCGATCCGCCCGACACGACGGGCTTCTCGCAAGTGCGGTTGGCCTTCGGCGCCGGGCGCCCTCCTCGCGTGAGTGAACATGCTGCGGTGGTCCGAGCACAACGCCGCAAGCGTGCCCGCGGTATCCACACGCCGTCTCCCCGCTACGCCGTGATCCCCTTCGTCAGCGCCATGAACGCCGTCTCCAGGTTGATCTCGTCTTCCTTGAAGGTGCTCAGCTTGTAGCCGGCTTGAACGAGCAGAGTGGGAAGATCGCTGTAGTCTTCGACGCCCTTGTTGAGCGTGGCGTAGAGCTGGCCGTCGCGGATCTCGACCTTGTCGACCAGGTCGTGGCTTTCGAGCAGCTTGGCGGCGGCGTCTGGGTCGCCGACCACGCCGATCTGGAGGACCGGCTGCTGGCGGACCTGTCGCATCACCTCGGCCACCTCGGCCGAGACCAACAGCTTGCCCTGCTCGATGATCCCCACCTTGTTGCAGACGTCGGCAAGCTCCGGGAGGATGTGGCTGGAGACCATGATCGTTTTGCCCAGGTTGCGGAGCTCTTTGAGGACCTGGCGAATCTCGATCCGCGCCCGGGGGTCCAGGCCGCTGGCCGGCTCGTCGAGGATGAGGACCTGCGGATCGTGCAGAAGCACCCGGGCCAGGCCCAGCCGCTGCGTCATGCCGCGGGAGAGGCTGGTGACCAGGGCGTGGCGCTTGTACCCCAGGTCGACCAGGTCGAGCATCTCGTCGCACACCTTGCGCCGCTTGGGGCCCTTGATGCGGTAGCAGGCGGCGAAGAACTCGAGGTACTCGATCACCTTCATGTCGTCGTAGACGCCGAAGAAGTCGGGCATGAAGCCGACCAGGCGGCGGATCTCCTTGGGATGGGTGTAGATCGAGTAGTCGCACACGTAGGCCTCGCCCCAGCTCGGCTGCAACAGCGTGGCCAGGATCCGCATCGTCGTGGTCTTCCCCGACCCGTTGGGCCCGATGTAGCCGAACAAGTCGCCCTGGGCCAGCTCCAAGGTGAGCTGGTCGATGGCCCGAATCTCGCCGTAGACTTTCGTCAGGTCTTGTGTCTTGATCACGATTGGCTGTGTCGCAAATGGGGGTCTATTTATTAGAACTCGCTACGCTCGGGTCACTCGTGCGGCGACCGCCGGACATGACAACTAGCCTTACATCGTCCATCCCACGCGAGCGCGGCCCGTGGGCTTCGCCGTCAAGTGGGACGTAATCATCACACTCGCCACTCGCCACTCATCACTCGCCACTCCCTACTCCCCACTCTCCACCGCAAACACAAACCGATACGCGGCCGTGTGCCGGACCTGCCCGCGCGGCACGGGCCGGCCGTTGCACAGCAGCTCGGCGCCGTGGCGCTCGGCGTCGCCCGCCGCGGGCTCGGCCCGGCCGACCAGGACGGCCCGGCCCGTCTTCAACAGGTGGCTGAGGTCGACGAAGGCCTGATAGCGGTTCGACAGGCCCGTGTAGTTCCGACCGCCGCAGGCCTCGTAGAACATCATCGCGCGGAGGACGTACGCCACGTCGACGCTCGACTGATCGTACGGCGTGGACTGGGAGCGGTAGTCGTCCTTCTCCTCCTCTTTGACGATCACGATCTGACGGCCGGTGAGCAACGACTTCAGCTCGCGGCGCCTCAGGCCCACCTCGACCGTCTCGCCCGGCCCCACCGCCCCGAGCTCGTACGCGTGAATGCCGTAGGCCAAGAGACAATCGGAAAGGGCGAAGGGGAGCGTATTGGTAATTGTGCCCTGCAATAAGCCTTCCACCTCGGTCAGCCGGCCTTGGACGGGGACATCGGCCCGCGCGGTCCAGCGCCCGGTGAGGCTCTTGGTCGACCAGATGGGGATCGGCACGTCGTCCAGGGCGTCCAGGTCGCGGGAGAAGCCGTAGTGATTCTGCCAGACCGCCGGCTCGGCCGTCCTGGGGTTCATGCCCCCCAAGGCGTCGCCGGGCAGGCCGAGCCAGGCGCAGAGCGCGGCGGCCTCTCCGTCCGCCCGGCCGCCGAGCAGCCGGGGCTCGAATGCCAGATGGTAGCGGTTCATCCGCGGGCTGAACACGTTCGCCCACGCCGTCCCCCGCACGCGGCCCGACTCCACGTCCACGTCGACCAGGTCGACCTGATTGACCAGGACCCGATCTCCCTTGAAGCGGTGCGCCAGCACGTACGCCGTCGCGCTGAACGCGACGACGATCAAAGGAAAAGTAATCCACGTGAGCTGCATCCGGCCGACGACCTTGCGCAGCAGGAAGTAATCGCCGGGCCCGATCGCCAGGACGTACAAAACAACCAGCCCGACCACAAGCCAGAAGGGAACCACCCACACGCTGGGAAACTGATCCAGGGCGCTTCGCAACTGTCCGGAGAGGTCGGTGTAGCCGTAGTGCATCAGGGCGGTGCCCTCTTCGTCTTCGTCGCCGGGCGTGGCCGGATAGCCGAGCAGCTTGCCCGTCAAGAGCGCCCGATCCTCCCATTCGGCCAGCGGCGGCCGGTCGAGGGCGGCCGCGACGAACGTCACCTGCCCGAAGCCGCGGGCCCCGCGAATCACCAGCGGCAATTGGCCGTCGGCGGCCTCGATCTTCCCGTCCACGTCGATCAGGTGGGGCACGCGGATTCCATCCCTCGATCCGGGCATCCGAACGGAGCTCCCGGCGTAGAGCTCGTAGTCCTTCACCGCCCGCAACGTGACCATCTCCTTGATCCGACCTGGGGCGAACCTGCCCATCGCAGACTCCGGCTCGCGGCCCAACGCCTCCTCGGCGTGCTCGCCGCCGCACAACACCAGCCTTCCGCCCAAGCGAACCCATTCGTCCAGCGCGACCACGCGGGGATCGCCCGGCTTCAGGCCGGCGTAGATCCCGGGATCGCTGGTCGAAAGCACGACCGTGTCGACCGCTTCGTACCCGTACCATCGCTCGGGCAGCTCCTCGAACTCCTCGACGCGAACGACCACCGTGCGCCGGTCCGGCTCCTGGTCGAGCAGTCGGACGGCCTCCTCCACCCCCAACGAACCCGGGCCGACGGTGATCACCAACTCCTGCTCCGAGAGAATGGCCGGCAAGTAATCCGCGCTCGCGCCCGGCTTGAACACCCGGCGATCGACCACGCCGTCCGCCGTACGCAGCTCGACGGCAAGCTCGCTCTTGACTCGACCGAGCCGGGCGTACAAGACCACGGACGCTTGGCCCGTTCCGTCGTCCGGGGCAGGGGAGGGCAGGGGGGTGGCAAACCGGCTGGGCACGCCGTCGCCGTCGGGCACCGTCAGCGCGACTTCGCCGCCGTTGAGCGTCTTCGCACCACGAAGCGCGACTCGGACCGGCGTCCAGCAACCCGGCTTGTAGCGTCCGGCCACGCCCACGCGAACGCCCGCGATCTCCGGTCCGCCGCCCGACGGCAACGCCGGCGCGGCCCCCGAGCTGCGCGGAGCCCCGGGGAAAAGTAACAAAAGACCCACCATCAGAATAGCAGCCGAGGGCCGGATCATGGCTTCCCCGCTTCCGGACATTGGCACACCCTTTGACCGCAGCCGGGGCAGCCGGACCCGTATTTCTTTCTCACCGCCTCCGTCAAGTCGACGTCGAGCACGTTGGCAATCGTCGCCAGCCAGGCCAGCACGTCGGCAAACTCCGCCATCCGCTCCTCGTGGCTCCCCTCGCGCAGGGCCGCGGCCAGCTCCCCGACCTCCTCTATCAGCCACATGAACGTCCCGTCCACGCCTCGATCCACGTCCCGAGGGAGATACATGTCGCGGATGAGCCTCTGGAACTCCGCCAGCGTGATCGGCGCCGACTCGCCCTGGGGGGAGGATTCCGGCCCGGAGGGGTCGTTCGGAGTGGGGTTCGGGGTCACAGCTCGTCTTTCTCCTCCAGTTGCTCCAAAAGCGCCCCCGCCTCCGAGTGGTTCGGATCAAGCCGAAGCAGCTCCTCAAGGACTTGGCGGGCCTCAGCGGGTTGGCCGGCCTCCAAATAGGCCCTTGCCAAACCCGTCCGAAGAGGGGGGGTCTCGTCGCCCAGCTCGATCGCGGCGCGGAACTCCCGGATCGCCTCCCCGAAATTATGCCGCCCGAGCGACGCCTCGGCAAACACCCGGTGGATCTCCGCATCCGTTACGGCGATCTCCAGCGCCCGGTTCGCCCAGTCCGCCGCTGCCGCAAAATCCTGCCGCGCCAGGGCCAGCTCGGCCAGCTTCTTCCGGGTAGCCAAGTCGTCAGGATCGGCATCGGCCAGCCGTGCAAGGATTTCGGCCAGTCGCTCATCGTCGCCAGACACTAAATACACACGCGCCAGCGCCCTCGGCCATCTTAAATTGTATAGATCGTGCTCGGCGCCAAGCTGGTATAACTGGGCAGCCTCGGCAGTCTTTTCCGTCTTCAGCTTCAAGCCGGCCAGCAGGTTGAGTGCCCGGGGGTCCGGGGCCTCGCGGTTCAGACAGGCTTCCAGAATCGCGATTGCCTGCTCGGTCCGTCCGGCTTGCGCCTGGAGCCGAGCGACGACGTAGGTGGCCAGTTGGTGTTTGGGATCGTGCTCCAGGGCGCGGTCGGCCGCGTTGAGGGCCTCGTCGAGCGCCCCGCGCCCAAGATACCCGTACGCCACTCGGGCGCAAAGATCGACGTCGTCGGGGTTCTCGCCGTGCGCCCGGAGCAACTCGGCGAAGCTCCCCGCCTGGGGCCCGCTCGAGGCCGCCAGCCCCGCCACGATCCCCTTCACGTACTCCAGGTAGCCTCGCTCGAACTCCGCTTCCGAGACGCCGAACACCCGTGGGATCGCCTCGCTCGTGGTCAGGTTGTCGGCATAGGCCGAAAGGAGCCTGCGCAGGACGTCCTCCGATCGCCCGCGGAGCATGTGCTCCACGTAGAGTTCCGCCTGGCAGTAGGCCAGGTGCCAGTCGTCGCTCGAATTGGGGCGAGTGAAGGCGAAGTTGATCGTCTCCAGATCGAACAGCCCCCCCTTGGACGCCCGGCGCACCAGCAGCTCATTCCACCGCTGCGGCCGGGGACAGCCTTCGCTCCACACGGCCAGGCCTTCGGTGTACCAGTGCGGAATGTTGAAATGCGTCTGCTGGAGGGTGATCACGTGGACCAGCTCGTGCTTGAGCGTCTGCGCCCAATTGAACTCCAGCGGCAAATCGGGCTCGCTGGGCGAGACCATCCCCACGATCCGGCCCGTGCTCGCGGCCACCGTTCCCAAGTAGGGCAAGCCGATCAGTCGCGTCCCGAACCACTGCTGCCCGCCCACCCCGTGCGCCCGGTTGAACACCTCCACCAACGGCGGCTGGGGCGGGACGTACCCGAACAGATCGCACAGCTCCGGGTAGACCGCGTCCAGGTGCCGCGCCGCGTAGCGCGCCAGCAACTCGTCGCGCTCGGCGTCGAACTTGACCACGCAGTGCTCGGTCTTGCGCGTGGCCATCTCGTCCAGCAGGTCGAGCACCTTGAGCATGTTGTCCACGCGGACGTTGAACGGATCGGCCTCGAACGCGGCTTCGAGCAGCCCTCGGGCTTTGGCTTCCTCGCCCGCGTCCATGGACATCATGCCCAGCTCCGCCCGGGGCCCGACCAGTTGCGGCATCCGCCGGATCGCCTCCTGGTAGAACCGTTCCGCCTCGGGGATCTTGTGTCGAGCCCTGAGCCAATCGGCCAGCGTGTAGAAGAACCCGCCGGCATGCTCGTTGCGGGCCGTGACTTGCTCGACCAGTCGCGCAAACCGCGTCTCTCCTCCTTCTTCGGGCAGTCCGTCCAACAACACGTAGCAGGCGGCCAGCCGGCCCAACGCTTCCTCCGACACGGGGTTAAGCCGCAGGGCTTGTTCGTCGAGAGTCCGGATCGCCTCTTCCGGCCGGAAGTTGGCCCACTCCAGGTCCGCCAGGACCAGGTGGATCGACGGGAGATTCGGGTTGATCTGGAGGGCCCGCTCCAGCGACGTTTGGGCCTTGTCGACCTCGCGATTCTGAAGCGCCAGCCGGGAGAGCGCGACGTGGACTTCCGCCGCGTTCGGATTCAACTCCAACGCGGCGCTGAGCTCCGCGGCCGCGTCGGCCTGGTTGTACTTTTCCAGGAACAACCGCCCCAACTCGTAGTGGGCCGGCCAGTAGTCGGGCTCGATCTTCAACGCGTCGGGGTACAGCTCTTTGACCAAGAACTGAAACTGATCGCTGAGCCGGTTCCACCGGGCGTAGCGGGCCGCGGCCAGACCGATCCAGCGAAGCGACTCGGCACGGCGGATCTCGCGCTGGTGCTCGTTGTAGAAGCGAATCACCCAAAGGTACGCTTCTTCCGCCTCCTTCAATCGGCCGCTTGTCCGAAACAGCTCGCCGCGGACCCACCGGGCGAGCAACTGGTGGGCGTCGAGCCGGATGGCCGCGTCGACGTGCGTCTCGGCCGCCGCGTGGTCGCCCCGCTCGAAGGCCAACCGGGCCAGCTCGGCATGGAGCTCGGCATGCTCGCCGGGCCCCGAGGTCAGCGTCTGCACCGCCTCTTCGGACTTCCCTTCGGCCACCAGCGATCGGGCGAGCCCCAACGTGGCCGCCGGGTCCTCCGAGGCCGCGCGCCGGTAGATCTCCGCGGCTTCGGCGTACTTGCCCGATAGCAGAAGACGCCGAGCTTCGGCCAGATCGTCCTCGGCCGCCGTCGCGACGGGCGTCCCGACAATGGCCAGCGCCCACGTCAGGACAAACGCGATCGAAGGCGACACGAGCCGTACTGTTCTGGAAGGTTTCATGGCGAATCGTACACGGATCGGGCCGACGTGCCGTCGGCCGCTAAACGGTATCGCCCAACAGCCACTCGACCACCTCGGCCAACCCATCGTCGGCCTGCGCGGGACAGATGCGATCGGCGGCCTGTTTCACCTCGGGCACGGCGTTCCCCATGGCGACGCCCAACCCGGCGGCGCGGATCATCTCGATATCATTGACGTCGTCGCCCACCGCGCAGATCGCCTCGTCGCCGATGCCCCAGCCTTCGGCCAACCGGCGGATCGCCGACCACTTCGTCACGCCAGCGGGCCGAAACTCGTAGATGAACCCGCTATACATCGGGCTGCGGAGCACACTCGTCGACAGCCCACCCGGCAATTGCTCGCCCACGGTCCGTTCCAGCTCGAGCATCTCGTCGCGCGTGCCCATGGTGAAGCCCGAGAACACGTTCGGCGGCGGGTCCGTCATCAGATCGGGCCGGACGCGCCCGTCGCCCGGGTTCCGCTCGAAGTACTCGCCGAGCTCGGGGCTTTCGACCTCCTCGCGGGCCCGGTAGAAGTCGAACCCTTGGCCGTACGTGTCGGCGCAGAGCACCGGGTCGTAGCCGCATCGGTCGATGATCGCCATCGCCCGGCAAAGCACCGCGTCGTCGAACCGGGCGCGATAGAGCGTACGATGATCGCGCGGGTCCGTGACCAGGGCCCCGCTGGCCGTCACCAGGGGCACCTCGAACCCGAGCGCTTCGGCCAGGTGCAGCGAGCGGCTGTACCTCCGCCCGGTCGCCAGCACCACGTGGATCCCCGACCGTCCTGCCCGGCGCAACGCTTCCCGCGTCTCGGGCGTCAGCTCGTCGCGACGGTCGACCAGCGTGCCGTCAATGTCGACTGCGAGTAGGCGGTAGGGGGGCATGGGGGGGAGGATGAAGGATGAAGGATGAAGGATGAATTACGAACGGCGTATCGGCGTGTGGCTGCGCGGCCGAGCCCTGCTACGTCGAGCGATCAGCGACCACTGACCGCTCGCCACTTGCCACTCATGCCACATCGCCTTCCATTGCCGCCAACTGCTCCAGTGCGCAGGCGTGCTCCTGCTCCAAGTGCCCGCGTCCCTGGCGGATGCCGACGTGGTCCCAGGGCAGCCGGGCGTCGAGCGGGCGGGGGCGGTGCAGCGTCGCCTCCACGTCGATCCCCGTCTCGGCCAACGCCTCCCACCACAGCTCCGGTTGGAAACGCTCGGTCCAGGCGTCGAATCGGGCCCCGCAACGCCAGGCCAACTCGACCACCGCCCCCATCCGGCGGTCCCCACGACAAAGCACCCCTTCCAACAGGCTCGCGTCCACATCGTGGCACTTCAGCTCCACCGACCGCATCCGCCGCCGCTGGAACAGGTGCTCCCGGGCTTGCCGGAAGTACGCCCGCGTTTGCATGGCGTTCCACTGGAAGGGCGTGTGCGGCTTGGGCACGAAGTTCGACACGTTGGCCACCACGGCCACCCCTCGCCCGCGGACTTTGCGCCCCAGCCGCGCGATCTCCTCCGCCAGGTCGATGATCCCGTCCAGGTCGGCCGGCCGCTCGCCCGGCAGGCCGCACATGAAGTAGAGCTTAACGCGCTGGAAGCCTTCCTGAAACGCCCGGCGGCAGCCCTCGATCAGGTCGGCGTTGGTGATCCGCTTGTCGATCTGCCGGCGCATGTCGTCCAGGGCGGCCTCCGGGGCAAGCGTCAACCCGGAGCGGCGACCCGTGCCCAACAGCTCGCTCACCTCGGCCAACTGCTCGTTCACCCGCAGACTCGGCACGGAGATGCTCACGTCGAGCGGCCGAAACGTCTCCTGCAACCGCCGCACCAGCTCGTCGAACTGCGGATAGTCGCTCGTCGATAGCGACAACAGCGACACCTCGTTGTAGCCCGTGTTGCGATACGACTCCAGCGCCGCCCGGACGATCGTCTCCACCCGACGCAGTCGCAACGGCCGCTTGGTCGTGCTCGACTGACAGAACCGGCACCGCCACGGGCAGCCCCGCATGATCTCGATCGCGATCCGGTCCTGCACGCACTCCACGTTCGGCACCACGGGCGCGGTGGGGAGCGGCACGGCGTCGAGATCGTCTACGACCGCCGGCTGGATCACCTGGGGCAAGTCGGGCCGCGTCGGCCGCAACGAAGCCACGCTCCCATCGGATCCGTACTGAACGTCGTAGCATTGGGGCACATACACCGACGGCAGTCTCGCCGCCATCTCCGCCAGCATGGCTCGGCGCGGGTCTCCCCCACGCGCTCGGCGCGGGTCTCCCGACCCCGCCGACCGCAGGTCTCCCGACCCTCCTCCGCGAGCCCCTCGAAGCCGCAGCCACTCGTCGCACACGCGCGGCAGCATCTCCTCCCCGTCGCCGATCACGAACAGGTCGATAAACCGCGACATCGGCTCCGGGTTTTGGGCACACGGCCCCCCGGCGATGACCAGGGGGTGCTCGAGCGTCCGTTGGTCGGCGGCAAGCGGGATCCCGGCAAGGTCCAGGATCGTCAGCACGTTCGTGCAGCCGAGATCGTACTGGAGCGTAACCCCGAGCACGTCGAACTCGCCAAGCGGCGTGAACGTCTCCAGGCTGTACAGGGGCAGATGGTTCTCGCGCAGGAGCCGCTCCACGTCGGCCGCGGGGGCGAAGACCCGCTCGCAGGCCCAGTCCTCCCGGCGATTCATCACCGCGTAGAGCACCTGGAGCCCGTGGTGGCTCATGCCGATCGTGTAGGCGTCGGGAAACGCCAGGCAGAGCTTCCCCCGCACCCGGGCGTGGTCCTTCACGACGGCGTTCAGCTCCCCGCCCGTGTACTGCCCCGGCGTCTGCACCCGGGGCAGAACTCGCGCAAGCAGCAGATCCTTGAGCGATTGGTTGATCATTGCCGACGGACCGGGTATCGATCATCCCGATGAATCGGGGAAGGGGGGGCCGGATCGCCTCGAACCGTCAATTCTCGCAGATTGGCCTGTCGGAAAACAGGGGGGCCGACTTGGGTGGGCGGGCGCAAGAGCGCATAATGGAATAGCGAGGGTTCCGTGGTCCGTAGTGGGTGGCGAGTGGCGGGTGGCGAGTGGCGGGTGGTCAGGATTGATCTGACCTCCGCGTTCGTCCACGAGTCCTGAACCCCGACCCCTGAACCCTGGCTTCCGAACCCTGAATCCCCAAGCGAGCAGAAGGACAGGGCAGGGGGGGCCGCAACCGACGCGGCCCCGTGGCGACCATCTCCGCAGGTTCAAACCGATGAGCAACACCGCCATTCTCCGACTCGTCCTCATTGGCTGCCTCTGGGCGTTGTGGCTCGGCCCGGCCCACGGTTGGGCCCAGACCGCCAAGGAGCTCGAATGGGCTCGCAACCGGATGGTCGACGAGGAGATCGTCGCCGCCGGGGTGAAGAATCCCCGCGTGATCGAGGCGATGCGGACCACGCCCCGGCACGAGTTCGTCTCCCGCGCACAGCGGAAGCACGCCTACTACGACATGGCGATGCCCATCGGCTACAAGCAGACGATCTCCCCGCCCTTCGTCGTCGCCTACATGACCGAGCAGCTCGACCCGCAGCCGACCGACAAGGTCCTGGAGATCGGCACGGGCAGCGGCTACCAGGCGGCGGTCCTGAGCGGGCTGGTGCGCGAGGTGTACACGATCGAGATCGTCGAGCCGCTGGGCCGCAAGGCCGCGCGCACGCTGCTGCGGCTCCGCTACGACAACGTGCACGTCCAGGTCGGCGACGGCTTCCTGGGATGGCCCGAGCACGCCCCCTTCGACAAGATCATCGTCACCTGCTCCCCCGAAGGCGTGCCCCGCCCTCTCATCGAACAGCTCCGCGAGGGGGGCACGATGGTCATCCCGGTGGGCGAGCGATACCAGCAAACGCTCTATCTGTTCCGGAAGTCGCAAGGCAAGCTCGAGCGCGAAGCGCTCTTGCCCACGCTCTTCGTGCCCATGACCGGCGAGGCGGAGGATCGCCGCCGCGTGCGGCCCGATCCGGCCAACCCCACGATCCAGAACGGCGACTTCGAAGACGTCCTGGAAGACTCGGGCAAGCCGGCCGGATGGCACTACCAGCGCCAGCTCGAGATCGTCACCGACGCCGAGGCCCCGTCGGGCGAGCGCTACGCCAGGTTCACCAACGCCGAGCCGGGCCGCGGCTGCCGGGCGCTCCAGGGCTTCCCGGTCGACGGCCGAAAGGTCGAGCGCCTCCAAGTCACCCTCCACGTTCGCTGCCAGGACATTCGCCCCGGCATCTTCCGCACCGAGCTGCCGGCGCTGGTCATCACCTTCTACGACGAGAACCGCGACATGACGGGCCAAGGCACCGTGGGCCCCTGGCGAGGCAGCTTCCCCTGGCAGAAGCAGTCCACCCGGATCGACGTCCCCCCCAAAGCCCGCGAAGCGATCCTCCGCATCGGGCTGTTGGGGGCGATGGGGGAGATCTCGTTCGACGGGATTGAACTGGCGGCCGACCGGGACGAATGACGGAAGGAGGGGTTAGAGGGAGCCAAGCGACGGCCTGCCTTGAACGGAACATAGGACGTGGTTGGGCACGGCACGCTCTTGCCAGTTCCGCGCCGGCCGGAACTCCAAGCGGTGCTCAGGGCTCCGGCTTGAGATCTCGCTTACCTTGCCGGGTGCTGGTTGCAGCGGTATGCTCATGTTCTGCCCAAGCGCGTTGCCCGGAGTTCCTCGCAACTGACCCGACGCATGTCAGAGCCGTCATCCCCACTCGGAACTCTGGATCTAAGGGCCGGCCGAGGAATAACTTTCCGGTTTTCGCAAAAGGGTTAGACTGATAGGGAGAGTCGTTGCCAATCTCGTGGTACAGGAGGAGACCATGGATCCCTATCCGTCGGAAGTTCGTAAGCACATGAAGGCGTTTTA
>DATKZH010000695.1:0-4050 GCA_035528065.1 Thermoguttaceae bacterium | reverse complement strand
CTACGTCAACGAAGACTGGACCTCCTTTCACGCCGCGCGCATCGAGCGGGAACAACAAACGCTCTACCCCTATCGTGACCACCTCGCCAGCTTCCTAAACCACGCAGCTTGACGCGATCCGGGGGTTGCAACCAAATCATTAACGCCCGTGTAGCTGTTGCCGATGAATAAGACCTTCAGCGGTGTCGGGGCTGCTTCTTGGCCGGTTACACGGTGCGCAGTAGCGCCAGAAGCTGCAAGTGCCGATTCTCTCTGCATTTGCGCGAGTGTTCACCTATCGCGCACGGTGATTTAGACCGTCATCGGGGTCTGTTGGCGGTCTCTTGATGGGAGCCATTGGAGTGCCGCACGGTCACGGAAACAAGGACCGTTGGACGACGGCCTTTTTTCGAAGTCAACGCAGCGCCGATCAGACCATATCCTTCAAGCCCTTCAACGGTATGATCTTAACCACATTGCTGGCGGGCTTGGCCTTGAAGACGGTCTCTTCCTTCGTGAAGGGATTGATGCCCTTGCGGGCCTCGGTAGCAGGCTTGCGGACAACCTTGATTTTCATCAGACCGGGGATGGCAAACTCACCCGGTCCATCCTCATTGAGATTCTTCTCGATCAGCTTGGTAAGCTCATCCAACAACCCAGTGACCTGCTGCTTCGTCAGATCGGTTGCCTCGGACAGGGAGGCTACAATCTCCGTTTTGTTCATTGGTTTCTTGGGGGTGGCGGCTTCTTGGTTTTCCATTTTGGCTCCTTTCGTGAAGGGCTGGTTCTGCCTCGTCAAAGCCGTCATTCTACCGCACCGCCCGCCGAGGTGGTAGGATGGCCGTCGATGACTATCGTCGACGCGACACCGGCGCCAGAGTCTCCGACCCTTCGGCGATCTTGTTGGAGAAGCCCCTGCCGCCACGAGCTTGAGCGACGCTCGTGGCGTTGTCAAGAACCACGCTACGACCTCGTCGAGGATCTCCGCCGGGGGGCTTCGACGCTTGGCCAATTCTCCGGGGACGCTTGACATGGCCCCGTCCGGCATCAAGACTCAGCTTGTCACGTTACCGCCACGGGGTTCCGGCGTCCTTGCGAGACGAGCGTTGCGGTTCATGGGGAGCTTGCAGACCATGCAGAAAACGATAACGGCCTTGTTGTTATGCGTGCACGCCATCGGCGTCTTTGGCGCCGAGGTCGATCGCGTCACCCTGAAGACGGTCCGCTCGACCGTAGCCTTCGACCGGGCGCGCGGGGGCGCCGTGGTCTCGCTCGTCGACAACGCCACGGGCACGGAGTTCGTGAATGGGCGCGTGGCGCAGGATCTGTTCGCCATCGCCTGGACCCGGCCCGGTGATACGTCCGGCAAGCTCGAGCGGCTGGCCGGTCACGACGCAGAGCAGGTCGAGTGGGACGTGAGCGACCGCGGCCTGACAGCGGTCTTCCAACGCGTCGGCGGCCATGACATGACCGTGACCTGCACGGCATCGACCCTGCCCGGCCGGGACGACGTCCGGTGGCAACTGCGTGTGACGGGTGAAGCGCCGATCGTCCTCGAAGAGGCCAGCTTCCCCCTATTCGATCTGCGCGTGCCGCTGGCGGATGACGGCAAGTCGGACGCAGTCGTTGTGGGACTCACCAAAGGCGGCGTCTTCCATGAACCGGCGAAATGGGGGCTCGGTCAAGGCTTGTCGTTGCCCCAGCCCGGCTCTCTGGCCGCGCAGTTCGGCTGTTACTATTCGCCCCGGGCAGGCTTGCTCTCGCACACCCGCGACGCGCGCGGCTTTCCGAAAGTACTCGAGTGCCTGCGCACGAAGGACGGGCTGAGGTGGACGTGGCAGCGGCGCTGCTACCATCCCGTGAATAAGCCGTTCGAGTTGGGCTACGAGATCAGCACGACCACGTTTAATGCCCGAACTCCCGGCGAGCCGGCCGACTGGCGCGACGCGGCGGACGTCTACAAGCAGTGGGCGCTCGAGCAGCCGTGGTGTGCGGTGCCTTACGCCAAACGCACGGACGTCCCGGACTGGATGAAGGCGGGACCGAGCATGATTCGGTTCCACCGCGACTGGCTGGGCAAGCCCGAACGAGTCGAAAGCTGGCTCTCCGACTACTGGCAGAAGCATTTCCCAAACGTCCCCCTCGTCGTCGCGCTCTGGGGCTGGGAACGGGAAGGCAGTTGGGTCTCGCCCAAATACTTTCCCCCGTATCCGTCGGAAGCGGGCTTCTCGCGCACCGTGGCCGCGGCCCAACGGGTCGGAGGCCATGCCTTCCCCTGGCCCTCGGGCTACTACTGGAACGTCGAGTACCGGGAGAACACGGACGGGACCTTCGAGTGGGAGGACTGGGACGATTTCAACGCCACCGGGCTGGCGCACGCGCTCAGTCAACGTGACGGCACGCCGCTGGTGCGGAAACTGCCCTGGCTGCAAGGAGGCCGCAACGCGGTTCTCTGCCGTGGAGACGCGTGGACGCGGCAGTGGTTCAACCGGACTGCCGTCACGCTTATGGAGCTCGGTTGCGACATGGTCCAAGTCGATCAGGTCGTCGGCGGCCTGGCTCCCGGGAAGGGCGAGTGTTTCAGCACCGAGCACGGCCACCCGCAGGGAGTCGGCGTCTGGGACGCAGACGCGTTCGCGGAGCAGTTGCAGACCCTGGCCACGGAGTGCCGGCGCGTGCAACCCGATGCCGTGCTTTCCATCGAGGAACCGCAGGAACTCTTCAATCATCTGATCGGCATCCAGGACTATCGCGACGCACAATCGAGTCGCTGGCCGACGCTGCCGGGCTTCGCGCACGCCTCGATCTTCGGGTATCTCTACCACGAGTTCCTGCCGGTGTTCCAGAGCAATCCCCAGCGCGGCGACCGACGCGGCCTCGCCTACTGCGCCGTCACCGGCCAGATTCCGCACTGGGTCGCGCACTGGCCCGTAACCCCCTCGCCCACACTCGTCAACGGCGACTTCGAGGAGTGGACCGAGGACGTGCCGGCCGGATGGCAGCGCGTCGAAGGCTGGCAGGGGACGGATTTCGTCGGTCGATCGTTTCGCGACGACACGGTCAAGGCGCGGGGCTCCGCGAGCATGCGGCTTGAGAACACGCTCCAGAGCGATATCGTGCAAGTGTCGCAAAACGTGTCGGTCGGCCCGGGATATCTACAGACCGGCCACACCTATCGCCTGCGTGGCCGGGTCAAAGTCGAGCACCTCGCCAAACCGAACGCAATCAACCTCGCCGCCCTGACGCCACAGCTCGGTTCCCAAGGGTCGTGGCGCATCCCGCTGCCCGCGCCCGGCGACTGGGCCGAGCGCAGCGTCGAGTTCACCATGCCGCCGGAAGCCACCTTCCTGCGGATCATGGTCCACGTGAACGGCCCCGGCCGGCTCTGGATCGACGATCTGGCCCTGGACGAACGGGTCGACGGCGTGTGGCAACCGCTCATGCAGCCGGGGCTGCCCCCGGAGCACGACTTCATCCAGCAGTGGGTCGAGCTTTTCCACGGCGAGGGCCGGCCGTACCTGATGCTCGGGGAGATGATCCGGCCGCCGAAGCTGATCGACCCGGCTCCGGCGGCGGAGGAACGGACCCCGCTGGCGCCGATCATGCTCGACGCGTTCCGCGCGCTCGATGGATCGGAGGCCGCCGTCATAGCGAACGCGACTGGCGAGGAGCAGAACGTACGGTTCCAGTGGCACGAGGAAACGCGGACGCTGAAGCTGGCGCCGTGGACCATGCGACTGGTCAGGTAACACGACAACGAACCTCGCCGTTTTCGCGTTGTCCTGCCGTCTCCAGGATCAGCTAAGGATCGGCCGAAGAATAACTTCCGTATTTGCGGAGTAGTAGGCACACGCCGTGTGCCGTGGCGGACGGCGTGTGGGCTGCTAAGAACGTACGGAAAGCACGGCCATGAATCCGCGGGAAGCGTGTGCCATTTCTGTTCCCCTAACCGCGAAGCGGTTTCACAACACAGCCCAGGGTTGCGAAGCTACCCTGGGTTGGCGGGCACCGAGTGCCCCCCAACCCCAACGGGGTTGCACCCCGCGCAACCCTCGAGCGGGCGCTGTGCAA
>DATKZH010000694.1:0-8067 GCA_035528065.1 Thermoguttaceae bacterium | reverse complement strand
GCGTGTATACGTGGAACTCCAGGTCCTGACCCCTGAACCCCGAACCCTGACCACTGGACTCTCGGTTCGGTCTGAGGCCCCGCCTCGCTAGAGAATAGGGTGGGGCGTCGTGCTGCGCGCTTCATCCCGGTGCATTCTGGGGCGCGGTGTTGCGTGTGCCTGTCGCCGCGGCGAGCCGCTGGGCGCGGTGCGTAGATCGTACTGCGGGATCTTGAGCCTTTCGCCGTCTTGGAACGCCGTCTGATGGACGATTTCTCCCGGCACGCGTGTCGGCAGGGCTTCGTCCACGTTCACCAACGGCGGGCGATGCCGCACGGCGGACTACTTGCCCCCTACGCGCCGCTCGAGGCGGAGGGCGCCACGATCGCCTGCTTGGGCTGGGCGCTGACGGTCGATGCGGCCGGGGGGGTGGTGGCTTCGAGGGAGCGCTGGTGGTTGGTGAGGGTGCGTTTTGGCTCTTGGGAGAGAGAGCGGCAGTAGTGGACGAGGTCGATGAGCTGGTCTTGGGAGACGTTGTAGCAGGCGGGGTGGGGGGTGCCCGGCATGCCCACGTAGACGCGGAGGTAGATCGACTCCGGCTCGTGTCCGCCTTTGAACGGGTCGCGGGCCAAATCGCGGGGCGGCGAAGGACGCGATTTGTCGTCGAACAGGGGGGTGTCCCATGCGCCCCGGCCGTCTTCGCCGTGGCAGTTGTCGCAGCCGAGCCGGGAGTAGACGTCCCGGCCTCTGGCGATTGCCGGCGAGTCGGCGGGGCCGATCGGGGGGACGCGTACGACCTCGCCGGGCGTGGTGCAGAGCCGGACGACTCCGTCGACTTCGTCTTCGTCGATCTCTTCCTCTTCCCTTCTCAGCACGTCGACGAGCTGGGCCCGAATGCCCTCACGGTTCATTCGCATCACCTCGCCGGCCAATCGCGTTCGCTGGTCTTCGCTCAGGTCGTCGAACGCCCGCATCGCCGTGCCCGGCATTCCCAGCCGAATGACCGCTTCCAGGTCGCCGGGCGTGGGGACGCCGTTGAGCGTGCTCACCAGTCGCGATTTGCCGGTGCGGAGGTCTCGCGGGCGGGGGAACAGATGCCGTGCGGCGCGGCCGTTGCCGTTGCCGTCGGCCCCGTGACAGGCGGCGCAGTGAAGCTCGTACAACTCCGGGGCCGACGTGGCGGTGCGCCGGCGGCGGTCTTCTCGGCCTTGCCCGGTCCCGGACGCGGACGCGCCGGCAGCCATCATGACGGATTGCGGAGACAATCGCCCGAGCTCCTCGGCGGCCTGCCGGTCGCGCGGGTCGACGGCGAGCCGGGACTGCAAATCGAGTAGTCGCACCATGCGGTCCTTCGCGGCGGCGATCCGGGCGCAGTAGGCTTCGGCCCGCGTGATCTGGCCGGCCAGCGCGAACGTGCTGGCCGCGGCGGACAGGGTCGCGTCGTCCTCGGCCCGATCGAGATCGGTTTGCTCGAGCCACTGCCGTGCTTCTTCGTAGTTGTCCGACTCGAGCTCGATCTGGCCCATCTCCACCGCCACGCCGGCAGGCGGCTCGGGCCGGGCGGCCGGCGACTGCAACACGGCTCGGGCCTCGTCGAGGCGTCCCAGCTTTCGCAGCACTCGGGCCAGGCCCAGTTGGGCGGTCTCCCTTTGCGGAGCGTGCGCCGCCAGCGCGACGTGCTGCTCGAGGGCGCGATCGAGTCGATCTTGATTCTCGTACAACTCGGCGAGGGCCGCGCGGGCCAGCTCGTGGCGAGGCTGCCGGGCGAGGGCGTTTTGGAGCTCCGTTTCGGCCCGGGCGGGCTCGCCCATCCGCCTCCAGTAGAACGCCCTCATGTACGCGACGTGCGCCTCTTCCGGACCGGCGGTTGCCCAGGCGTCGAGGATCAGTTTGGCCTTTTGCCCCTGCTCGCCGACCAGATAGCCCCGCACGAACGCGGTGGCGACCTCGTCCTGCGACACGCCCGCCTCGATCAGGGCGTCGAAGTCAAGCTCCGCCCCGTCGTAGAGTTGGCCCGACTGGATGAGGCCCAGTTTCGCCTCTTGCTGGATCCGCGGGGACGGCGTCCCCTTCTGCTGAGCCGACTGGAGGGCCTTGCCCCAGCGGTCCACCTCGCCCAGGCGGCGAAAACAGACGGCCTGCATCCATTCGGTCTCCGCTTCGCCGGGATCCAGTCGGGCGGACCAGGCGAGCCACCCTTGCGCTTCGCTGATCGCCCAGACGCTCATCCGGCGAGCGGCCATCCGCCGGGCCCACGCCGCGAGAATCCCCCGTCCGAAGAGCCACAGCGGGACCATCGCCAGGAGGACGACGGCGCCGATCGCGATGCGTCGCCAACGCCGGAAGCGCTTGGGTCGGGCAGCTTGCGAAGACCGTTCTTCGGGCGGCATGTTTCAGAAGCCCTCTCCACGGCACGTCGTGTTGGGGGAACGAAGCGCGTCGGGAAGCAGCGGTGCCGGGACCGGAGATCGTCCGGTGGTCGATGGGCGGAGTGGCCGAGACCGGTCCATTCTAACGTGCCGGGTGAGGAAATCACAGCCTCCGGCTCGATCCCACGGATCGACGACGGTCTCCGCCGAAAAGGCTACGCGGCCACGAACGATTGCCTCAGGCAGCCGCCTGCCGGACGAGCGGCTCCTTCGCGCCGGACGGTCGGACCTGCCCGAGGCCGGGTTGACGGCAAGGGCGTGCGTGGGCTTGCCCCCGGGCCCGACGAAGCCGTAAGATGCCAAGCGGATCGCGGGACGGCACGTCTCATCGAGAGACAAGCCAGAGGGCCGGAACGAATGGGCGGCGAGCGGAAGCATCGACGAGCTCTGGGGGGTGCGCTGGGAATCCTCGCGTTGGTGGTCTGCGCGATCGTTGCCTTTCTCGTGTGGCGACCGTCGTCTCCCGGCGCAAGGCCGCAGCACCCCCTCTCTTCCGACGACGGCCCGTCGTCGGCCGCGCCGGACGGGGACACGGAATCGCGGATCGTGGCGTTTTGCAGCGACTGTCACGCGATGCCGCGTGCGGAAAGCTTTCCTCGGCACGCGTGGCACGACCGGGTACGGAAAGGCTATGAGTTCTATGCCCAATCGGGACGCAACGATCTGGACCCGCCGCCCGTGCACGTGACGGCCGCCTACTTTCGGGCTCATGCGCCCGAACGGCAGCTTTACCCGGAGCCTGTGGAGGCCGAGACCGAGTTGGGCGCGACGTTTGCGGTCGAGCAGGTCACGTTGGCGGTCGACGTCGCTCTCCCGCCGGCGATCTCCCACTTGCGTTGGACGCGTCTGGAGCCGGACGGCGCCCCGGTTCTGGTGGTATGCGACATGCGGCACGGCGGCGTGGTCGCCGTCGGTCTGCGCGGCCGGGGGCCCCGCCTTCGGACCCTGGCGCGACTGAACAACCCGTGTCACGTCGAGGCGTGCGATCTGGACGCCGACGGTGCGATCGATCTGGTGGTTGCCGACCTGGGCAGCTTCCTTCCGGACGATCACGACCGGGGGCGCGTCGTCTGGCTGCGGCGTCGGGAAGCGTCGGGCCGTTTCGACGAGGTCGTCTTGGCGTCGGGGCTGGGACGCGTCGCCGATGCACGGCCTGCGGATCTCGACGGCGATGGGGATCTCGACGTGCTCGTGGCCGACTTCGGCTGGCACCGGACGGGGCAGATCGTCCTGCTCAGGAACGTGGCCGGGCAGGGCGAGCCGCCCCGCTTCGAGACCGAACAGATCGACCCTCGTCCGGGCACGATCCACGTGCCCGTGCACGACTTCGACCGGGACGGTCGCCCGGATTTCGTGGCCTTGGTCAGCCAGGAGTACGAGTCGCTGGACATGTTTCTCAATCAGGGCGACGCGCGGTTCCGTCTCCGGACCCTGTGGACGGGCCCCGATTTGACCTTCGGGTCCAGCGGCATCGAGCTGACCGATTTGGACCAGGACGGGGACATGGACGTCCTCTACACCAACGGCGACTCGTTCGACAACTCGTACGTCAACCCTTCTCACGGCGTTCAGTGGCTGGAGAACGTCGGACGTCTCGAGTTCGCCTATCATCGGCTGACGGGCATGTTGGGCGTTCATCGGGCGCTGGCGGGCGACGTCGATGGGGACGGGGATCTGGACGTCGTCGCGGTGTCGATGCTCCCCGATCAATTCCTGCCGCGGGAGGCGGCCCGGCGGCCGCCGGCTTCGATTCTGTGCCTGGAGCAGACGTCCCCGGGGGTATTTGTGCGCCATACCCTGGAAGCCGGCTCTCCCTATTACGCCACGCTCGAGCTGGCCGACTTCGACGACGGCGACCTCGACTTCGCCGTGGGCCCGCACTCGATTGGCGCGCGAGACCTGCCGCATCGGCTTTCGATCTGGCGGAATCAACGGATCTCGACGAGCCGTTGAGCTCGAATTCCAAGCGTGCCCGCGCGCGGCTTACAGGATCGTGGAGGTCTCCCCGAGCCGGCCGACGAGGGCGGTACCGCGCAACGGTCGCTACGTCGGTTTCCTGGTGATGATGATGATCAGTCAAATAGTGGCTGACGAACGCGCCGAACGGCTGCCCTCGACCCCCGGCCACTCCGGATTCGGCCGATGCGGTCTCAGCGCCATGATGGCGTAAACGCGCCATCGCTTTAATGGACGGAACGCTTGCACCTGCCGGAGCGCCGTAGTATTTTGTTATTGTCATCAGCAGTGATGCGCCTACCCGCCGAGGCTTTGCCGTCGTGGCGAAGCGCCGCTTTCCCCCTGGGAAGTCTATCCTTGCTGATCCGTCCTTGTTTCCTTTTCTGATTTGTTGGAGGTGGTCGAATGGCGTTATCGCGCAAGGCTTTTACCCTAGTCGAGCTGTTGGTGGTGATCGCGATCATCGGGATCTTGATCGCCCTGCTGCTGCCGGCCGTGCAGGCGGCTCGGGAGGCGGCACGGCGAAGCCAGTGTACGAACAACCTGAAGCAACTCGCACTGGCCGCGCACAACTACCACGGTGTGCACAAGTGCTTTCCCGCAAACTGTTACCGATCCGTGGGGTACCCCGCCGCTTGGTGCCCTTTTTGGGAAGGGTTTAGCGCCCATACCATGTTGCTGCCGTTCATGGAGCAGCAGGCGGTGTACGACGTGGTCAAGGCCCGCATGAACGACACGGTTACTCCCCTGAGCGGTTGGAACGCTGCGGATTTCGCAACCATCCGCGCGACGAAGATCAGCGCCTTGCTGTGCCCGTCCGACTCCACGAAATTTGCAGTGACGCAACAGGGCAACTGCAATTATCCGGTCTCGGCGGGCACGAACACGGGTTATGACGGTAATGCCGGTGTGCCGGCTTTGAACTTGACTCGAGCCAACGGCATCTTCCTCCGCGGCTACGGGGAAGTGAGGATCGCCGACATCAAGGATGGAACCACGAACACGATCTTGATGGGCGAGTTTCGCTTGGGTGATAACGACGGCGGTAAGTACTCGCCTGGCGACATCGTCCGTGCTGTGCCCCTGACTCCGCTTGTAGACCACATGCCCAGCGAGGCCCAGCTCGGCGCTTATGGAGTGCAGTGCGAAGCGGGTATCGCTAATCATCACAGCCATGCCGGTCGCGAGTGGATTTCCGGGACGCTGGGGCACACGGTGTTCAACACGATCGCGCCGCCCAACTGGAAATTTCCGACCTGCCATGATTGCGCGGGGTGCGGCTGGACGGATAGCGACGGCGTCCATCCTGCCCGAAGCTTCCACCCGGGCGGGGCGAACCACGCGCTGGCGGACGGCTCGGTTCGCTTCATTTCGGAGACGGTCGACACGAAGACGTACCAGTACCTGGGCACCCGAGCGGAGGGCGAGACGGTCGGCCAGTTCTAGTGCTCCGTCGATCTTCGATTGACCGGTCGGGTGCCACTGCTGGTTTGCCCAGCAGTGCCCAAACACGGTTGGACAAGCCAACCGTGGCACCCGTCAGTTCAAGTTTGACGGGACCCCAGGGGTTGCGTCGAGGGTTTTGCACGCCGGGCGTGTACGTTGAGGCGCCGCGGTCACGCCCTGCGCGTGGCCGCCGGTCCGGTGCAGCAAGTGACTTGTCCACAGCAAAAGGAGTTCACACGGGATGGTGTATTTGAGAATTCTGATTCTCTTGGCGGTAGCGGTGTTCGTCGGATGCCAGGGCGACGAAAGCGTCAACGTGCAACCGACCCAATCCCCCGCAGCCCAGAATGCCAAGACCATTCTTGAGGGCGCGGCCGAGTCGGGCGAATTGGGGAGCGCCGCGATGGAGCTTCGGGAGAGCCTGGAGGGATTCGAGGAGGGCAAGGCGCTGTTGCCCGACCTGGACGCCCTGGAGAAAATGACCAATCCGGCGGAGATCAAGGCCAAGGCCAAGGAGATGGCGGACAAGCTTTAGCCGGCTTGCCGCAGGGGGGCTGCCGCGATCCGCACGCCTCCCTTGAGACCCTGTAAACAGTGCCCGTGTTGCCCCGGTTTTGCAGCGCGGGCTTTTTTCGTGCGCGGCCGGCGCGATGGAGGAGAGACGCGGGAGCCTGGGAACGAGGCAAGAGGCCCCTCTCCCCGGGGGTGCTATTCCGGACGGCCACCGAGAGTTGATCCGACGCAGGCCCTCTGAGGGGGGCGACACCATGCCAAGGCACGAGAGGCCCGGCGCTGACGCCTCGGAGCGGGCCGTGGGATCGTCCCTGCCCGCTCCCCGCGCTGCCGCGGCCCGGTGGTGGGGTGGCGGGCTTCGGCCATTGGCTTCTCGATGCGTCAAGGGCGGGGACATGACGGCTCCAGTGACCGCAACACAAGGGGTGACGCCCCCCCCGCCAAGGATGCGTTTCCAAACAGAAGCATTGCCTGCGCCGGAGTCCCGTGGTATCGTATTACCGTCATTGGCGGGGTGCGCTGACCCGCTGGCGTTGCGCCACTCGGGAATGCGCATTTTTGCTGGTGGGGGAATTTTTCGTCTTCCTTCTTTTTTCCCAAGTTGGCGGAGGTGACTGAATGGCACTACTTCGAAAAGCTTTTACCCTAGTCGAGCTGTTGGTGGTGATCGCGATCATCGGGATCTTGATCGCCCTGCTGCTGCCGGCCGTCCAGGCGGCTCGGGAGGCGGCACGGCGAAGCCAGTGTACGAACAACCTGAAGCAGATGGGGTTGGCGCTGCACAACTATCACGACGTTCACAAGATCTTCCCTCGCTGCAGCTACACAACGACGCCGTGCGGCGTGTGGGAGGGTTGGAGCGCCCACACGATGATTCTCCCGTTCGTCGAGCAGCAAGCCGTCTACGACACGGTCAAGGGATTGTGCCAAACGGCGACCGGGACCGCCGCCACCCAATGTTGGCGCTGCGGCACGGACTGCAACAACTGGTATATGTCCATCCGGCGGACCCGGATCTCGGGGTTCATCTGCCCGTCCGACGGCTCCACCGTTTTCGGAGCCGACACCGGCAACAACAACTACGTGGTCTCCACGGGGGCAACCCGCGGTTGGGATGGGGACTGCCGCTATCAAAACGGGATATTCTCCCGAGATTGTGAGCGGAGGATCTCCGACATCAAGGACGGCACGACGAACACGATCATGCTGGCCGAGCAGCGTATTGGGGATAACGACAACGCCAAGTACACGCCTGGCGACACGGTCCGCGGCATCCCCCGCGTCGGGCCCTACGAGCTCCCGTCGGAGGCCGAGGTCGCCCAGTATGGAGCCAATTGTCTGGCGCAAATCACCAACCATCACAGCCACGCCGGGCGCGAGTGGTGCTCGGGCTTGGGATGGCAGACGTGGTTCAATACGATCGCGCCACCCAACTGGAAGTTCCCCACCTGCCAGGAATGCGTCGGCTGCGGCTGGGGTGACAGCAACGGCGTGATCCCCGCGCGAAGCTACCACCCGGGCGGTGCCAACCATGCACTGGGTGACGCCTCGGTTCGCTTCATCTCGGAAACGGTTGACACGAAGACGTATCAGTACCTGGGCACCCGCGCAGGGGGCGAGACGGTCGGCCAGTTCTAGTGCTCCGTCGATCTTCGATTGACCGGTCGGGTGCCACTGCTGGTTTGCCCAGCAGTGCCCAAACACGGTTGGACAAGCCAACCGTGGCACCCGTCAGTTCAAGTTT
>DATKZH010000693.1:0-5423 GCA_035528065.1 Thermoguttaceae bacterium | reverse complement strand
CGGCATCGAGCGGGAGCTCCGCGGAGGCAAGCGACTCGATCTCCCCGCGCCCTGGGAAGGCCTGCTGGCCCAGATCAACGAAGAGGCTGGGACGCACGACGACAAGCTGACCGTGTCGTTTCTATTCATCACGAAAGAGGGGACCTGCGGGGCAATCCAGATTCAGTCCCCCGTGAGTCGCAAGATGATGCGCGGCGTGCCCGCGTACTCGGAAGGCGGTTTGCACTACAAATTGCTCTACGAGGGCAACCCGAGGGAACCAGACGCCCCGCACGGATAGCCTTCGCACTTGCCATCCCTTCTGGTCGCCATCCCTTCTGGTTCCCATCCCTTCTGGTTCCCATCCCTTCTGGTTCCCAAGCTCCAGCTTGGGAACCCGGCTCCGCGAAGCTCCGCTTCGCAGCACGGGCAGGAAGAGCTCCGACAGGCGCGTTCGGCGCGTTCCCAAGCTGGAGCTTGGGAACGAGTGTGAGGGTGATAACACTCACCCGCCATTCGACTTGGCCCCGGCTCGCGTCCTCACCGGCACGAGCTTCTGCGCCCGGTTGCCGTAAGCGTCGCCCAGGTAGAGGTTGCCTTGCGAGTCCTGGACGACGGCGTGCACGCCGATGGTCTCGCCCGGCTTGGGGTCTTTCGGGTCGCCGAGGGGGATCGACCAGACTTGCCGGACGCGGCCGTCGGTCGAGAACCGCATGAGGAGCTGGTCCTTGAACTCGCAGTACTTGCCGTCGCGGTACCACCAGTGGGGCGAGGAGCCGCAGACCCAGACGTCGTCGCCCTTGGTAATGCTCATTCCCCAAGGCATGATCAGGTTCGACCACTGGTCGACGGGCTTGCCGCTCTGGTCGAACAGCAGGATGCGCCCGCTGTTGCGGTCGCCCACGTAGAGCGTGCCTTGGGAGTCGACGAGGATCGCGTGCGGCAGGACGAACTGGTCGGGCCCGGTGCCGTAGCTGCCCCAGGACTTGATGAACTTGCCGCTTGGGTCGAAGTGGACGACCCGGCGGTTGCCGTAGCCGTCGGTGACGAAGACGTCGCCCGTGGGCGTGATCGCCATGTCGGTCGGCCGGTTGAAGTGGGTCCCGTCGTCGCCTTTCTCGCCGCGTACTCCGAGGGTGAAGAGCAGTCGCCCTTCGGGCGTGTACTTCTGGACGATGTGCAGCCCGAAGTCGGAGATCCAGACGTTCCCCTCGTGGTCGATGCGAAGGCAATGGGGATTGTCGAAATTGCCCCGCCCCCAAGTCCGCACGAACGTCCCGTCGGCCGTGTAGACCTGGACGGGGTCCTCGCACCGGCTGAGCACCCAGATCCGGTCCTTCTCGTCGACGGCCATTCCCGTGACGGCCCCCCACGGCTTGAACTGCTCGGGTCGCTTGGGCCAGCTCGGGTCGACGTCGTACTCGACGACGGCCGGAACCCTGGCATAGCCGGGCGCATCGGCCGCGGTCGATGGCTGGGCGCCCAGCAATAGGGCAAACATCCCGCCCACCAGAGCGTGTCGAAAAGGCGAAGGCATCGGAAGAGACATCCTCAAGGCTCCTTTGTGAAAGCTGCGATTCTTGGTGTCGTGCCGTGAATCCCGGTTCCTGCTCGATCGTTCCGGCGATTGGCGTCCCGCGTGACCGACTTGAAGCAAAGGTGGCGGCGTGTAGTGCGGTTTTACAGCAAGAGGGGGCTCTGGGAAAGGACGGTCGGACCGGCATGAGGGCGGGTACGTGAAATCGGTCGACGCCCGTTGGCCGATCGTGCCTCGGTTCCGATAGGGTACTTTGGATAACTCTTGGAAGGGGGCGCTCTGGCTCA
The DNA here is from genome assembly GCA_035528065.1 of Thermoguttaceae bacterium. GTDB lineage: Bacteria > Planctomycetota > Planctomycetia > Pirellulales > Thermoguttaceae > DATKZH01. The sequence continues at coordinate 3,620 of DATKZH010000693.1, read as the reverse complement.
TCCGGTGCCTGAGCCAAGTTCTCTCGGCGAAATGCGTCCGATTGCCGCACGGTGCACGCGTTAGCCGCCTCGGGGAACGCTTCCGGCCGCGCCGTCCGCCGTGTCCCGTCCCACGCCCCCCCTTGAATGGGTACCCAGGAAGTCGCACCTCGGACTCCAGCCCCTCAGCGGCTGCCGGCAAAAAAACTGCACAAACCTGGAAGAATTGCTAGAATGAAGAGTGTTGGGCTCGTCCGTGACACGTTGGTGTGGCCGACGAGGTGGGCCAATGAAGGACGTTTCGTTGCACGGTCCGCATGGGGACTACATCCAGGGGAGGATCGACGACCACGGCGTCGTTCACCTCCATGGCCCCAAGGGCCTGAGCTTCCACGGGAGCGTGGCGCCGGATGGACACATGACTCTCCAGGACTCCCAGGGTAAATGCTACCATGGGGCCCTGGACGAGTTGGGACACATCCGGCTTCACGGACCAGGCGGTGCTTACCTGCACGGTTCCGGTTCGTGACGTTTCCCGTGAAGCCCAAGCCGCGTTCACCCCAGCCGGCGCTTCCGGCTGGGACGTCGGGGAGTCCCCACGTGTGCGGGCGCCCTCACGCCCGGCTCCTCGTTGAGGCGGCGTTCATTCCGCTGATTCTCATTCTGGTTCCCAAGGTGGCGATTGGGAACGAGCGACGGGTTCCGATCCAACATCCGGGAGAGAGTAGGTCAGGGCAATCGCCGACCTACTTGGCTGAAACCCTACGGTCGGGCTCCCAGGTTCTCGAGAAGCAGGGAGTATCCGGGATAGAAATTCCTCTCGCGCGTGGCGATGGTCGTTCCGAAACCGTCGGGACCGCGGAGTTCGAGCGTTTGACCTGCGTTATCGAGGGTTGCCTTCAGGTCGCCGTACGGGATGCGGCGTCCGGTCTCGCCGAAGAGAAGTGAGTCGTTCGAGAGCACGACGTCCCGGAGCCAGGCCACCTCGCCGGTGCGATCGAGGCGAGTCTTCATTCGACGGGCAATCGCCGCCGCTGCCGCTTCGATGAGATATTCCACGCTTTCGCGGCGCCGCCCAAAATCGCCGGAATCGAACCGGATCAGGAAATGCCCGTCCGCGGCGTGCCCCTCGAAGACGAGGTGGTAGTCGGTGTAAACGCTTCCTAGTTTTCGGTGCTTGCGCGCGAGGACTCTGGCGATCACCGACTGCGTGACGGCCAACTCGCCGCTGGTGAAGTCGTCGACGCGCGCCTGGATCGACTCCATCTCCTCGTACAAGACGAAGCGGCGATCGTACTCGACGCCGCAGCGGTAGCAGCGAAAGTGCCGGCGGCGGCGGCGAAGCCCTGCGCCGATAGCGGCGAGGCCGACGACGAATGCCGCAACCCCCAACGGGGCGAGAGGGCTCATGACGCTGCCGACCACGAGACATGCCCCCACCATCACGGCGCACGGCCCGACGCGGAGCGCCCATCGGCCGTCGGGCGTCTCGAAAACCAGTGGCCCTCTCGTGCGGTCGGACGTCATGAGCAGACTCCCGAAGAACGAGTCTGGTCGGTCGGAAGCCACGCCCGCCGGCAGCAGGAGAACGTCAGTCCGCGGACGAGCCCGGGCTCGTCAAGAATGGCCGACCCTTTGCGGTGTGGTGCCCGCGGTTCCCAGGGGAGAGAGGATACCGCAGGCCAGCACTGTTGGACAAGGCGCCCTCGCCCTTTCGGGGATCGGGCCGGGGCGACCCGCGTGAGCAATCACCTGGGGCGACCCGGCCTTTACCCCGAACCTCCCGTTAGAAGCTTCGGCTTCGCCTGCGTACCTCAACGAAGCTTTGCTGCATCGGCTTGCCCACCCATCCGCCACGGAAAGGGAGCTTCCCAGATCCTTTCGTCGCAAGCGGGGACTCGTGAACGATCGCTGGTGAGCGAGACAGGGTGCCGGGAGATCTTGCCGCACGGGGCGCCATTCGCGCAGCATCGCCCAAGAGCGCTTGACGAGGGGGGATAGGGTGGCCTAGGATAAAAGATTACGATTGGTTCGGTCGCTGCACGCTGGATCGGGTCATGGACACTGTCAAAGTCGCCGTTGTCGGATTTGGGACGATCGGGTCAGGGGTGGCGCGGCTGCTCGTGGAGAGCGCGGACCGGATATCTCGGCACGCGGGAAAGCGGGTCCAATTGGCTTGCGTGGTGGACCCGGATCTGGTTCGGCCCCGGAACGTCACCTTGCCCGAGGGACTGCTGACCGATGACCTCTCCCGAGTCACCGAAGATCCCGAGATCGTGGCCGTGGCCCAATTGATCGGGGGTCTCGAGCCGGCCCGGACGATCATGCTCCGGCTTTTGGAGTCGGGCAAGGACGTGGTCACGGCCAACAAGGCCCTGCTCGCCGAGCACGGCCCCGAGCTGTTCGACCGCGCCAGGCAACTGGGCCGGTCGATCGCGTTCGAGGCGTCGGTGGCGGGCGGAATCCCGATCATCGCCGCGATCGGCCAGTGCCTTTCGGCCAATGAGATCCAGTCGATCCACGCGATCCTTAACGGCACGAGCAACTTCATCCTGACCCAGATGGAAGAGCAGGGGACCGACTACGCTGCCTCGGTGGCCGAGGCGCAGAAGCTCGGGTATGCGGAGGCGGATCCCACCATGGACGTGGACGGCACCGACGCCGCCCAGAAGCTGGCCATCCTGGCCCACCTGGCGTTTGGTGCCCGGATTGGGTGGAAGGACATCCCCCGGACAGGGATCGACACGGTCCAAGTGGCGGATCTTCGGTACGCCAAGGAGTTGGGGTACAGCATCAAGCTCCTGGCGGTGGCCGAGCTGGTCCCCGAGGGCTTGGAGTTGCATGTCTCGCCCACCCTGGTTCGCCAGGGGACACCGTTGGCCGAGGTGCGGGGTGCGTATAATGCCATCCGAGTCGTTGGAGATGCCGTTGGGCGCGTGTTTTTCCACGGTCTGGGGGCGGGCCAGGACCCCACGGCCTCCGCGGTGGTCGCCGATCTGATCGACACCGTGGTCGGACGCACGGCAATCACGTTCCGCACCTTGGAGCTCTGGTCCGACGAGCAGGTCGCCCCCGTCGCTGCCAGGGACCCGGCCAAGATCCCGGGCCGCTTCTTCCTCCGCTTAAGCGTGGAAGACCGTCCGGGGGTGCTGGCCAACATCGCGGGCATGCTGGGCCGACACGACATCTCCATCGCCTCGGTCATCCAACACGAGACGGACGACGCGAACGACGACAACGTGGTCCCCCTGGTCATCATGACCCATACGGCCCCCGAAGGCGCCATGACCTCGGCGATCCGGGAGATCGATCCCTTGCCGTTCGTCCATGCCGGCACGGTGCGGATGAGAGTGCGGAACTGATGAATGATGAATGATCCGTGATGAATGACGCGCAGCACGGTGCCGATCCCGACGCCGCGCAGCCAAGGCTGCTCAGGATCGGCCGAGAATGATTTCCGCATTTGCGGAGTAGCAGGCACACGCCGTGTGCCGTAGCCAGCGGACGGCACACGGCGAGGCTGTGACCTTTTCGACCAAACGTGTGAAAGCAATGCTATCGCACCGCAAGATCTTGTGACGGTATCCGGGGGGCGGTTCTGGCCTGAGGGAAGAGTTGGTGACGAATCGTGGCTGAACTCC
>DATKZH010000692.1:0-2005 GCA_035528065.1 Thermoguttaceae bacterium | reverse complement strand
CTGGACCGACGGAACTATCCACGTGGGCGGAAGGTGAGCGATGAGCAGATGGCGAAGATTCATCTCACCCCTCAAGCGTTCCACGGCGAATGGAACTACATCATCCGGCCGGCACGAACCGCCACGATGTAAACGTTATTTGTTGGCGAGCACTTAGCAGGTATGGTGACGTTCAGAACCAGCGAATTGCCGGCCTTCTTCCAATCCGATGAGACGATGCCTCTGATCGTTTTGATCGAGGCGCTGGCGTGCGTCAGGTCTCCAAGCACATGGGGCTTGATACGGATGACGCCGTAACCCGGCTCGAACTCCCGTGTGCCATAGAAATTGGGTTCCTGGATGCCGGCGATAGCGTCATAGAAGAACCTGCAGACGCCGGTCAGCATCGTCATGCTCTCTTCTCGTCTATATCCTCCACCACCCAGACTCCAACCTTCCCACACGGTCGTTGCTCCCTGGGAAATCATGTAACCCCAGCCGGGGAACTCGGTCGTATTTAGTTTCTGATACTATGAAGCAAGCCTCCAGGCCGGTAGAATCGGGGTTGAAGTAGGCCGAGGTGTTCTCGGTCGCCCCAATCTCGGTAGGAGGCTTGCTATGTGGTACGTGGGCTTGGACGTGCACTCGAAGCAGTCGTCGTATTGCATCCTGGACCAGGGTGGACAGGTCGTTCAAGAAAAGACCGTCAAAGGCCCGGTGTCCAGGGTACTCGCGGAGCTGGCGGCGGTCAAGCATGCGTTCACGATTGTGTACGAGGCTTCGTGCAACTACGGGTACCTGTACGACGAGCTCTCGAAGGTCGCCTGGCGGGTGGTGGTGGCGCATCCGGCGCAGCTGCGGTTGATCTTCAAGTCGAAGCGGAAGAACGACCGGATGGACGCGCAGAAGCTGGCCAAGATGCTGCTGCTGGACCTGGTGCCGACGGTGCACGTGCCCTCGCGCGGGGTGCGGGCCTGGCGTGGGATGATCGAGCATCGCCAGCGCCAAGTGGACGAGCGGACGCGGATCAAGAACGGGCTGCGGGCGCTCCTGCGGGGCCGGGGCATCGAGTCGCCCAAGCGCCTGTGGACGAAGGCCGGGTTAGCATGGCTGCGTGCCGTCGCCTTCGAGGAGCCGCTCGACGCGATCCGCCGCGACGATCTGGTGGGCCGCCTGGACTTGGCGAACGCCTCGGTCCAGCGGGTGGAGGCCGTGCTCGACAAGATGGGTCAGGAGCATCCGGGCGTGGTCCTCCTGATGACGATCGACGGCGTGGGCATTCGGACGGCCGAGGCCATGGTGGCCTACATTGATGATCCGGCCCGGTTCCGCCACAACAAGGCGGCGGGCAGCTACTTCGGACTGGTGCCTTGCCAGGACGCGAGTGCCGGCAAGAACCGGCTCGGGCACATCACACACGACGGGCCGCCCACGGCCCGCCGGCTGTTGACCCAAGCCGCGTGGCAGGGCATTCGCCGCTCGCCCGCGATCCGGGCCTACTTCGAGCGCATCCGCCACGACGACCCAGGCCGCAGGAAGATCGCCCTCGTGGCCACGATGCACTACCTCGCCCGCGTCATGCTGGCCATGCTGCGGACCGGCGAGGTCTGGCAACCGGAGGTGCCAGAGGTCCGAGCCGAGGCCGCGGGGAAGGAGACACACGCAGCGTGAAGAACCCTTCTACCTCCCATAGCATAGTGGGGGAGGACATCCTGACCCAGAGCGGGCAACGTCTGAACCCTTGACGACCCGCGACCGTGGCACGGGATGTCTTCCCCGGAAGGAGATAGCAAGCGAACTGAACCCGAGCCGCACTCGGAGCACAGCTCGACAAGACCTGGGAAGCGGGACCTAACGGCCGGACCCCGACCGCAACATGGCGCCGAGCACGCCGTGCTTCTGAATGGGGCCTGCCCCGCATTCTCTCTTCTGGCGCGTCCGCAGCGGCGACGCCGAATAGATGTTTGGGAAATCCCGCTCACGGTCCCGATTTCCGGCTTGACAAGCTTGCTCATAGATGTTGCGG
>DATKZH010000691.1:0-7584 GCA_035528065.1 Thermoguttaceae bacterium | reverse complement strand
AAAACGCCTTCATGTGCTTACGAACTTCCGACGGATAGGGATCCATGGTCTCCTCCTGTACCACGAGATTGGCAACGACTCTCCCTATCAGTCTAACCCTTTTGCGAAAACCGGAAAGTTATTCCTCGGCCGGCCCTAAGCTCTTCGACATGGGAACGCGGTGTGCGGCCGGCCCGCCGAAACGCATACTGGATGTGGACGGCAGCGGGCCGGATATCGCACAAGCTGACTTCGATGCGGTCGACGTGCTGGGCGACGAAGCACCCGACGCCGCTCTTTCCCGCCAAACCGGAGCCCAGTTCCGGTCCCAGGCGGGGGCCGAAGCGTCCCACCCGGTGGATGAGAACGTGCAGTTTTCGGTGTATCGCCCCAAGGTCGTCCAGCCGGAGAGGTCGTATCCGCTGTTGGCCTTCGCCCACCTGGCGGAGCGCCGGCCCGACGCGCCGAAGGACGAGCCCGACCCGATCCAAGAGGTCCAAAGGCAAGCCCGCCTGGTCCTCGAAGAGAAGTTCGACGAGTACGGCGACGTGCGGCAGGACGGCAGCGAGCCGCTGCCGCACCTGGGGGAGATTACGTTCGTGCCGGAGATCCCGGGCGTCCGGTTCAACCCGTCCAGCCGGAGCTTCTTCTGGGAGCGGGAGGAATCGGTGCACCGGGAAGAGTTCCGGCTGCGGGCTTCTCCGCAACTGGACGGGCAGACGGCCCGGGGACGTTTGACCGTGTTCTTGGGGAACGTGATTGTGGCCGAGGTGGCCCTGGCGATCCGCGTCGACAGCAGCCACCGGGCCGAGCCCTCGGCCCTGCCCACCGACCTCGCGTTCGGCCGGCCCTATCGCAGAATCTTCGCCTCGTACTCCCACGAGGACGTCGCGATTGTGGAAGAGTTCGAGTGGCACTTCAAGAGCGTGGGCGACCGGTATCTGCGCGACTGGATCGACCTTCGCGCCGGCGAGGCGTGGTGCGAGCGCCTGGAGGAGCTGATTCGCGAGGCCGACGTGTTTCAACTATTTTGGTCGACCAAGGCGATGCGGTCCCCGTTCGTCCGGCAAGAGTGGGAATACGCGTTAGCGCTTGGGCGTCCCTACTTCATCCGCCCCGTCTATTGGGAAGAGCCGATGCCCAGCGACCCGGACGAAGACCTCCCGCCGGAAGCGCTCCTCCGGCTGCACTTCCAGCGGCTTCCCTCCGCGGGCGGCCCGCACGCCCCGCCGACACGATCAGCCCCCGCTGAGATCGAAGCCGCGTGCCCGGAATGCTCCACGTGCTATCGTGTGTCTGTCGACTACTGGGGCGCCGAGGCGGAATGCCCGCAATGTGGAGCTATGTTCACGATTGGCGGTGCTTCCGCGGAACCGGCCGTACGCACACGCGGCGAGCCGCCGCCCAAGCCCGGTTCGAGCGGATCGGAAGAAGTCCGCAGGCGTCAACCTCCCGATGCGGAGCGAGAGCAAAGGACAGGAACAACCGATCTCCAGGGATGCGAACCGGCCGAAGACGCCCCGTTGCCCCCGTCACCCGCCGAGAAGGCTCTGCGGCGGGAGCGCGATCGTCCGCCAAGCAGACGCACGTCAACGGCACAAATATCGGAAGACACTTCGCCGGTGCGAATACCGGATAGGTACCGCCCACCGGTTCGTACGTCGACAGCGCAGTCCGGCGAGGGCCCTGCGCGCCGAAGTAGCCCCATCGAAACGATTGCACCGGTCGGTTGCGTGGTTTCCATCCTCCTCGTCGGAGCCTACTTGGCTTACCGTCTGATCATCGCATTGCTGTCCCTGTTCTCGTAGCAGGTCGCTCGGGCGCGGCAGACAGGCTCTCTTCGGCCGAGGGCACGTCCAACTCGAACACCGACGGCCGAAAACACCGAGAAAACGGTCTTTCGACCGATCCCTACTTCACGCGCCACTCGAGCACCCCGCCGGAGAACTCCGGCTGGAGCTTCACTTTCAGGCGGATGCCGTTGGTCGTGACCGCGTCGAATCCGACGGCGTTGAACTGGTCGGGCTCGCAGCCGTATGGGCCGGCGCCGGTGACCGGCTTCCACTGGTCCCCGTCGAGCCATTGGACCTCCCAGGACTGCGGCACGCGGCAATGCCCTGCGCCCGTGTCGTCGAACCAGTAGACTTCCACGCCGGAGATCTTCTTCGGCTTCTCGAACCGGTATTGGACCCACTCCTCGCTTCCCTGCAACGGCCACCAGGTCATCCGCGGGATGCTGTGGTCGTTCGAGCTGGCCGGCAGGCGCCCGTCGCACATCGCCTCGACCGCGTCGTTGTCGTGGCAGTGCGACGCGGAGGGGCCGAGCACGAATTCGGGGGCCGGGGGCCAGGGCTTGGCGTCCGGGCCTGCGCCGATCACCGGAAACGCGGAGATCCGCAGCCGGGCACAGCCCATCGGGATGAGGGTGACCGTCTCCGTGGGCTCGCCCGACTGGACCGGGCTCTCGGCCATCGGGCCGACCAGCCCGCGGTGGTCGAGCGTCCAGTCGGGGATCTTCTTGGCCTTCGCGCGGAGCTCGACCGGCGCCACGGTGGACTCGAACGGCTGCCCGATCGGCATCGAGCTGCGAACGACCTCGAACGACGACGCGGGGTCCTTTTCGTCGAGCACCAGCCCGTAGTTCCACGCGGTGGTGGGGTGGATCTCCCAGGCGGGCCACTCGTCGGTGCCGCCCTCCCGGACGTACTTCTCGCCGATCTTCAGGGAGTAGCAAAGCGGCCCGCGGTAGACGCTGGCACTGTTCCGGTTCTCCGTCCAGCGGACCACGCGAACGCTCATCGGCAGACGCATCACGAGCGTGTCGCGGTCCTCCCACGTCCGGTCGATGCGGACGAAGGCCGGAAAAGGGGACGCAGCTCTTTTCTGCGAAGCACCCTTCGGGCCGTTCCGGGAAAAGAGCTGCGTCCCCTTTTCCGGTTCGACCTCCAGCGGCTCGCTGTTGAGCGCAAGCTCCAGGCCTTCGCACCATCCCGGCACTCGCAGAAAGAGCGGGAAGCGGACCGGCTTGGCTGCGCTCACGAAGAACCGGACCGACTCGTCGAACGGGTAGTCGGTGGCCTCGCGGATGGTGACTTCCGCGCCGTCGCCGACCTTGGCCGTCACCTCGCAGGGGGCGAACATCACCGCCGCCAGGCCGTTCTCGGGCGTGGCCAGCCAGAGGTTCTGGGCATAGTAGGGCCAACCGTGGCCCGTGTTGTGCTGGCAGCAGCGGTGGGCGTGGGGATTCATCAAGAGCATCGCGCCGCGGTTCTGGAGGCCGGGCGACTTGTTGTGCCGGTCGCTCAAGACGAGGTTCGGGGCGGTGAGGTAGCGCAGGGCCTTGAGGTCCGGGGTGGTCGTGGCCGGAAGCGTGTTCAGCGTGACGTCTTCGCAGCGATCGGCCCAGACAGGATCGCCCGTGATCCGAAGGAGCGTCTCGTCGGAGAGCATCTCTTCGACCACGCCGCAGCTCTCGACCCCCTGGCGCGGGCCGCTGTAGCCGGGGCGGCAGTTCTCGTCGCCGCCGAACATTCCGCCGGGCACCTGGCCGTAGAGCCGGCGGACCTCCCGGTAGTTCCGCTCGGCGGCGCCCAGGTGCATGGGGTCTTTCGACTGCACGTAGTAGGTGGCCGGCCCGCCGAACGCCTGGGCGATGTTCACGTTGTGCCAACTGGCGATGCCCTCGGTCCAGTTGGCCGTGTTGCGGTGGATCTTCGCGGCCAGCTCCAACAGCCACGGCTCGCCCGTCCGGTTGTACAGCCAGTAGACGCTGTACAGGTTGTCGGCCGCGCGCTGCTGCTGCCAGAAGGGCGGGAGGAACTTCTCGTCGGGCACGGTCATCTCCCAGCGGAAGTACCGGGCCATCAGCTCCGGCACGCGCGGGTCGCCGGAGTGCTCGTAATACCCCTGCAAGCAGAACAGGGCGATCATGTTGGGCCAGAGGTCGTCGCGGCCGGTGTTTCGGGCGGCGACGCCCTTGCGGCCCGCGTCGGGCCCGAACCAGCCGTCCTCCTTCTGGGAGGCGAGGATGGCGTCGATCCATCCCCGTGCCTCGTCGATGATTCGCTCATCGCCCAGCACGTAGCCCAGGTTCGAGAAGCCCTTGAGCCAGTAGACCGCTTCCTCCCAGCCGTGCTCGCCCTGGCCGGTGGGGCTGAGCCAGGCGTTGCCCTCTTTCTTCAGGAAGCCGCTGATCTCGGTCAGACGGCCCGTGTACCCGTCCGCCTGAAGCTCCAGTTGCGTGCGGACCCAGCCGCGCGGCTCGATCGCGCCGACGGGCAGCTTGATGAGCGGGCTGGGCACGAGCGGCGGCCGGTTGCCGACGTAGTGGTCGTTGCCCTTCTGGACGTCGGGCGGCGCGACGGTGACCGTGTCGCCGGGAGCCGGGCGGCCGGCGGCAAGCACGAGGCCACAGAAAGCCGTTAGCAGGAATAGCCGTCTCATCTTGGCACCTCTCTCAGTTGCGCATCGTCGCCGAGGGCCCAAGCTTCGGCAAGGACCCTCACGGGAGCAAGGACGCCTATAGGATAGCCGGCGCATCGTCTCCCTGTCCAGAATCACAACCGGCCTGAATGATCGAGCCGTGCACGGCCAACGGAAAACGGCACGGGTCCAGTCTTGGCGGAGCGGGGAACATCTGCTCTTCCCGGCCTTGACTTGGGTTCGACCGAAGACTGACTTCCGCATTTGTGGAGTAGTAGGCACACGCCGTGTGCCGTAACCAGCGGACGGCACACGGCGTGTGCCTGCTACGGAAGTCGGGAAGTTGCTTGTCGGCCGCCCCTACGTCGAGACCCCGCGGGCATGCTTCATGAGTTCCCAGACCTTGACGGGGCCGGTGAACACGGCGCGCTCCAGCAACGGCGACACGGCGTCGAGCTTCCGGGACAGGTCGAAGGCCGAGAGCTTGATCGCGCGGGCCAAGCGACTGCGCTGACGGAGATTGCTCGCGAGCATGAACCGGAACACTTCGTGGATCTTCGCCTTCGTCTCGGGCGTGTAGTGGAAGAAATCGGCGTCGAGCACCGCGCCCACCCGGTAGCTGACCCACTGATAAAACGGGTGAGTGCCGATGCGAGGAGTATCGAACGTCCGGTCGTCGCTCACCCACCACCGGGCGAAACCGTATCGGTCCTTGTAGCGATCGTAGATCTCGGTGCCCGGAAAGGGAATCAGAATCGAGGCGATCGCCGGGTGAAAGACGACGCAGGGCGAGATCTCTTTCATCAACGTCAGCGTGGCGTCGATCGCCGGGGCGTCCTCCCAGGGAAAACCGAGAATGAAGAACACCGCCGGCCGGATGCCGAACTTGTGCGTCAGGGGGATGACGCGCCTCACCATGTCCGCCGTGTGCGGCTTGTGGATTCGCTTCAGCGTATCCGGATTGCCGCTCTCCACGCCGTAGTCGATCTGCACGCAGCCCGCGCGGGTAGCACGCTGGAGCAGGTCCTCGTCCACGGCGTCAATCCGCGTCATCATGCTCCAGGTCAGGCCGAGCCGTTCGTCGATGAGTCGCTCGCAAATGCGTCGCATTCGCTCCTTGTCCATCGACATGGCGTCGTCCGCGAAGTAGAAGTGGCGCGTCCCGTAATCGCGATGAACGGCGACCAGCTCGTCGACGACGTTGTCCGCCGAGCGGAACCGGAACTTCTTGCCGAACAACCCCCCGGCGCAGTAGCTGCACCGGCCCGGACAACCCCGCGACGTGAAAATGCTCGTGTGCAGGCTCCCCTCGACCGTCGAGCCGAAGTCCGCCGGGTCCACGAGGTGGCGCGCCGGCGACGGAAGCGTGTCGAGATCGGCGATCGGCGGCCGCGGTTCGTTGTGCTCGATCCCTCCGTCGGGCGTGCGAAAGACAAGCCCCCGCACCGAGCTCATCGGCGCCAGGCCCCGTACGGCCCGAACCGCCTCGACGATCGTCGGCTCGCCCTCCCCCACCACCACCGCGTCGAATCCGTGGGCCAGCGGTTCGTCGGGCAGCAGCGTCGCGTGAGGCCCCCCGGCGATCAGCTTCGCACCACACGCCTTCAGGCTCGAAGCCAGCCGGTACGCTTCCTTCACAAGAGGCGTCAGCAGCGTCACCCCGATGACGTCCGGACGGATTCTCGTCGCCTCGTCAACGATCTGTGCGGTCGATCGCCTCCGGGCGGCGGCGTTCGCGTCCAGCAGGTGCACCTGGTGCCCCGCCTCCTCCAGCACCGCGGCGAGCATCGTCAGCGCCATGGGGCAACTGTGATGGCTCTGGGTTCGCGAGGGAGGATAGACGAGCAGTATCTTGGCCGTCGGATCGGACATGGTCTGAACTCGATGGGGTCTGACGAGGACCGCTCGGAGCCGGTCCCCATGGGGGCGTCGCTTCAGCTATCATCGTGCCAAGCGACCGGCAGAATCCCCACGAAATCCCGCATCATTCCTAATCCGAAAGGTCGGCACGAGCCTTGAATTCGTTCCCACCGGCACGGGGCCGGCGGCGACGCGTCGAGAAATCTCGCCTGCTCCTAAGGGTTCAGGGTCCAACACGCCTAATTCGACGTTTGCCCACAAATCCTCAATCCTCAACCCTGAACCCCGAACGCTGAACCCTGAACCCCGACCACTGGACGCTCGCCTCGGTCTGAGGCCCTGCGTCGCCAGCCTTCTCTCGGGTTGTTGCGCAAATCCGCCGTACGACTCCCATCCCGTAGAATCGGCCGACCCGGCGCCGTCGAAAAGCTAGGATTGAATGAGGGACGGGCCCTTTGGGTGGTGATCGTCTCACCGTAATTTTCACAGCCGAATGGGGATCTGCGATGGCCGTATCTGATGCGCTTCACGACTGGGAACAACTGGCCTCTTCCGGTTTCGAGCTCCGAGCCATGCGAGAGAAGGTTCGGGACCTGGAAACCGTCCACGACACCGCGCGGGCCGACTTCGAAAATGGCCTGGAGGAGTTGGTTGAGGAAGAACGCGAAGCGATCCTCTCCATCATGGCCATCTACGACCAGTGCTCTCCGGAAAACGTGCCGTCCGCCGACACGCCCGGAAGGTCGTCTGCCAAGAACAGTCCCCTGAGCTGGCTCGTCGCCAAGGTCGGCAACGAAGGCTCCGAAGGAGTCACCTGGGGCGACGTGCTCGAAGCCTGGACCACCCAATTCCCCGACGCGCCCAGCAGTACGCTCTACAGCGTGCTCCACCAGGGCAGGGAGCTGTTCAACAAGACCGGGCTGGGCAGAAAAGCCGTTCTCCGCCTCACCTCGGAAGGCCAAGCCGTCTTCCGCGACGCCAAGTAGCCCGAACCCCCGCGAGGCGGCTTCACCCGCCGGCGAGCGCACACCAAGAGACCCGCCGGAGCGAGACACAATCCCCTACTTTGGCCCGGCTGCACCGCGGTGCTCGCGCGGGTGCCACTGCCAGCTTGTCTGGCAGTGCTTCGTCTCCAGAGTGTTCATACGCGGGGCACTGCTGGACAAGCCAGCAGTGGCACTTGGGGCCTTGGTGCGACCGCCCACCTTGATGGCCGCTTCGTGGATCACCTCCTTGTACGCCTCGGCGTAGCCCTTCTTGTTGTAGACGTCCCAGCCCAGGGCGTCGAAGAAGGGATTGAGGAACTCTTCGCGAAGCTGGGCC
>DATKZH010000690.1:0-13232 GCA_035528065.1 Thermoguttaceae bacterium | reverse complement strand
AAGGCGCGATTCGACTCCTTCCGACCGCCTGCGACTATTCATTCCGGAACGGGTCGTTCTTACCGAAGGTGGTGAATCCTTCGTCTGGGCCGCCGACCAGTCGGCAGGCGTTGCCCGTCGCACGCCGGTCGAACTCGGCGCGGCAGGACCGCACGGCCTGGTGAAAGTCACCCGGGGACTGAACGTTGCCAGCCGCGTCATCGCTTCCGACCACGACGATCTTCGAGACGGGCAGCGAATGCGCATTACGGGAGAAGCAACCGATCCGGCGTCCGTCGCCGAGGGGAGGCAGTAGTCCATGGCACTCGTCGAACTGCGCAACGTGACCAAGCACTACCACAAGGGCGGGGAAACGATCACGCCACTCTCGGACGTCTCTTTGGACATCGGCGAGGGCGAGTTCGCGTCGCTGATGGGAGCCAGCGGGACGGGCAAATCGACGCTTCTGAATCTGATTGCCGGCATCGACCGGCCCGACTCGGGAAGCATCGTCCTGGACGGGACGGACATCGCCCGCCTCGGGCGATCGCGATTGGCCGCCTGGAGAGCGGAGAACATCGGCTACATCTTCCAGACGCACAACCTGATCCCGGTCCTCACGGCCTACGAGAATATCGAGTTGCCCTTGCTGCTGATGCCCATTTCCCGGTCGGAGCGGCGCAAACGGGTCGAAGTCGCCCTCGGGGCGGTCGGACTCCTCGATCGGGCCGACCACTACCCCCGACAGCTTTCGGGCGGGCAAGAGCAACGAGTCGGCATCGGTCGAGCCATTGTCGCCCATCCCAAGGTCGTGGTGGCCGACGAACCAACCGGCGACCTGGATCCCGATACGTCGGAGCAAATCCTGGGCTTGCTCGGGCGCCTGAATAGGGAACTTGGCGTGACGCTCCTGATGGTCACGCACGATCCCGATGCGGCGGCGATCGCCGGCCGGCAACTTCATCTGCATCACGGAAGACTTGTTGAGGATCAGGCCGGGAATCCGGCTGCTTCGTAAGCGGTGAAATGATGTTTCGCTTTGCCCCCTACGTGCTGAAGACCCTCTGGCGGCACCGATCGCGAACCGTCCTGACGCTGAGTGGGTCGGCGGTTGCCCTGTTCGTCTTCTGCTTCGTCGGAGCCGTGCAAGAGGGAATGAACGGCTTGCGGCGAAGGCAAGAAGCCCAAGGGGCGTTGATCGTTTTTCAGGCGAACAAGTTCTGCCCCGCCACCAGCCATTTGCCGCAGGATTACCAGCGGCGCATTCGTCGCGTCGCCGGCGTGCGGGACGTCGTGCCGATCCAGGTTTTTACGAACAATTGCCGGGCAAGCCTGGACGTCGTGGTGTTCTGCGGCCTGCCGTCCGAGAAGCTGCGAGCGGTCCGGGATTTTGAGCTTCTCCAGGGAGACTGGTCCGACTTCGCGCAACGTCAAGACGCGGCCATGGCCGGTTCGGCCGTGGCCGAGCGTCGTCGACTCGAGGTGGGCGACAAGTTCTCGATCGGCGGCATCACCGTATCGATCGCCGGCGTTTACTCGTGTGACGATTCCGCCGAAGAGAACTACGTCTACACCGGCCTGGATTTCCTGCAACGAGGAAACGGCGCGAATCGAGTCGGCACGGTGACCCAGTTTGAAGTCGTGCTGGAGGAGGACGCCGATGCACTCGCCGTCTGCCAACAGGTCGACGAGGCGTTTCGCAGCGGGCCGGTGCAAACGACCACTCGTCCCAAAGGCGCATTTGAGGCGAAGGCTCTCTGTGATCTTGCTCAGATGATAAACATTACCCACTACCTCGGCTACGCCTGTGTCGGCCTGGTCCTGATTCTCGTCGCCACGACCACCGTCATGTCGGTTCAGGATCGGGTCAAGGAACATGCCGTGCTCCAGACCGTCGGGTTCTCCGGCCAGCGGGTGTTCTGCCTAATCCTGGCCGAGAGCGTCTTGCTGAGCCTCGTCGGCGGCACCGTCGGCGTGGCGTTGGCTTGGATCGTGCTGGAATTCAGCGGCCTCGCCGTGGGAGCCGAAGGGGTGATGATGGCGTTTCAACCTTCACTAACGCTGGTGATCAACGGCCTGGCCGTATCGCTCTCTGCGGGGCTGCTCGCCGGCATGGCACCGGCATGGCAGGCAGCGAGAACCGAGATCGTTCCCGCGCTGCGGCACACCTGATCTACCGGCGTCCCGCAAAAGGACCGATTTTGGAGCGCGCGGCGGTGACCGCCGAATCCCCCTACTCGGGTGGTGAGCAACCGGGAATCGACGCTGTCGCAGAAAACGGTCGGTCCGGGGTTCTTCGGACACGCCGCTATCCGAACCTTTTCTCGGGCGCGACTTGGCGGCGCTACGGTCTGGCTTCGACCTTCGCCCTGGGGGTGGAGCCTACTGCGTCACTGAGCCGCTATAATCGTGGGCGGCGGCCCTTCTCGGAAGGCCACGTCCATGACCGATGTCACCCGCATCCTGTCCGCCATCGAGCAGGGCGACCCATCGGCCGCCGAGCAACTCCTCCCGCTGGTCTACGAGGAGTTGCGGAAGCTGGCGGCCCAGAAGATGGCCCAGGAGAAGCCGGGCCAGACCCTCCAGGCAGACGTAGGCGATGGTAGACCTCATCGGGCATTCTGCCGCCCAGTGTCATGTCGGGGCGATGGCTGTTGTACCACGCGGCAAGATATCGAAGCTCGCGCAGAAACGCTGGTCGGCGGAGCGGCACCAGCGTCAACCATGCGATACTCTGCTTGAGCGTCAAGATCAGTCGCTCAATCACGGCAATGCTGCCGTGCTCTCCGATTGCGCCGAACCGCGGACGGATGCCCTTCCGCAGACACCATGGTTTGAAGTTCTTGGACGAGAACTGGGGGCCCTGGTCACAAACCAGATGCTTGGGCTTTGCACCTGCTGTGGAGATCACGCGGCCCAGGAACGCGAGCACCGCGTCGGAGGCCGGTTCTCGCTGGTGCAGGCTGGTGCCCATGAGCCGTCGCGAGTAATGGTCCGTGATCGCGCCGATCCACCATCCGAAAAGCCCAAACTAGGTGGACCATCACATTGGCCAGACAGTGACGCTGTCCCTGAGACACAGTTGGAGTTCCCTTCGGTCGGCAGCCGCATCTTCCACTTCAAGGCACGCTGAGACGATCGGCGTCATTCTTCGCCGGTTCCGCCAATAACTGCAGAGGCGGTTCCGTCCACCGGTGGACGATGCCACAGCGAACGCCAGTAGGCCCGGTCCGTCTCGTAGGGATCGAGGGCGTCCTTGGCCGGGTCGAAACTCTCGGGCAGTACGCCGAAGCGTTTCATCCAGCGGACATAGTGCTCGTTGGGGGGCGTGCCCGGCATATCGTACCGCCCGGCCTTCTCCTGCCGCGCCTTGGCCGCCCGGATGGCCGCAAGGATCGTCTGGTAGTCGGGGTCGCTGGTGTCGCGGAAGACGACGGGCTGGCCGTACCCATCCTTGCACCATCCGTACCCTCCCGCCTCCTTGGCCAGTGGCGCCAGGAGGATCATCGATTTCTCGGGATAGGAGAGGTTGTACAGGTTCCAGCAGTGTTTGGGCTCGTTCATCTTTCCCTTCCGGACGCGCCGGCCCATCGACGCGGCCGAGTCGTGGCACCAGAGACAACGGTTATGGACGAGCCCGTCAAGGGGCTTTCCGATTTCGACCCTGGCATTGTTTGCCAATGCCCCGGCGACCGCGTTTTCGCTGTGGTTGTACACCGCGTACGTCCCCGCGAAGTAGGCGCTTGCCTCGACCCACAGACGCACCGTGTCGTATTCACGCCTGGTCAGTTTCACATCGTAGTGGCTGCCATCGATTGTCTGCATCAGCCGACTGGATCCGGTGCCAAAACCGTAGGGTCGGTGGCTCCGGAACTCAGTAAGATAGCGTCCGTACATGTCGCTGATCTGGTTATAGGCGAAAAGCGCGTAGTAGCTCTGCGTGAACCATTCATTATAGTCGCCCGTAAGCACCACGCGCCCCGACGGTTTCTCGGCGCTGTGGCAAGAGACACAGTGCTTGTCCCAGATCGGCTGGATGTCGCGTGGGTAGTCGAACACGTCGGGTACGCCGGGGACCGGCTCGATCCGGCTGGGCGGGCGTGCCGTGGCCATAAGGGTGTTGTAGCCGCTATTCAGGTTGATGTTCCGCGATCGGGGCTCGTGGCAGCCCACGCACCCCTGGGTCTCGCCGGGCATCACCATCGTGTAGCTCTGCATCCGCTTGACGGCCAGGCCCTTCTCGTCGAGCGCCACGAAGTAGAGGGCGCGCAAGGGAGGAGCCTCGAACGAGGCGGAACCGTCGGCTTCCACCGGCACCGTGCCCAAAACCCGGCGAAGCGTGTGGGTGCCGTCCATGCTGATCATCCCCGGCAGGGAGTAGTAGCTGATCGGCTTGGGCAGGTCCTCGAGCACCAGGAGCTTCTTGATCGTGCCGGGCTTGACTCCCGCCATCTCCGTATTGCGCCCTCGGTAGACATCGGCCAGAACCAGCCGCCCGGTGGTTTGTCGCAGGTCGATGCGAGGAGGGACAACCCGTTCGCGCGGCCGCGCGCGGATCACCTGGGGATCGTGGACCATCTTTTCCGCGTGGAAGAACTCCTCGATCCGACCTGTTCCGTCCAACACCAGCAGGCTCTTGTCTTGCGCCACGAGGAAGCAATCCTCGGCCAGGGGAAATGGGTCCCGGAACCCAGTGCGCCCACCACCGAGACTGTAGCTTGGAAAGTAGTAATACCCCAAGTCGATTTCGGGGCTGATCTGCCGGGCCGCGGCGGGGTCGTCCGGCCCGGCCTTGAGGTCGACGATCATCACGTTTCCCGCGTTCTCACGCTTGCCGGTCGGCGACGAGAAGACCGACACGACTTTAGCGTCCGTGCCGGGGATCGGCAGGGCATCGCACTTCGCGAAGGGCAGTTCCGGTGGTTGCACCGTGCCGCCGAAGAGAACCATCTGTCCGGTGCCGTCGGGGTTCATGACCCACAGATCGCGGTAATACACGATTGCGCTGTCCACGTATTCCCATCGCGTGTAGATCACCTGCCCGTTCGGCAACACGGCCGGCCGGTCGTCGCGGACGTTGTTCGCGGAAAGGCAGAGGATGTTGCCGCCGTCGGAGTCCATCCGGAAAAGCTGTGCGCCGGGCGTGTTATTGCAGGGGATGAACCGACGGCCCCGGCTCGAAACGAAGACGATGCCGCCGTCGGGCAGGTAGGCCGGATCCATGTCGTCCCACTCGCCGAAAGTCAGTTGCCTGAGCCCGCTCCCGTCGGTGTTGATCTCGTACAGGTTGTAATGTCTTGTGCCGCCCTTGCGGTACGCGAACAGGATTCTGTTGCCGTCGTAATGCACGCGCGGGTCGCGGATGTTGCCCTTGGGGTCATCGAGCAACACGGCAACCCGTCGGGTACGCAGGTTGAGCTTCGAGAGCCGGGAGCCGTCCGGGGGATACGTGTACTTGTTCGGGTCGTCCGACCAGCCGCCGAAATTGACGTAGTAGTGGCTATCGGAATAGAGCGCGCGCTCGGCGAAAACAATCTCCTCGGCGCCGCCCATCAAGCCGAGGGCCTTCTCGACCAGGTCGGGCTCTGGAGGCGGTGCGGGCCGGGGCTCCAAGGATAGGTTATCGACCAGATAGTCGGCGGCGGACGCTGCGGAGTAAAGACCGATCTGCTTCACCGCCGCGTTGGTACCCACGTAGCAAAGGCGGCGCGTGTAGGCTCCCGACGTCTCCCCGCCGGTAAGCGTGATTGTCACGGCCTGGCCGGCGGTACCGTATCGCGTGCCGACGATCCTCAGGTGGTTGACGACCGGGGTCTCGCCGTCGTCAAAGCGGAGGTCGCCACCGATGTCGTCCGTTGCCTTGACGAACAAACCGGTGTTCTGAAAACCGCCCTTGTCGTAAACCTGGATTTCGTGCCTGTTGGCTGCGGTCGTATAGACACGAATGCTGTCGATATTGTCGGAGCCGTCGTGTGCGACACCCTCCGTCGAATAGGTAACGATCCCCAGCGACCTGACGCCGGTCGAAGCGGCGTCCAAGACGGCAAAGTCCATCTCCATCGCGAAGTGACGAATGCCGTCGGTACCTACCGTCTGCAACAAGAAGCCGCCGCCAGCCGCCAACCTGGCACTGGAGGTCCCTCCAAGAACGGTCGGTGCCGCCGACGCGGAAGCGACCCCCGAACCAGGAGTGGTCGTCCACGAATCAAAGGCTCCCGCGGTGACCGCTTCAAAATCACCGTTCGCAATCCGTTGAGCCGTGACCGGCGAACCGGCAGCCGCCGCAAGGCTCACAACAATCAAACACACGGAAAGTACTCTGGATGGCGACATAGCAGTGACAGCCTGCAAACCGGGGTCTTGCATCGTTCGAACAGAAACGCAAGCGTTTCGGGCGGGAAGCTATTCGAATAGTATGACGCCCGGGGCCGCGCGAAACAATATCGGATTGCG
This sequence comes from Thermoguttaceae bacterium, assembly GCA_035528065.1. Lineage (GTDB taxonomy): Bacteria > Planctomycetota > Planctomycetia > Pirellulales > Thermoguttaceae > DATKZH01. The sequence goes on along the minus strand of DATKZH010000690.1, from coordinate 6,800 downwards.
CAACGCGGGAACGTTTTGCGATACCCTCGACACGTGCCGAGCGGCATGTTCGCCGAGGCCTTGCCACGGGCTGCCTGGCCCGCATGTCTCACCGCGATTGGCTTTGGGGTGATTTTCCAGTTCGATCGAGAGGCGAGGAGTGATGGTGGGGCGGCGGGGAGTGGTTTGAGGTCGGCGGGACGTTTTTCGAGGTGGATTTTGCGCTTTTCCGAGCGAGGGAAGGTCTAAAGCGGTTGAGCCGCGCGCACCGCCGGCGCTGCGTGGGTATTTTTCAGCAAGTTTCTGCCCGGGCGAGGCGTCAGCCGGGAGCAAACCGGGGGAGCCGACGCGTCAGGTTCGCGTGGACCGTGGCAAACAACTCCCGGTAGGGACAGCTCTCGGCCAGCGAAAGCCAGACACGTCGAACCGTCACGTGCACCGAGGCCCCGATTTTCAACAGCTTCAATCGGATCGTGTCGCAGCGGGCGCGAGCAAGCTTCGTGCCCTGCAAGCCGAATTGCCGAATCACCTGTAGCAACGTGTAGGCCACGGACGAGAACCAGAGTCGCAATTGGTTGGAACGCATCGAATGGGTGCTGGTCCGATCGGCGAAGAGGTAGAGTTGTTGTTCTTTGATGCGGTTTTCCATCTCGCCCCGAGCACAATACTCATCTTCGTAGAGCGTGCGGGCGTCGAACTTTTTGGCCGAAAGACTGGTTACCACGAATCGCGGATTGGCGCCCTTGCGTAAGTGCTCCGCCTTGCCGACACCGCGCCGCGAGCGGTTCCTGTGATTGTCCCATCAATCCACCGTGCTTGGTACACTCCTTTGGGGGCGCGTCCTTGCCGTGGTCTTCGGTCTGGCTGTTGCGCCGGATGACGCCGGAGTCCGCCCGGTCTGAGCAATTCGGCACGCGTCTCCGATTCCACTCAGAGAAGCTGCTCGGCCGTCCAGACACTGCGGATTCTGGACTACACTCCACTCTCGCGGTACGATGGGCGGCTATCGGGGAGGCTTTGAATGCAGAACTGCTCAATCCAGTCCAGGAGTCGTTCCATGACAACCCATATGAATCGCCGCACGTTCGTGGGGTCCGCGGTCGCATCCGGCGTGATTACGATCGTTCCGAGACACGTCTTGGGGGGAGCCGGTTACGTCGCTCCGAACGACAAGATCACGCTGGCGCACGTCGGCATGGGCACCCAGGGCTTCCGCGAACTGGGGGACCTGCTGGCCGCGCCGGAGGTGCAGATCGTCGCGGTCTGCGACCCGAACGCCGACAGCAACGACTACGTGGAGTGGGGCAAGAACAGCATCCGCAACACGATCCGAAACTACCTGGGCAAGCCCGACTGGAGAGAAAACGACGACGGCTGCCCGGGCGGCCGGGAAGTGGGCCGCGAAGTCGTCGACGCCTACTACGCCAACCAGAGGAGTTCCGATCGCTTCAAGGCGTGCTCCGCCTATGCCGACTTCCGGGAACTGCTGGCCGAAGAGAAGGACCTCGACGCCGTCAAGGTCATGACGCCCGATCATCTTCACGCCACCGTCTCCATCGCGGCGATGAACGCGGGCAAGCACGTCGCGATGCACAAGCCGATCGCCAATCGCCTGGTCGAGGGAAGACGGGTCGTCGAAACGGCCCGCAAGACGCAGGTCGCCACCCACCTTCTGGCCTACGGCGGTGGAGCCGCCAATGGGCTGATCGCCGAGCGGATCAAGCAGGGAGTCATCGGCCGGCTGCGGGAAGTGCACAACTGGACGAACCGGCCGGTATGGCCTCAGTACACCGAGATCCCCACCGACCGGCCGCCGGTCCCCAAGGGGCTCGACTGGGATCTGTGGCTGGGGCCCGCGGTCGACCGCCCCTATCATCCGCACTACACGCACACGGTGTTCCGCGGCTGGTACGATTTCGGCGGCGGTTCCATGGCCGACATGGGCATCTACAGCCTCTGGCCCGTATTCACCGCGCTGGAGCTCGACGCCCCGGTCCGTGCCGAAGCCTGGGCGACCCACACCTGTTCGATCGTCGACGGCGTCAGCCGGACCGCCACGAACGATTTCTCCTACCCGACCGCCTGCACCATCCGCCTTCAATTTGCCGCGCGCAACGACAGGCCGGCGATCGACCTGTTCTGGTACGACGGCGGCATGAAACCTCGGCTGCCCGACGAAGTGGAAGTCCTCGACGTCGAGACGTCGAGGGAGGGCATCCTGTTCGTCGGCGACCAGGGAGCGATCATGGCCGGTTTCCACGGGCAGGACTCGCAGTTGTTCGCCCAAGGCAAGCGTGAACCGCTCTCGCTGGAAGAGGCGGAATCGCGGAGCGGCGGGCGTCACGGCTCGTGGCTGGAGGCCGTCCGATGCGGCCCGCCGTCGCCGGGCAGCTTCCTCAACGCGGGACCGATCACCGACGCCGTCAACCTGGGGACCGTCGCGCTCCGCGCTCGCGAGAAGGTGCTGTTCGACAGCGAGAGCATGAAGATCACCAACGTGGCCGGCGCGGACAAGTACCTGCGTCGCGAATACCGGAAGGGGTGGGAGTTGTAGCCCGCCCATCTCCGCATCGCTGCCACATTCCCACCAAACCACGCTGCGTGGTACGCTCCTGCGGAGGGTGCGGTCTTGCCGCGGATGACGCCGAAGTTCGCCCTGCACACCCTTCTTACGGGTGGTGGCAGTGATGGCCTCCGCCATCGTCGGGAAGCCTCTGGTAAGGGCTTCTCAACGCGCCCGATCTAGCGAGCTTCTTTCTGACGCGCGGTCTGGCGGCGGTCCCGGGCTGGCTTCGACTTACGTCCTGGGGGAGCAGCCTGTTGCGACGCTGAGCCGCCGTAATCGTGGGCCTCGGCATCTGTTTGAAGGCGACGCCAATGACCGAAGTCACCCGTATCCTCTCTGCCATCGAGCAAGGCGACCCCTCGGCCGCCGAGCAGCTCCTGCCGCTGGTTTATGACGAATTACGGAAGCTGGCCGCCTAGAAACTGGCCCAGGAGAAGCCCGGCCAGACGCTCCAGGCCACGGCGCTGGTCCACGAGGCGTACATCCGGCTCGTCGACCAGACGAGGCCGCAGCAGTGGGACGGCAGCCGTCACTTCTTCGCTGCCGCCGCCGAGGCCATGCGGCGGATTCTCGTCGAGAGCGCGCGGCGAAAGAAGCAGGCCCGTCGCGGCGGCGACTGGCATCGTGTCCCGCTCGAGGAAGACGGTATCCTGGCCGGCCCACCCTCGGACGATTTGGTCGCGCTGGACGGGGCCCTCGCTTCCCCGGAACAACACGACGCAATCTCTGCTGAGCTGGTCAAGCTCCGGTACTTCGTCGGCTTCAGCATGGCAGAGGCTGCCGAGGCGCGAGGGATATCGCTGCGAACTGCCGAGCGGAATTGGACTTACGCGCGTACCTGGCTGCATCGGGCGATTTCCCACCCGGACGGGGAGGCCCGCGACTAGCCAGGACTATTTCCAAGAATCCGTCCGTTTTTGGCGGGTTTGGGCAGTCTTCTTCGCATTCTTACGTGGCGGTCGTGGGAGGTGCACATGTCCGGGACGCCCGACAAGGCAAAATCGGTCTTCCTCAACGCCCTGGAGATAGCCTCCGCGGAGGAGCGCCGACGCTATCTCGACGCCCAGTGTAGCGGCGACGACGCGCTCCGTTGCGAGGTGGAGGAGCTGCTGAGGCATCACGCGGAGATGGGAGACTACCTTGAATCCGCTTACGAATCGCTGGCGGTGCCCCAGAGTCATCCTCTCGTGGCCGAGCGGCCGGGCGAGATCATTGGCCGCTACAAGCTCCTGGAGGAGATCGGGGAAGGCGGGTTCGGAGTGGTCTATATGGCCGAGCAACAGGAGCCGGTGCGCCGGACTCGGGGCCCAGCCAAGGCCCTCACACCTGGCCGGAGCCTTGTGTCGATCCGGTCACTCCGGGCGTGTCGCAGCCGGACTCAGCTCTTTGATTCGCACGTTGCGGTACCAGACCGGCTTGGCTTCGTCCTGGAATCCGATGTAGCCTTCCGCAGGACGATCCTTCAGAGGGGACTTGCTCAGATCCAGGTCAATCACCTCTTCGCCGTTGAACTCGACCTTTAGGTCGTTGCCCAAGCACGTGATGACATACCGGTTCCACTGGCCAGCAGGTCTGACCATGTTCTTCGACGGCACCGCCGTGCCGATGACGCCACCGCAGTCGTGTGCGGTGATCTCTTCCTTACCGTGCGTGTCAAGGATCTGCACTTCGAAGCCACTGGCGACCTGACTGTTGGGGTCACCGACCCTCAGGAAGACTCCTGAGTTGCCCCCTTTGTCGATCTTGAACTCCAGGTCGAGGATGAAATCGCGGTATTTGCGCTCGGTAGTCAGGTAAGCGTCGTACCGCTGCCAGCCTCGCTCACCGGGCCGCGGATGCAAGGCGACGGCCCCGCACTCCTCGATGATCCAGTTGCCTGTGGTTCTCCAGCCCGTCAAATCCTTCCCGTTAAACATCGGCACAAGGCCGTCGTCTCTGGCCTTCTCAGGCTGCGACGGCTGGCAACGAATCTCAATGTCCTTGAACATCACCTCCATGTCCATGCCGCCGTGCAATTGCAGTGCGAGGTGGCCTTCCAGACGCCCGGGATCATCCTTGAGTTCCACAGTCTTCTTTCCGTTGAGGCATACGACGACGTTTCGGCCGCTGGCCGTCACGGACATCTCGTTCCACTCGCCGGGCTTGTAGATCTCCTTGATCAGTTCGGGATCAGGCCCCACCACCCAGGCCCGTCCTCCGGTTTCGTACAGCCCGCCGACGTTTTGGGAGTTGTCCACTTCCGCCTGAAAGCCGTGCACGCCGACCCCTTGCCCCACCTTCTCGCTGCGGAAGTAGAAACCGCTGTTGCCGGTGACCACTCGGAACTGGAAGCGGACCGAGAAGTCCGCGTAGGTCTTGTCGCTTACCAGCAGACCGTGGCGAGGTTCCGATTTGTCGCTGGTCCCCACAATGATTCCATCCTTGACTTGCCAACTGCCCCCGGGCAGCACGTGCCACCCGTCGAGCGTCTCGCCGTCGAACAACGGCTTGAATCCTTCGCCTCCCTCAGCGGCAACAGAGAGCGGCGTCGCCCCAAAGCCAAGAACCGCACACATGAAGATGCAACACAATGTCAGACGCATGGCAACCTCCTCGGTAGATGTTCGATTCACTCCGTTTCGACTACGTCGGTCAAAGCCTCCGTGTCGCCGACTATTCTAAGCTGGCGACGGACCGTCGCGAAAGTCGGTAGCTGCCCGAGCGTGACCACCCCCGTTACTCCCATGGGAAGCCCCTTGTGTGGGAGGGGCCGCTGGCGCCGGGGCGGTGGAAGTTTTCCGAACGTCCGGAAATTCTGCCCCACTTGCCAGGCGCTATTTCTGCGGCCGGGACCAAACAAAGCGGGCGGGACGGCGGTCTTCAGCCATTCAACTCTGTGACGGGGGAAATCTTGCCGCGCGGCAAGATTCCTCCGCAGACCCCCCGGGATAGCGTCCTGGACGTAGGAGGGGACTGCCGGGCCCAGGTTTGGTCCGGTTGGAATGTCAGTCTCTTGGGTTTTCAGGCCTCGGCCGGAGAGCTGAGCGTAGCGGAAGCGGCAACCGGGGCTGGACCGCCTCCGGGGTCGGCCGCACGGGACCTCGGCACGGCCAGCTTACCGGATGCGGCCGAGTGGAGACCGAGAAACGGAGCCAATGTGGCGACCCCCCCCTACTTGTTGCCCGGACGGGTCCGGGGGCACGTCGGCCTGCCTGCTCACTGAATTCCTCTACTCCCGTGTCCCGACTCCTAGGTCCTCCTATTCGTCCTCGCCGCGGTGGGCCGCGGCGTCCTCATCGACCCAGTCTTCCTCCTCCCAAACCATCCCGCGACGGCCGGGAACCTCCCTGGTTGCGCCTGCCCTGTACGACGAGCGAGACTTCGGGCCGTAGCAAAAGGTCTCGAATCGGTATCGTTTCTGGCTCGGATTCCACTGGTCTACGATCATCTCGACCGGCATCCGGCAGCCCCGGATGCAGGTCACGCATTTGGTCTGGTACGTTCTGGCATCCAATCGGCGATGGCCCCTCTCACGCCACCAGGCCACGTAGCGGCGTGCCTGGTCGTTGAGGTCCCAGCCAGAGCTGCCGATGCTGTCGGCCAGCCGGATCTCCTTGAGGCGTCCCTCGCATTCCGTTTTGAGCCGGTCGCTCCGCAGGCTGGCGATCTGCTGTTGGCCGTCCTGCAAAAGCCGGCTGCGGCGCTCCTGGAAGTCGCCCTCCCAGACACTCGACTGCTTGGTCTGCAAGCGGTACTCGTCGCCGATCTTCATCAGCTTGCCGGTCTCGGCCATCTGCTCCAGGCTGGCGCTAACCTGGTTGCGAAGCAGGGCACTGCCGGCCTGGAGATCCTCGACCAAGAGGTCGGCCAGGGCCTCGGCGCTGGCACGAAGCCCGATGTCGGCGCCCTGCTCGCGGGGAAGCCGGCCGATGAGGTAGCTCAACGAACAGAGGCGGGCCCGGAGTTCACCGTCCACGCCGCCGCCCTTGCGGTGTTCCTCGATGGCCTCATGGATTTCGCGTAAAAGGACGTTGGACTGGAGCAGGTCCTGGGCGATCTGCTCGTAGATGAAGTCGCCTCCGATGACAGTACCCACCGGCGTGTCGGCCGTCGCCCTGGCGGCCTCGTGAACGATGCGTATGGCCCGTTCCAGAAAAACTGCAACGAATGCCGGTAGTCCACGCTAACCCGAATCGCAAGCGAGGGCCGGCGCTTTCGCGTGTTTGTCCCTCGCTGGCGCTTCGGGTTAGTGTCGCAGTTTTTCTGGAACGGGCCA
>DATKZH010000689.1:0-7257 GCA_035528065.1 Thermoguttaceae bacterium | reverse complement strand
CAAGATGGACGATCCCCAAAAAAGCTGCGTCTAATTAGCTGCCATGTGAACACACCTATCAATAGCACCGCTAGCACAACATATTGAAACGTCTTGCCTGCTAGCTTCAGTATATTGTGCCTGAGAAGTGCGGAAAGTCGGTTGCAGTGGCTAGGCAAAGGTCAATAGTGGCCGATTTCGTGAAAGGAGACTCCCGATGCCCGAGCCAAACGACGGAAGTGCGTTCCTTCCCGGACGCAAGCAGGAACGAGCAATCACCACGGAGGAAGCATGGCAGGTGCTTTGCTCCCGAGACGTGCAGTACGGGTTTCTGGGGACGCACGGCCTCAGCGAGGAGGGCGGCCTCCCGTACGTGGTGCCGATGAACTTCGCGGCCGATCCGCAGTCCGGGGCCCTCTACTTCCACTCGACCAGCGACCCGACCAGCAAGCGCTGCCGGGCGATCCGCCAGAACGCCAAGGCGAGCTTCACCGTGGTCGATCCCGCCTCGTCGATCGTCCCCGATCCGCAAGGGCGACCGTGCAAGTTCAGCATGCAGTACCGGTCGGTGATGGTGTTCGGCGAGATCGAGGCGGTCGAGTCGGCGGACGAGAAAGTACGCCTGTTCAACTTCCTGATGCAGCAGAAGGCCCCGTCGCCACGGCTGGACAAGGTCCGGCCGGAGGACGTCGAAGGCGTGGCGATCTGGAAGCTCCAGGTGCAGCACGTTTCGGGGAAGCGGGGAGGGTGAGCGACGGGGGCGAGAAACAGGCGGTGTTGGTGAACACGTACGGGCGAAGCCGCAAGCGGCGTTCCGGAGCCAGTGGTCCCCTCTCAACTCCCGACTCACAGCTCTTACTCCGAACTCCCCACTCCCTACTCCCCACTCCGATGCCAGAGCGACTCCCAGTAGCGGCGGTCGAGCTCGTAGGGATCGACCGGCGCGTCGTCGGGCGCGTCGAGCGGGAGCACGCCGTAGCGTTTCATCTCGCGGAGGTACTGCGGGCGGGGCCGGAAGCCGGGCATGTCGAACCGCTTGATCGCGTCGAGGTTGTCCTTGCCCGCCGCGACCATCGCCAGGAGCTTCCGGTAGTCCGGGTCTTCGGCGTCGGCGAAGACGGGCGCCGGTTCGCCCTGCGCGTCGCGGCATAGAGCCAACCCCCCTGACTGCCCGGCCAGGGGCGCCAACAGGAGCAGCGAGTGCTCGGGCCGCGTCAGGTTGAAGACGACGTGCCGGCTGAGCTTGAGCCGGGGGTCGTCCACGTCGAACCGCCAGAACGACAGCCCCCGCTCGTCGGAGAGCGATCGCGGCAGCACGCTCGTGCCCTGGTGGCAGGACGCACAGCGCCGGTCGATCACTTCGGCGCCGGCCTTGGTCGTGGGCCAATCCGTATCGGTGTTCACGAGCTGGTTCTGCTGGTAGCCGCCGACCGAGCCGCAGCCCAGGGCGGCGTACGTGCCCGGATAGGGCGCGCCCAGCTCGATCCACAATCGCAGCATCTTCTTCTCGTGCTCGGTGGCCACGGCGTCGTAGTGCGAGCCGTCGATCATCTTGAGGATGCGGCTGGCCGAGGAGCCGATCGTGCGCGGGGGGTAGTTGCTCTGCGCCCGGTTGCGGTTGTCGGAGAAGAGCCGGCGCACGGTCATCGTGAAGTAGGCGTGCGAGAACATCGGCCCCCGATCGCCGGTGAGCGCGACGCCCGCCGCGTACGGTCCCCCGCGCTCGGTCTTCTCGTAGCCGTGGCAATCGGCGCAGAGGCGGTCGAGGATCGGCTGGACGTCGCGGGGGAAGTCGAACACCTCGGGGCAATCGTCGATGGGCTCGACGCGGCTCGGCTTGCGCTCCATCGCCATCACGCCTGCGCGGGGCAGGAAGGTCTCGGTCCGCGGTTCGTGGCAGCCCACGCAACTGGTCGTCTCGCCCGGCTGCACCGCCAGGAAACTGTGCATCCGCTTGACGGCCAGATCATTCTCGTCCAGCGCGACGAAGAACAGGGCCCGCAGCGCCGGCAGCTCCATGTAGGCCGAGCCGTCCGGCTCGACGGGCACGGTGCCCACGACGCGCTCCAGGGTGAACGAGCCACCGTAGGTGAGGGGGTCCATGCCGCCGGTGAAGTTGATCGGCTTGGGCAGGGATTCGAGGACCAAGAGCTTCTTGATCTCGCCGCGCTGGAGGCCTTCCATGTTGCGGCCCCGGTAGACGTCCATCAGCACGAGCCTGCCCGTCTCGTGCTTGCCGCTCGTGCGATCGGGGATCGCCCGCTCTCGCTCGCGGCCCATGAGCGGCCGGGGCTCGTGGCACTCTAGGCCAGCGGCCTCTTCTTCGGGGCTTGTGCGATAGATTTCGTACCGGCGGCCCTCGCCGTCGAGGAGCACGATCCGCTTGCCCTGCGCCGCCAGGAACGCGCGTTCGGAGAAGGCCCACGGGTCGCGGTAGGTCGCGTCGCGGGTGATCGCCAGCGCGAAGCTCCGCTCGTCCGGGCCCCTGCGGGGATCGACCACGGTGACCACGCCGTCGTGCTCGCGCCGGCCGTGGCCGGGCGAGAAGATGGCCACGACTTTCTTCGTGTTGGGGATCGGCTTGGCGTCGATCATCACGGTGGCCGGATGCATATTGCCGAAGTAGGTCATCTGGCCGGTGCCGTCCGGGTTCGACGTCCACAGGTGGTGATAGTCGACCTGCGACCGGTCGACGTACTCCCACCGCTGGTAGAGGATGCGTCCGTCGGGGAGCGGCCAGGGCGTGTTGTCGTGCTCGAGGTTGGCGGAAATGGGGTGGATATTCGTGCCGTCGGCCTCGCAACGGTGCATCACGGCCACCTGGGTGAGCCAGCACTGGACCCAGCGCTTGCAGCGGCTGGAGACGAACACGATCCGCCCGTCGGGCAGGTAGCAGGGCTCGATGTCGTCGTACGGCCCGTCGGTCAACTGCCGCAGGTCGCTGCCGTCGACGTGGATCTCGTACAAGTGGTAGTAGGGCGTGCGGCCGGGGCGGTAGGAGAAGAGGATCTTCTCGGCGTCGTAATGGACCACCGGATCGCGGACGGCGCCCTCCGGGTCGTTCAGGATCGTGGTGACCTGGCCCGACGCGACGTTCAGCCGGCAGAGCTTGCCGCCGTCGCCGTAAAGCGGCACGTTCTCGTCGTAGGAGTAGTAGCTGAAGTTGGCGTACCAGTGCCCGTCCTTCCCCGGCTGTCGCAGGGCGAAGACGATCTCCTCGAACCCATATTCCGCGGGGACGCCCGCCAGGTGACCGGCCGCTTCGCGCTCCGCCTTGCGGCGGGCTTCGGCCGCCCGGCGCTTGGCCTCCGCGACCGCCTTGGCCGACTCGCCGTCGGGAAACTCGACCTCCCAGATGGAGAAAATCCCAAACTGGCCGGGCTCGAGACACTGCACGCGGACGTAACGTCCCCGGGCCGAAAGGCCGGGGATGACCTCGCGGCCGCCCTGGCCGTCCCGCCGGTCGTGCACCGTCTGCCAGTCGCGCCCGTCGGCGGAGACGTGAATCTGATAGGCGACGGCGTGGGCACGCTCCCAGTGAACGACGAGGCTCTCGACGGGCACCACCCTGCCCAAGTCGATCTGGAGCCACTCCGCCTTGTCCGCAGAGCCGCGGCTGGCCCAGCGGGTCTGAGGGTTGCCGTCGACGGCGTATTCGGGCAGATAGGCGTCGGAATAAATCGACGAGGCGGTGACGAAGCCGTCGGCGTCTACGGCGAGAGCAGGCCCGCTGAGCGAAAGCGCGGTCCACGTGATCAACAAAGCGGGCATAGCGGCCAGACCGAACACGGGTCGCCTTGCCATAAAATCGTCTCCTTCGCCGGTTTGTCGGTTGGTACGCAACGAGGTGGGAAGGCCAAACGGAGTTGCACGATTCTGGGAGTCGTCAGCGGTGTGCCACTGCTTGCCTGCAAGCAGTGTTGCATCGAACTGCTGGCCAGAAGCACTCCGCGCACTGCTTCTGCGAAGCAGTGGCACACAGCAGAATTCCCAGAATCACGAAATGCCATTTAGATCACCCAACCGCGTTGTCCCAGCTTAACACCTACCCGCAAAGCCTGCAAAGCGGATTTCGCGGTCGGTGGGCGGGGACAAGAGCGGGGCGTCGATCCACGTCAGTTGTTCGCCAGAGAGTGCCGTGCGCGCCATCGAGCCGGCAGAAGATCATCAGGGCGATAGATATTCGTTCGAGGCCAGTGGCTCAGTCGGGAGACCGGCCACCGCGGAGCGCAACGGCTCGGTCCGGAGGGTCGCCTGCGGCGCCGTGTCTGCCCTTCCCCCCAACAGACCCTTTCCCGCCACGGTAGAATCATAAACAAGCTGCTTGTTAAACGAAACGCTCCTGTCGAGAAGGGACAGAACGAATGGACGCCGAGAAATTCCAGATGCGCGGGTTGGGTAGCCTGGCCCTGCACGCGGGGCAGCAGCCCGACCCGACGACCGGCTCCCGCGCGGTGCCCATCCACCAGACGACCAGCTACGTGTTCCGGAGCACGCAGCACGCGGCCGACCTGTTCGCCCTGAAAGAGCTGGGCTGGATCTACACGCGGCTGATGAACCCGACGACCGACGTGCTCGAGCAGCGGTTGGCGGCGATGGAAGGAGGCGTGGGGGGCCTGGCCCTTTCCAGCGGGCAGCAGGCCATCAGCGTGGCGCTATTGAACCTGGCCCGCGCCGGCGAGCACATCGTCTCGGCCGCGGCCCTCTACGGCGGGACGATCACGCTTTTGGGCAACACGTTCCGGCGCTTCGGCATCGACGTGACGTTCGTCGACGCGACCGATCCCGGGAACGTCGCCGCCGCGATTCGGCCGAACACGCGGGCGGTCTACATCGAGACGCTGGCCAACCCGAAGAACGACGTGCTCGACTACGAGGCGATCGCCGGCGCGGCCCACGCGCGCGGTCTGCCGGTCGTCTGCGACAACACGGTGATGACCCCGGTGCTTTTTCGGCCGTTCGACCACGGGATCGACGTCGCGGTCTACAGCACGACCAAGTTCATCGGCGGGCACGGGACGAGCATCGGCGGGGCGATCGTCGACAGCGGCCGTTTCGACTGGATGCAAGAGCCCGAAAAGTGGCCCCAGTTCACCCAGCCCGACCCCTCCTACCACGGCACGGTGTTCCACGAAGCGGTCGGCCCACTGTGCTACATCATCACCTGCCGGACACATCTGCTCCGGGACCTGGGCGGTGCGATGAGCCCGTTCAACGCGTTCTTGTTCCTCCAAGGGCTGGAGACGCTCCATCTGCGCATGCCGCGGCATTGCGAGAATGCACTGGCCGTGGCCCAACACCTCGAATCCCACCCGCTGGTCACATGGGTCAATTACCCTGGGTTGCCGTCTCACCCGGGCCACGAGCTGGCCAAGAGGTATCTGGCCAAGGGAGCGGGGGCTATCCTAGGGTTTGGGATCCGGGGCGGCCGGAAGGCGGCGGAGAAGTTCATCGAGTCGGTCAAGATGGCGTCGCACCTGGCCAACATCGGCGACGCCAAGACGCTGGTCATCCACCCGGCCTCCACCACCCACAGCCAGCAGACCCCCGAGGAGCTTGAAAAGGCCGGAATCTCCGAAGACTACGTCCGGCTGAGCGTCGGGCTGGAGGATATCGAGGATATTCGGGCGGACCTGGACCAGGCGCTTCAGGCGTCGCAAGCGCGACGAGGCAACGGGATGGAGCAGCCGTAGGGTGGCTGCTTGCAGCCACGCATCGCCCGCGGAGCATGGGGTATACGGCCCATTACGCGTGCGTGCGAGCATCCACCCCCGGCCTGGGCGTGCGTGCGAGCACGCACTCTACGGGTCACTTTGGGCATCACGAGAGGAACAAGGCAACGCGATGGAGTCGAGTGCATTCGAGAGCAGTGACGCGCGCCGCCACGCGCGACCGCTGAAACACGTCCGGCAGGTGACCTTCGACGAGCCGCTCGGGCTGGAACATGGCGGCGTGTTGCCGAAGGTGACCGTCGCCTATGAGACGTACGGCCGCCTCAACCCCCGGCTCGACAACGCGATCCTCGTCTGTCACGCGCTCTCCGGAGACTCCCACGTCGCCCGGCACGACGAAGACGACGATCCCGGCTGGTGGGACCTGGTGGTGGGACCGGGCAAGGCGATCGATACCGACCGGTATTTCGTGATCTCGCCGAACCTCCTGGGCGGCTGCCGGGGCACCACCGGACCCAACAGCATCAACCCCCAGACCGGGCGCCCCTACGGCCCCGACTTTCCGGTGGTCACCGTCGCCGATATCGCGGAAGTCCAGCGGCGGCTGGTCGATCACTTGGACGTCGACCGACTGCTGGCCGTGGTCGGCGGCTCGCTGGGAGGCCACCTCGCGCTTTGGTGGGCGACGCACCTGCCCGATCGGGTCGCCGGAGCGCTCGTCGTGGCCAGCTCCGCCCGGCTCACCAGCCAGGCGCTGGCGTTCGACGTCGTCGGCCGCAACGCGATCCTTCGCGATCCGGAGTACCAGGCGGGGCAGTACTACGAGCAAGGGCCGGGGCCGCAGGTCGGGCTGGCGATCGCCCGAATGCTGGGGCACATCACCTACCTGTCGGGCGAGGCGATGACCGAGAAGTTCGACGCCGATCGTCTCAGCCCCCGCGAGATCCGCACGGAGTTCGAAACCCGCTTCTCCGTCGGCTCCTACCTGGCCTACCAGGGCGACCGCTTCGTCGAGCGGTTCGACGCCAACAGCTTCTTGACGCTGACCATGGCTCTCGACCTTTTCGATCTCGGCCCCACGCCCGAGGCGCTGGCCGCCGCGCTCTCGAGCTCGCAGTGCCGGTGGCTCGTGATCAGCTTCACCAGCGACTGGCTGTTTCCCCCCTTCCAGTCGCGAGAGATCGTCGACACGCTCATCCGTGCCGGCAGACCGGTCACCTACTGCAACGTGCCGAGCAACTGCGGGCACGACGCCTTCCTGCTGCCCGACGACCTGGACCGCTACGGCGAGCTGGTACGCCTGTTTCTCGTCAACCTCCACAGCAAGGAGCCGAAGAACGTCGATTGGTGTGCCCGGCGCGGGGAGTGTTGCGATACGGGCAACCACAGCCCCAAGAGCATCTTCTCCCACCCGCACCGGCTCGACTACGATTCGATCCTCGATCTCATCCCCTCCGAAGCCGGCGTGCTCGACTTGGGTTGCGGCAAGGGCGGGCTGCTGGCCGAGCTTCGCAGCCGCGGTCACTCGAGGCTCGTGGGCGTCGAGCTGGACGAGGAGGCGATCACGACGTGCGTCTGCCGCGGCTTGGACGTGGTCCACGCCGAT
>DATKZH010000688.1:0-23660 GCA_035528065.1 Thermoguttaceae bacterium | reverse complement strand
GATCTCAACCGGGGCCTGTCCGCCTTCCGCGACGAGCAGTTCGACGTCGTCGTGCTCTCCCAGACGCTTCAGACGGTAACCGACGTGCCTCGCGTCGTCAGCGAAATGCTCCGCGTGGGGCGCCGCGGGATCGTCAGCTTCCCGAATCTCGGCTTCTGGAAGTACCGCGACGAGCTCGCCGAGCGAGGCATCGCTCCCCGAGTCGACCCGGGCGAAGGCTATCATTGGTACGATACCCCCCATCTCCGCTTCCTCTCCATCGCCGATTTCGAGGCGTTCTGCCGTGCCCACGGCTACCGGATTCACGAGCGGATCGCGCTGGATACCGAAGCCGGCCGCCGAGTCGACGACGACCCCAACCGGAACGCCGACCTGGCCATCATCGTGCTGGGGAACTGAGGGGGAGGGGCACGGGCAGAGCGTCACTCGATTCTATCGTTCCCACGCTTCTGCGTGGGAACGCGCTGGCCGGGACGCTTCGCGTCCGTGAGGCGAGGTCGGCGTCCCCGCGCAGGGTTACGCTCGTTCCAGGACGCGAAGCGTCCGTATCAGCGTTACGACCCGAAGCGTCGTAACGATGTGCGAATTGGCCGACCGTCACTGCTCGGCGATGCAGTAGAGATGGCGCTGGGAGCGGAGGAAGATCTCTCGGTCCACCAGCGCCGGCGAGGCGTCGATTCCCTCGTCGAGCCGGTTCAGGGCCACGACGTCCAGCTCGGCCTGATTCTTGATGACCAGCGTCGTCCCCTCGCGGCTCGTGAAGTAGACCCGCCCGGCGGCGCCGACGGGCGAAGCGTAGAGGGTCTTCAACTCGGGCAGGCGGACGCCTTCCGCCAACGGCTCGCCGCCGGCCGGATCGAGGCACGTGAGGATCGCGCGGTTCGACTGGGTGAAGTAGAGCAGGCTCCCGTACAGGAGCGGCGAGGGGACGTACGGCGTGCCGCGGTCCAGCCGCCAGGCGATCCGGTCGGTGCCGGTCACGTCGCCCTGCGAATCGAGCGGGACGGCGCAGCCGGCGCTCCGCTGGTGGCCGCTCAGGCAGATGACCAGGTCGCCGTAGACGACGGGGCAGGGAATCACGTTGGTCGTCAGCCCGCCGCACTCCCAGAGGATCTCGCCCGTATCGAGATCGTAGCTGGTGATCCGGCGCGTGGCGGGCGTGATCAGTTGGGTCCGGCCGGCGTGCGGGACGACCAGGGGCGTTGCCCAACTGGTCACTTCGTCGCGATCCGCGCGCCACAGGGTCTCGCCGGTGGCTGCGTCGAGCACGACGAGGAACGAGTCGCCCTCGTGATCCCCATTGACGATCAACCTTCCGTCGTGAACGACGGGAGAGGTACCTTCACCCCATCCGAACCGGGTGATCACGTCGCCGAGGTCGCGCTGCCACAGCGGCGCGCCGTCGAGGTCGTAGGCGAAGATGCCCCGCGAGCCGAAGGAGACGTAGAGGCGCCGGCCGTCGGTCGTGGGCGAGGCCGAGGCGTAGGTGTTCGTCGCGTGGCGGCCTTCGTGGGGGATCGCCTCGGCGGCAACGTGTTGCCAAACGAGCTTGCCCGTGCGGCGGTCGAAGCACATCACCACGAAGCGGTAGTAGTTCTTCGGCCGCTGGGTCAAGTATCCGCCCGGCGGCTCCGCTTTCGGGGGCGGGAGGGTTTCGACGGCACGGTCCGTTCGAGCGGCCGCCAGCGCGAAGACCCGGTCGTTCCAGACGATGGGCGTCGCGCTTCCTTCGCCGGGAAGCGGCACCTTCCACTTCACGTTAGTTGTTTCATTCCAGGTGGTCGGCGGATCGGCGTTCGGCGCGACGCCGTTGGCCAGCGGTCCCCGCCACGCGTGCCAGTTCTCGATTCGAGGGTCGGCGGTCTCCGCAGACCGACCGATCGCCGCAACGAGGCAAAGGATCACCATCGGAAGCAACCTGCGCGTCATGGACGCTCCTTTTCGAATGGGAGCCGGCAGCTCCCGTAAGAGACCGCCGTCGTGGAGAGGCTGATCTGCCGATAGAACGCGGCGGCTTCGTCGCAGGACCCCGGCCGACCCGGTCACTGCCGGCACCCGACCGAGAGCCCCGCGAGCGGGTCATTCGTCGAGCAGCCCGCCGAGCCACTCGTCGAACCCGTCGGACGAGTTCCCCCCGCGCTTCGGCGGCTTCTGGCTTGGGGGGGGAGGCGGCTTCGGCTGGTTCTCGGTGCTTGGGGCCGAATCGGCCAGCGAGGACAACATCTCGGTGAGGGCCTCCAAACGGCGTTGGCGGGCGGGCGGCTTGCCCGGGTCCTGTCCGGTGTCGATGATCTTCTGGAACCGATCCTTGTTGCCGAGCACGACGTTGCGAAGCGCGTTGATGCACCGCTGGCACTGCTGCTTCGTCAGCTCGGCCTCGTCGAGGAACAGGTCGATGTAGGCGAGCACCTCCCCGTCGTCGTGGTCGAAGGCGAACTTGACCAGCTTGTACTCATAGCAGGCGTGCAGAAGGGCCGCCAGGAGCTCGCGTCGATGCCGAGTGCCCTGGGCCTGGAGCAATCCCACGGTCCGAAACTGGACGATGCGTCCCTCGCTGGACGTGACCGCGACGACGCAGAGCCTTTCTCCACCATGAGTCAGGACGAACGGGATCACCGAGTCCGTGGCAGGCAGAAGCGTGACGCCACACTCCTCCAGCAGACTCCGCAACTGGGATTCGGAAATGGCCATGATTTCTTTCATCCAACGGGGGGCGGATGTTGCACCGGACCGTCAACCCTCTCAGGATCAGGCGAAGAACAACTTCCGCATTTGCGGAGTAGTAGGCACACGCCGTGTGCCGTGACCAGCGGACGGCACACGGCGTGTGCCTGCTACGGAAGTCGGGAAGTTGTCTTTCGGCCGCTCCTTACTGCATAACCAGATAGATCACACCCAACAAGGCCGCCACGCCCAAGAACAGCACTCCGAAGGCAAGAATCACGTAGGGCAGATTCGACTTCGCCGGCGAGCTCCCGGGGCTGCTGCTTCCGGAGCTTCCGAGGCTTGGCCGGCTCGATGCCGAGGAGGGCGCAGACCGCCTTGGGCCGCGACGGTCCTGGAGATGTCGCTCGATATCCGGCATGACTTCGTCGCAGAGCGCGAAGATGCCCATCACCAGTCCCTGGAGTTGCGAGGTGGGCAGCGAGCGGTTGTCTTCCAGGGGGATACAGGCCTCGGCGGTGATTTCGCCGTCGTCGCGATCCCAGCCGAACTTGAGCAGGCGGAGTCGCAGGTTCTGCCGGGTGAGCTCGTCGACGACTCCCTCGAAATTGGGATGGTCGGCGGGGCAAGAGGCCCACTGCACGGTGCGCAGCTCGAGGTACTCCCCATCCTCCTGCAAGCTGAGCGCCACGTGGAGGGTGACGTTCTTGCCTCGAAAGCCCAAAAGGACGTGCGTGTCGTCAACCCGATGATGCTTCAGGCTGGCCGCGTCCAGGGCCCGAGTGACTTGATCGATGGTAATAGCCAATTTCACCCCCCAACGGTCCTGCTATGACTTCCGCATTCCGGAAGGGGACCGTCCCATTTTCGTTGCGCGAAAATCGGGACAGCCGTCAACTGGTCTTTCGGCCAATCCTTACTCGGCACCGTATCATTCTCACAATTCGAGGATCTCCAATCGTCGACGAATGGATTCCTGGAGTGCTTTGAGCTCGCCATAGGCGCCGTCGAACTCCCCCTCGTCGATCTTCGATCGCAACTCCGCCAAGGCCGGATTCCCCTCGCGCTCGGCGCCGGACGTTGGTTGCTCCCGGGCGCGTGTCTCGTCCGCCGGGCGGGACACGCCGCCGACCTCCTTCGAGCTGCCGCGCAACTCGACCAAGCCCGGCACTTCCTCCAAATCCGGCAGGGACCCCTCGCCGCCGACCATCACCGAGGGCTCCCCGTCCACGTCGGTCCCGTAATCCTCGATGGCCAACAGCGCGGCCCCGCTGGCTACCGACTCCGGCGGTAGGTGGCGGACCGTTGCCCGAGAGAAACGCTCCTGGATGCGGCGGGCCACGTCGGGCAAGTGGGTGGTGCCGCCGACCAGCAGCACGTAGCCCAGTTCCTCTTCCGCCACCTGTGTATCTTCCAATACCGTGTCCACGATGTCCATAGCCGCGTCGAGGTGTTTGCCGACCAGGTCGCGGAACACGGACCCTACCAGAGCCATCTTCACTTCCCCGCCCGCCGTGGGGGTCAAGGCCTTCGGGACGGCGAACTCGGCGGTGTTGCCGTCGCGGACGGAGTGCTTCGCCACCTCGACGGCGTACTGGAACGCGGCCCAGGGCGGCGAGGTCGGATCGTCGGCGAAGGTGATTCGGGCTCGCTTCAGGCAGTGCATCGCCGACTGGAGGATGGAGAAATCGAGCACGTTGCCTCCCAGAATCCTCTCGTCGGCCGCCTTGGCCAACACGCGGACACCTCGCGGCGTGACGCGAGCGGCCGCCACTCCCAGCCCGGTGTAGCCCGCCGAGAAGACCAGCACGGTCGCATGCTCGTCCGGTTTCATCTCGCTTGTGCCGAAGTAGGCACAGACGGTCTCGGCGTCGGTCGAGACGGCTCCGTCGAGCTCGTTCCGCTCGACCGCCTGCTGGAGCGAAGCTCGGGCGTCGGCGCCGGCACACATCGTGTGGGAGACCAGGAGTCCTTCGACGGGCCGGCCGGCGAATTGTTCCGCCTGGGAGACGGCTTTGCGGACCAGCTCCACGGTGATGTCGCGGGTCAACTGGGGCCTTCCCTCCAGCATGAGGGTGAAATCGTGTTTCAGGCGCTGGAGGATTCCGGGGAAGAACCGCGACACGTACATCTCGTTCGTGGCCAGCTTCTCACTGATCGGATAACACGGCCGAAACTTCTCCAACGGGAGGGGAACCGGCACCACGGCCTTCTTTCCCCCCGGATGGACGTAGGCCACCCGGCACGTCGTACTGCCGAAATCGATCCCGAGGCGGATAGCCGATCGGGGTTCGTCTTGGGACATCGGGTTGTCCTCCTCCAATGAAGTGTCAACGTACGGGAATGGCCCAGTCGCGGAGGTCATCGGCTTCCGGGCCGCGCACCCGTTTCGACAGGGCTTGGTGAATCAGCTCATCGAGCCCTTTGCGGGTGTTCTCCCGTGCAGGATCATTATGCTGGCATTGCTCGCGCAGCTTGTTGGCCGCGCCTTTGATGGTAGCGCCCAGCTCGCGATCGTCGCCGGCGACCGTCATCTCCGAAAGGAACAACGTCGACGCGATGCCGCAACCGTCAAACATCGCCCCCATCATCACCGTGCGCAGCCGTTCCGCTTCCTCTCGGTTTCCGGTGGTGATGGCCGTCTGGGCATTCTCCAAGTCCTCCTTGAGCTTCAGCCGGACGCCTTCCGCCATGAAGTCGCGATACTCGGTCAGAAAGCTGCGAACCTTCGGGAGCAGCTCCGTCAAGGACTGCAAGGGATCGTCGGGCGGCGGCGCGCTGGGCTGATCGAGACGCCACCGGCCCAAGTAGTTGCTTCGCGAGGTGGGATAAGAGACCGTGATATACAACGTTCGGTCCCGCGTGTAGGAGAAGCCGACTTTGAGGGGGTCGCCCACTTTCACGTCGGACGGAATCTGATCGACCTGCAACATGGAGATCTGGCTGTTCTGGGACGCCTTCGATTCGTCCCCCTCGAAGATATGCACCGCGAAGCGGTCGACCGAGGGTAGCTGAAACGTCTCTTCCACGGGTTGCGGGACGGGGTACGTGCTCCCCTTGCGAAGAATCGGCTGATAGCAGTCCGAATCGTCGCCCATCCGGTAGCGGATCCCCAGAGATCGCGGCAGCCGGGACGACACGGTCCCGCCGCCCGCCCGGGTATCGAACGAGAAGGAGCCCGACTGCAACGTGTCGCCGCATTTCTCGCAGCTCTTGGCGTCCAGGGGGTTTTCGTGCCCGCAGACGCACTTGATGCCTTTGATCATGCTGCCGTAGATGGCCGCCCCTTTGGCCACCGCTTCCATGGGATTCCGCGACAACTGGACGCGCTTGGTGCCGTCGGCCTCGAAGACTGCCCGCAGCAGCTTCTGAAAGGCGGGGATGGCGGTGGAGCCACCGACCATCAGCACGTGGGTGAAGTCCTCCGGGCGCAACGACTCCCCCTCGAAGTACTTCCGCAGCAGGTCTCGCACCCGGTTCTCAAGGGGAGCTAACACACCGGCAAAATCTTCCTGGGTTATCTCTATCTCTACGTCGAGGATCGAGTTGTCTTTCTTCCGGCAGGCCGCGGGGATGACGACCAGGGCGAAGTCCGCGCCGCTGGAGAGCGTCTTCTTGGCCGTCTCGGCGTTCTCCTTGAGCAGGATTTCCAGGCGATAGTCGTCCGGCTTGATCACGCCGTCGCTGCGGATGATCCACTCCCGGATCAATTCGGCCAACGTCCGATCGATGTCGTCGCCGCCCAGGAAGTTGTCGCCGCCGTAGGAGAGCACGTTGAGGTTGGCCCCGGAGAGCTGCACCAGCGAGAAGTCGAGAGTCCCGCCGCCGAAGTCGAACACGAGGATGCGGGCCCGGTCGACCGATCCGGGCTCGTACTCGGAGATGGCGGCGGCGGTCGGCTCGTCGAGGATCGCCTTGACGTTCAATCCGGCCACGATCCCGGCCTGGCGGGTGGCCTTTCGCTGGGGTTCCAGGAAATAGGCGGGCACGGTGATCACGGCGTGGGTGACGGGGGCTCCGAGCCGGGACTCGCAGTCCCGTTTGATGCGGTGAAGCACTTGGGCGGAGACCTCCTCGGGCGTCATCAGGCTCTCACCCATCCGCACCACCAACGCTCCCTCGCGGCCCGGATCCTCCAGCACCTCGTACGTCACGTGGGCCTTGGCCACCTGCACCTTCGGATCGCTGAAGGCGAGGCCCATGAACCGTTTGATGGAGCGGACCGTGTTTCGCGGGTCGCGTCGGGCGTTGTTCACCGCCTGCTTGCCCACCAGGTACTTTCCGGGCTCCGCCTTGGCCACCTTCGGCGGCAGGCTGACGACCGACGGCGTGAGGGCCTCGCCTTCCCGATTGGGCACGACCTCCACCACCCCTTTTTCGACGACGCGGGCGGCCAGGGAGTTGGTCGTCCCCAGATCGATGCCTACGGAAAAACCTTCATTCGGCGTGCTTTCGTCACTCATGCTATTCGGCTCCCTATGGTGTTTTCTACCGTTGCGCCATGGTCGCGTTTTCAGATCGTTGTTTCAGTACGCTAATCGGCGGGGGACCGCAAAACGTCCATTATTTGTCCCGCTGCTCATCACGTCGTTCCTGCGCGAAGGACGCGCACGGGCTGCAAAACCGGTTCACCGCTTTCCCTTGATCTTACCCTTGAGCTGGTCCAACGCTATCGTGAAGTGCTCGGCAACGTACGTGACCGGGACCCGATCCTTCAACTCGGCGAAGTCGTTCGGAATCGCCGACAGCTTCAAATCCTCGGGGAAGAACGGCACGATCACGCGTCGAGTTCGCAAGGCGTGCAGGACGTGCTTTCCCAGCGCCGAGTTGTCCTCGCGAAGCTTCAACAGGCACTCCTGGCAATTGAGCACGAGCACGAAGTAGCGGTGTCGGTTGATCGCACGAAGGGCTTGCTCGGTTCGACTTTGAAGACTCGGCTCCAGATCGTTCAGGTCGAGGTAAGCCGGCACGTTACTGCGCATCAGCTCGTGGTACAGGACCCAAGCCATTTGCTCCCCGATGCCCGGCGCATAGGCAATATATGCCCCACGTCGTGAAGCGCGGCAAAGCCAGTCCAGGCAACGCGGCAGTCCCATCCTCTCAACCTCGTGAAGCGTTCAGGAAACCGAGCAATTGTGCGGTCGCGCCCTGGTGCGCACGTGGTGTCCACCGAATCGCCTGGATCTCTCTCAAGAACTCGAGAGAGGCTGCCACCCGGGAGGGGAAGGCGAAATCGTTGAACATGACGGGTACGATTCGCTTCTTCATCGCCTTGGCGTGCAGGACTTCTTCGCGCAGCCAGTCTGTGCTGCCGTGCCGACGAAGGCAACCGGGAGTCAGTATGAGGATCACGCTGTGTGCATCTCGGATGGCGTCAAACAGCCCGGTAGGAAAGTGCCCGGGCCCGAGGCTGGTTCGGTCCAAGAACGCGCGAACCTGATGAAGCTCCAATACCACGCGGATGAGCTCCGCCGCTTCCCATCCGCCCTTCCGCCGATAGCTGATGAAAGCGGGACAACGCACCTCCACCGTAGTCGCCCGCGCTTCTGATTCCGACTTCGAGACCTCGACGCTCCAGATCTCGATGAGGCGCTCGGACGCGTCGACGACGGCGAGAAACTGCGCCAACGCCGTATCGATCAGGTTCCCCACGCAGGAGAATACGGCCTCGACCAACCGGCTCGACGTGGAAAAGGCCCAATACATCATATTGTGCTTAACAGAATCCGCCGGGGAATCGCCGGCTAGCTTCAGGTGGTCGAGCCGCTCGGCCGACGCTGCGCTCTGTGTAGGGAGCAGGTTGAGGTAGATCGCCTTCCCAGGCGGCTTAATCTCCTTCTGGTCCTCGAAGTCCAGACGGTGCTCAACCTCCTCATAGTGCTCAACCTCCTGATGGCGATCAACCCCCTGGTAGTGCATACTTACCGGAAACGCCTGCACGTCGTACGCGGCGATCCACGATTGCGATCGCTCCGGGCCACCGTACGCTAGATACAGCACGTCGGCCATGGCCCGGGGCGGCACTTTCAGGACGCTGGCATCCCACTGTGGGCCTGCAGACTCGTGCTGGAATCCGATGAATAGCAGATCGCCTTCGGTGAATGCCACACGGGTGCGCGATGGGTCCGGCAATCCGAGATCCACCATGCTCTCGAATCTGGTTGGAAGGAGCTTCATCAGTCCCGTTGTCGCGATCGCCAATCGATCCAATCGACCGAATAGAGGCGGCTCGGCGAAGGCATCCATCGCCAACTGGACCAGGAAGGCCGTAGGGAATTCGCTACGCGTGGGCCCACGGCGGGTACGCGGAGGCAAATCACTACGCAGTCGGTCCTCGGGCAAGAGCTGCCGTACGTTCCGATAGTCAATCTCGTACTCGGCCAGCGCTGCGTCGAGCAGCATCCGCAGGAGTTCCGGAGCGGCTGGCTTCCCGGAATCTCCGTCCAGGCACTCTTCGCGAAGCCGGGCCGCTTGATGTTCAACGAGATCCGCCAGGAGGGGATCTGTTGCGGCAACGCTCCTTTCCGCGACAAACAAGAGGCAGGCGATCCCGGACCCGCAGAGCAGCATCCGGCAGATGCTTGTCGCGGTACGCCGAGCCTCGTCCAGCATGTTCCCGGTCATCGCCGCCTCCAACGATTCCACCCGCTCCACCAGCTCGCCGGAGAACTCCGTCTCGGCGAACTCTCGATAGTGGCGAAGAAAGAAGCGTGCCCTCCGCAGGGTGTCCTGCAACCGATCCAGGTCACCGGAATCACTTCCTTCGCCAGGCATCGCATACGACTCCCTCTTGCCCTCATTCGCCGTTTCCGCCCTCTTGATCCGATTCGCCTTCTTGATCCGATTCGCCCTCTTCAGACACGGCCGCCGAGACGATCACCCGCGCAGGGCGCAGCGCGAATCTTCCCAACACCGAGTGATTCATCTCGTACCCCATGGTGAGCACGCGGATCACCGTATCGGGCGGGACTTCCCCGTCCCGCTCCGTCGCCACGACCTCGTGGTAGCGGAGATTCAGTTGCTCGCCGGCGCGCGCGGTGGGACGCACTCCGTGCTGCAAGAGCAGCCCGATCGCCTGCCGCGCCAGCAGTTCGCAACGATCCGCTTGGTCGCCCTGCAACTCTTCCTGCCAGCGAACCAGCCCGTCCAGGAACGCCGTGAACTCCTTCAAGAAAGAACGGTACTCCTTCATCGCCGACTGCAGTGCGCGGATCGCCGCCTTGTTCTCGGCGGTCAGTTTGTCCACCGCGTTCTTTTCCGGTTCCGGTACCGGCTGGGTCATGGCTTCGTTTCCTTATGGGGTTGATCGGAGATGCCGGACTCCCAGAACGGTTGCTCCGGCCGGAGCGCGTCCGGGGGACCCAGCGGCGCCGGGTCCCGGCCCGTCGGGGCATCGGAAGCATCCGGCACCCACTGGGCAAGCGTCTCCAGAAAGCTCCTGGGTAAGGGCCGCACGGGGCCCCCCTCGGGCGGACCGGCCGTGGCGGCGTCGTGGGGAAGCTCGCTGCAGAAGAAGTCGAGAAACAGGCGGTTTCTGCACAGCCGCAGGCTCTCCCAGGCGTCGTTGATTTTCGGGTCGGCCAGCGCATCGGCCATGTCGAACGAAGCGTCGAGCACTTGCGCCGCCGTGCTGTCCGGGGTGATCCCGAAGCCGGCCAGAAGGAGATAGGGAAACGGCCCATCCCAAGGCAAGCCGAGAGGCACGCTGGTCTTCTGCCTGTCTGACGCCATCGCCCAGTCCCTCACTTAGTCGTCCATCTTTTCCGGCTCGATGAGCCGCGGCGGGAAGGAGTCCGACGACGCCGGCCCGCTCGAGGCTCGGTCGCGGACCTCTCTCAGCTCGTTCAAGTCTTTCTCGACCTGGGCCCGATCGCCCGTGGTCGGCGCCCGGAGAAACTCTTCCGCGGCCCGAATTCCTTCCTCCAGCGCCTGCTTCGCTTCCTGCGAGCCGGTTGGCGACTGGAAGTGGGCCATCCGACAGGCCCGCAAGTAGTTGATCACGATCCCCGCGCTTTCCGGATCGCACTGGTAGGCCTTGCGCAGGTGGCGGAACGCCCCGTTTCCGTCGCGAAACCTGTTGGCTCCCAGGACCCCGCACTGGCGGTGCAGACTGCCCTGCGCGGCGCGAAAATCTCCCCGCCCGAATGGGTACCGCTCGCTCAGGTGATCGGCCAAGCCGAGGATTTCCTCGCAGAGCGACCGGAGGCCGTCGGCCTTGTCCGGATCCTCCCACGTGGTCACGACGTGCTTCTCGACGCTGCGAAGCCAATTCGTGCACAGCTCTTCCAGGCGGGAGAGGGAGTCCAGGCACTTGTCGGCCAAGGGATAGTCCAGCCGTCCCACGTAATTGTCCAGCGCGAGCATCGCGTCCAAAGCGATCACCAGTCTCGCCCGATTGAGTTTCTCCGCGGCCAACAGCCGCTTGCCTTGCTCGTGGTACGACTCGATCGCCACGATGGCCGCGTGCGCGGCCAGGGCGCGGGTCGCCTCGGCACCGGGCGAGAGCGCGGCGTGGAACGGGAAACGGTCGCGGCAATCCTGCGCCGCCAGGGCCGCCCCGACGCCCGGTGGGGGGTCGTAGGCGAATTCGAGGTCCTCGCGCGCCGGCAGCAGGTCCTGGATCAGGGGGATCACGTCATCGCCCGGCGCAACCCAAGTGCGGCGAAGATCGCTGAACAGGAAAACGAGCTGGTGGAAGACCTCGACCGACATGCCCGTCGCCGTGACGTACGTGAGATATCCCGTGTCGTCCAGCGACGCCAGCCGGCCGAACGTGCCCGCCAGGTCTTGACCCAGTTGCTCCAGCCCACGGGTCATCCGCACGGCATGGTAGCCGCCGTGCTGGCCCCCCAAAAGCGAGCGGGCGCCGGTGGCGGCCAATCGGGCACCCTCCAGCTCCGCCTGGAGCTCCTGGCGCAGCGAACGTGCCAGGTCGCGGAGCTCGCCGCCTTGCTCCTCCAACCGGTACAGGCGGCTGGTGACGTCGGCCTTCAGCCGGTTGGAGACCGCTTCCACGTGCTCCTTCAAATCCGACGGCACGACCTGTTGGTAAACGGCGAATCGCCGGCCGATCCATTCCCGGAGCAACTTCGGTCCGCCCAGCAGCATGCCCAGCAGTGCGATCGCGTTTCGAAGCGCCGGCGCGAGCTGTTGCGAATCGGGCGAGAGCACCGAGGCATGATGCACGCTGAGCAAGCACCCGGCACGCAGTGCGTCGGCGTCGCTGAGGTGCTGGTAGGCGTATTCGACCCCCAGGTTCGCGGCCTCCTCGGTCCGGCCCGCCACGGCCAGAAGCGCGGCTCGGTCCAGCACGCCGACTCCCACAAAGACGTCCTCCGGCACCGGATGGCCGTGGAAGACGAGATCGGCGATGCGATGGAAGCGACGCGTGCACTCCTCGACGTCCCCGCACGGGAGCAACTGGACGTCGAGGCACAGCCGCTCACGAGGATCGGTCAGCTCCGCGACCGCCTGAAGCAGCACGCCCCGCAATTCGGCGTCCCCCTCCGCCCCGGCTCGGTATTCCACGTCCTCGCCGATCTGCCGGGCGGGAGAGTCGGGACGTGCGCCCAGCGGCGCCAGGCAGAGGTAGGGGTTGATCGGCTCCCTGAGCTCGGTGGCGAGCAGGAACGGGGCCGCCTGGTTGACCAACAGAGGAACGCATTCGGGAGGCAGCGAACGGAAATCCACGGCGGCCTTCCGCTCCCGGCCAGTTTGCCTCGCCTTCTGGCAATAGTCCAAAAGTCCGTGGGCGTCGCCCGCGGGCAGCTCGGGCGCTTCGGCGGCCGGCTCCTCGCCGGGCCGCAGCACCCAGCGACACAGCTCGAATCGGCGGGACGGGTCGAGGAGCGCTTCGTTCGGGCCGCCGGCATCCTGAAGCCGGAGGGCCGCTGCCCTGGCCCGGTCGACCTGCTCGGCCATTTCCCGGCGGAGACCTTGGACGGTCGGCTCGTCGAGCAGGTTTTGGGCTCCTCCGTCGAGGATCACCCGGGCGTCGATCACCCACTGCAATCCGCGGCAGATTCGCGCCGCCATCTCGTCCCGGCTCGCCTTCGCACCGTGCGCGGGGATCGCACTCCGCGCCTGCGCCAATAGCTGCCGGACGCCCGATTCGAATTGCTCGTCCACCGCCCGGCGCAGACCCTGGGCCGTCGGCTCGTCGAGCAGCTCCGGAGCTCCTTCCTCGAGGATCGCCTTGGTGTCGACCACCAACTGCAATCCCCGGCGGACTTGCTCGGCCGCCTCATCCCGGCCCACGCCCGTGCCGTGCGCGGGGATCACGCTTCGCGCTTGCGCCAATAGCTGCCGGACGCCGAGCTCGAAGCTTCTGCTGGAGACACTCTGAAGTGCGGGTCGATGACGACTGCTGCCGAGGCCGAGAAGCCGTCGACAGCCCTGCAACAGGTCCCGCAGATCGCCCTTTTGGAAGCCGGCCAGCTTCTCCAAAGCCTCGAGGACGCCCCGTTTGAGTGCGCTCCAATCCTCGAAGAAGCCTTCGAACCAAGGAAGGACCGAGATTGCCGTGGGAGGCAGCGCATCGGCATGAACGCTGACGCCCCCGGTCGGCATGCGAAGAAAGTCCCGCCTCTCCCACTTCTCGTGCAGCCCGAGCCAGTCGGGCTCCTCGCTGCTTGCGACCTGGGCGATGTCCCCGTCAAATTCCTCAAAGTTCATATGGAACGCAAGAAGCCCGTCGATATTGGACAGAAGCCGGGCAGCCTTCGCCCGAACCACCGGCTTCGGGTTGTCCTCGCAGCTCATGGCCATGCTTCGTGCCTTGTCCAGATCCCGCCTCCGCGCAACGTCCAGGATCTCTTGAAGCGTAAGCTCCGCACTGCGATCCAAGAACGGGACGAGGTCGGCCGGAGCGTAGAGCACGGGAAGGAACCAACCCAGCTTCTTGGCTTGCTGGAGTCGGTGGACCGTCTGGCGAAACGCATCCTCGACGTGCACGACGGGCGTCGGTCCGGGCTGGAAGAGGTGACGGTAGAACAGCCCGAAGAACTCGCTCTGGAACTCCTGCCGCGCCTCGTACAGCCAACTGATCACACGGGCACCCGGATGGCGGAACGCGATCTCGATCGCCAACGGAGACGAGTGGCACACGTGGAGCGTAAGCAGCCGTGGGCCTTGAAGCTGCTTAAGCTCCCCGGCGAGGGCGGCGAACTTCTGGTGGTCCTCTCCACGCTCGGCGTCCTCCAGGCAAATCGTCTCGTTGTGCCGAGCCCCGTGGGCAATGATGTGCACGAAATCCCAGTTCGGGTCCGATTGGAGCAGACTTCTGAGCTTCTGCATCGTGCCCGGGCCGTCCACGAATTCCCACTTGGGACACACGGCGCACCCGTCGAACGCGGCGCGGACCTCATCCCAAGGCCGATCGATCTCCATGCGAGGATACGTGTGGCCGTCCGGCGAGCAACGGATGACGAGCATCTTCGGTTCGCGGTCGCCGAGGATCAAAGGTGCCGGCGCCGTGCCGGCGTACCCGCGAGCCAACACGTGGCCGGCATGGATCAGCCCGCCGTGCGACCCGGCCGCCGTCTCCCAGGCAATTGCCTCGATCAGTCGCCAATCGCGGACGTCCCCCTCGGGCCGAAGGTACAGAACGGCTGTCTCCGGTCCACGAATACAAGCGTCCACCGAGAACGGCGCATCCTGGTCGTTCCCCAGCGCGTCGCCCAGAGACACCAGGTTGTCGGCCGCTTGCGGTTCGGCGGCGATCACCTGGTTCGCCAAGGCCTCAGAGCGAACGACGAGCTTCTGGCACTCCCCAGGGGTCAGCACGCCCTCCTCGCCGACGAGGATCTTGTTGCCTCGCAACCGACGAAACGATAGCTCGACCGATTCCACGGCTGGGTACCTCCGTACTATCTTGGTCGCTCGCGGGCTAAAGCCAATCGCTCGCGTGTATTCTCCATCCCCACGTGGGCCGGGGCAATTTCCCGACCCACCGCCAACACCTTCTCCGCCGTGCGGAGCACGTCTTCGGCTCTCGACGGGTCCGAATCGCGCAGCTTCTCCGCGTGGGCCACCATCGCCTGGGCCAGGAGGGCACAGACTTCCGCGTCCCGCTTCGGCGCCAGAGTAAACACCACTTTCAAGAGCTCCACGGCGGCCCCCGGCTTGCCGTCGCTCGACAGCCGCAACGCCTTCCGGTGCAGCCGGGCCAAAGGACTGTCCCCTTGATAGAGGACACGGTCCCGCTCCAGCTCGCTTCGGGCGAGCTCCAGACGTGTGTTGCCCGGATATCGGGCCACCGCCGGCTGCAAGATACGCTCCGCGTGCTCGAACAGGGGCCGTCCCTCCGTCTCCGACAACGTTCGGCCCAGCTCCAGCGCCGCCCGAGCCGCCAGGGCCACCACGTCGGGGTGGTCCGGGGCAGCCGTGCGCGCCTCTTCCGCCGTCGCCCGCGCCGCACCAAGGTCTCCCGAGCGCTTGGCCGTGCGATAGCTCTGGATCGCCGCCTTCGCCTCCGTCCCGAGCGCCGGCTCCACGACCGGCTCGGTCTCCGGACCCGACCGCCGCATCTCGACGAGCTCCTTGAGCGGGATTCCCCGCCGCACGGCTCCCACCAACTCGGGCAGGGCACGAGCATGGGTATTCCCCGGAAACAAACGGGACGCCTCGTCGGCCACTTCTCGCGCCCGACCGATCACCGCCTCGGCCTCCGCCAGCCGCTGGTCGTCGCGCAGTCGGGTGTAGTGCTCCAGCAACAGGGCCACGAGGTTGGAAGCCACGATCGGCTCCGACTTGTGGATCCGCCAGACTTCCTCATAGCACTCCGCGCCGGCACGCAACCGCTGCTGCTGGCGGAGCAAGCCGGCGTAGCGGTGCGCCGCACGGGTAAGCGGTTGCTCCAGCCCGCTCAACCCCGCTTCGGCGGCCCCCGCCATCAGCTTCCACGCCTGCTGCGCCGAATCGAGATCATCCGACCGCAGCAGGCCGTTCTGCTTGCCGACCATCAACTTGGTCAACTGGTAGCGGGCTTCGGACTCATGCCCGAGAACGATCGCCTCCCCGATGATCTCTCGCACGCGCCGCACGATCTGGCCGGAATCGAAACCGGCGAGGGAAAGCTCCTCGCGAAACGCGGCAATGCTCATGTCGCAGAACATGGCGGCCGCGTCGGCCCGCAACCGGGCAACCCGCTTCCGCAAAGGGGCGTAGCCGAGATTGGCCCGCGCGAACTCCTCCGCGGAGGGCAAGTCGGGCGGCGACCAGCGGACGTAGACGGCCAGCGCCGCTTCCCGAGCCTCCCGGGCCCTGCCCGCCGCCTGAAGTGCCGCCGCCTCGCCCAGCTCCGAGTGCCAACGCCGCAGCTCCTTGGTCGCGTCCTTGGTGTCTTCGCCTAACATGCCCGCGGCCCGCGCGTCGTCCAACCCGAGACTCGCCAACAGGTTCCGCAGCGCCTCCGACGGAGAGGGCATTTCGCGTTCGGGCTGCGCGGCGAAGAACTCCGCGACGAGCTCCCTCTGGCCGGCACGCTGGGCAAACAGGGGCCCAAACGCCAGCCGTCGGCCGTCGGCACTCCGCACGTCGCCCACTTCCCACATCGCGGCCGCCGCCCGGCGCTCCCAGGCGAACTCCGCCTTCAGCCGCCCCACGGCGTCCGCCGCGTCGCGGTCGTCCCGCTCGCGCGCGCCCGCCGCCAGCGTCGTCAGCCGCTGGTCCAGGAACTGATAGAGGTCGTTGCGGAGATCCTCCCTCCGCTTCTCCTCTTCTTCCTTGACGTCGTACGTCTCAAACCGCGACAACAACCACGCGCCCAGCCAGCGGCGGTTCTCGACCAGACAGACCGTCTGGGCGATGCAGTCGCGCCAGGCCTCCGCGTCCACGCTCGGGTACGCCCCGGCTGCCCGAACGTATCCCAACACGGCGAGATGCCGGACGATCGTCGCGTTCCAGGGATCCGATCGCTGGGCCGCCGCCAACGTCTCGTAGGCTTTCGCCGCATCGCCTCGCGCCAGCCAGTAACCGGCCACGGCCTGAGCTTCCTTGCCGTCCGGCGCGGCCGCCAACTGGTCGATCAGCCCGTCGACTTCCGCGGTTGCCCGACGCAGGTGCGTCCAATCGCAGTCGGCCACCCCCGGCAGCGCTCGACCGCCGGACGCGGCGAACCGCAGCAATACGCGCAGCGTTCGCCCGTCGGCGCTCGCCGGATCGGCCGGGACCAGCTCCATGGCTTCGTCGCACCGGCCGTCCAAGGCCAACGAGGCCGCGGCCGCACAAGACGCCGCGACCGCCAGGTCCTGCGGGACGTGCCGGTCTTCCAGGAGCCGGCCAACGGCCTCCACGCGCGAGGCAGCCACGGGCACCAGCAGCGACCACAACACGCGGTCCACCGGGGCCGCGCCCCCGCCCAGCCCGCGCGCTGCCTCGCGGGCCAACCGGATTTGTCCGGATCGCGCGGCGGCCACGGCCAGGGAGCGTCTCAATCGCAGTGCTTCGGGACGTTGCGGATCGGATATCCTTTGGAGGACCAAGAGCGATTCACCCAGCTTGTCCTCGTCGAGCAACGCCCGCG
The DNA here is from genome assembly GCA_035528065.1 of Thermoguttaceae bacterium. Classification (GTDB taxonomy): domain Bacteria; phylum Planctomycetota; class Planctomycetia; order Pirellulales; family Thermoguttaceae; genus DATKZH01. The sequence continues at coordinate 6,472 of DATKZH010000688.1, read as the reverse complement.
CGTGGGCCGCCCGCGCACGATCCAACGTCTCCGCCCTTTCCGGCGCAGCCGGCGCAGCCGTCCCCTCCCAAACCTCCAGAGCGCTCGCCCGCTCGCCCAAACGCCACAACGCCAGCCCGGAAGCGTACCGGATCTCGTCGCAGCCGGCCCAGCGAGGAGGAAGCGACGCGATGTGAGCCAGGACTTCCGGCAGCAGAGCGGGGGACGCACAAGGGGCCAGCGAAATTACCGCATAGGGCCGCGTGGCCGGGTCGCGCGCGGCGTCCAAGAGCGGGGCCACGGCGCCGGACGTCCGACCGGCCGCCAGGCCCACCCGCCCCAAGAGCAACCGCGACCAAGCATCGTCGCCGCGCTCGGCACAGATCTGCCGCGCCAGAGCCACCGCGGCGTCCGGACCCTGGCTGGTCCATGCCTCCTGGAGCCTGACTACCGGAATGTCCGCCGGGTACCACGTCGTCACTCGAACCGGACCTCGCTCCAGTGGATGATGGACTCTCGCCCGGATACCCGGAACGCCTGCACGGAGCCGTCGATCCCCAATCCGAAGATTTTCTCCGTGACGGGCTGGCACCTGATTCGGTTGGCCGGGGGAAGTGCGTTATCGACGGAAGCGATCCAATCCCGGAACGCCGCCTGGGAGTCCGCCCCCTCAAATTCTTCCGACGAGTCGCTCGGCCGCTCCCGCGCCAGAAGCGCCGAGAACAGCCGCTTCGGCGGTTTCGTGCCAAGAAGCAACCCGATTCGCCACGCCGACACCTCGTCGGGCACCTGCTCCTTGAGGAACATCCCTTGAGGGATCGTCTGCCACTCCGCCGACGCGGCCACGGCCGTCGCCTCCGGCGAGTCCTCGTCGGCTATGGGCCCCAAATGATGGAGCTGGAATCGCTCCTGCTGGTGATTGATCGTCTCGATCAACAGCAACACGTGGCAGGGCGTCTCCGGACGAAACACCACCCGCAGCCGGGTACCCTGCGGCACGCGGCCGTCGGCCGGGACGGGCTGCCAGCGGCGGCCGTCGGCCGAATAGGCCACCAAGTAATAGACGCAGATCGTCTCGCCGGCCCCCACCGCCGGCGGCAGCGTGCCGATCGGCGCCGGCGCCTCCCGCGGCTCGGCCGTGGGTGCCGGCGATGCCGCGCCCCCAACGGCCGCCGGCTCGCGACCGGCCAAGGCCCCCCCGACGTCGGAGATCGAGACCGGCCCCGGCCCCTGGTGCTTCATCAGGCTCTGAATCACGCGGGCCTGTAGCTCATCGGGGTTCCGGAAAAAACGGCACACCCGCTCCCGCTGCAACCGCTGCTTCAAAGTGTCCAGTTTGTCTTTGCCGGGTCCGAACTCGACGTCGCTGATCCGGATCAAGTGGTCATGGTGCATCAGGAACACCAAACGCGGGATGCCGTTTTCGACCGCGCGTTCGTACTCCATCTGGGTAATCGAAATCTCCGCGCCGGCCGGCACGTAGCCGTACCGATGGGCAAAGATCCCGACGTAAAGATCCGCCTGGTCCACGCGCCCCAGAGAGACCTCCAACGCGTCCGCGTCTTCCGCCGCCCAGTCGTCCATGCGGATGGGCATCATCTCGGCGCTCAGACACGCTTCCATCACCTTGTCGCGATGCAGAGGCAGATCGAGCGCCGTGCTGCTAATGAAGACTCGCTTCGTCTCCGCCACGTCGCTCCCCCGCCAGAATCACGAGATCGTTCGCGAAAGACAAGGCGTCCGATGATCGCCAGCCCCCTCTCATGTCATGCTAGTCGTGCGACCGTACACTGTCAACGGGGGACGCGACGGCCCACAGAATGCCGGCTCGGCCGCGGGCTGTGACGGCGACCCGCTCCCGCGCAGGCCGCGTCCCCGGGAGCCGATTTCCGGAGGCTCGCCCGGCTCAATCTCCGGCCGCACCTCCGCGGATGGATCGCCCCGCTTTCTCAGAAGGGCGGCGGTCCGGGGTATGGGCCGCCGCGCAGCCGCCGCGGATTGCCCCATTGCCCCCGGGACGGTATCTTCAGCAGCATGCAGGCCGGCATCAATCTCGAATTCGCGCGCACCGAAGAAATCGGCATCGAAGACGCCTTCGCCAAGGCCGCCGAGGCCGGCTATCGGTTCGTCGAGCCGTACGTGTATTCACCCGTATCGCTCGCGATCAACAGCCACCTGGCGATCCGGAGCACGACGCCCTATCACCACGTCCATTCCGACCGGACCGACCCTCACGAGATCAACGCGTTTCGGGCACGCTATGGGCTCGAGCTTTCGGCGCTCGACGCCCACGCCTCGCTGCTCTTGCCGCAGGTGGGCGTGCCGTACGTGCGCCGGGCGATCGATTTCGCGGCCGAGGTCGAGTGCCCGATCGTAATGTCCGACGAAGGGCCCGTGCCCGAGTGGATGCCGCTCGACAGGTGCTTCGACGTGATGTGCGCGAGCCTCGAAGCGATTATCCCGCACGCCCAATCACGCGGCGTCCGCTACGCCGTGGAGCTGCACAACGCGCTGACGGCCCGGCCCGACATGCTCGTCCGCCTCCTGGAGCGTTTCGCACCCGAAGAGCTGGGCGTCAACTTCGACACCGGCAACGCCTTCCTCGCCGGCAACGACCCGGTCGCGTACCTCCGCGACGTGGCCGATCGGGTGATCCACGTCCACGTCAAGGACGTCCCCGAGTCGCAGCTTCCCCTGCGGGGCAAAGTCACCGGCACCCGGGTCGGCGTGGCGGCCGGCGATGGCGTGATCGATCTGGCGGGCGTCGTCCGCGTGCTCGCCCGAGCGGGCTACGACGGCGTGCTCTCCGTCGAGTGCGACACGTTCGAGCAGGCCCGGAGAAGCCTGCCGTATATGAACCGGCTGTTTGAGGAACTGTCGTAGGTCGGGCTTTGCCCGGCACGGAAACGACGTCTTGCGATTGACCGTTTCCCGAATTCCGGCCTAGAATGATACGATGGCGGCGATCGCCTGGACCGGTCTTCGCCTGTTCGCACACTCTGTCCGGCAGAAGGGGAAATGGTCAGGCCGCCCCAAGCCACGCGAGCTAGCGACAAGGGGTCGGACATGCTCACTCAGTTCACTTGTCCGCACTGCAATGAGTCCGTGTCGGTCTCCGGGGAACATCGCGGCCAGGCGGGGCGTTGTCCGTCATGCCAGGAGACCGTCGCGATTCCAGGCCGGCCCGTTCCGTCTTCTTCGCAACATCCGCCGAAAGGACGCATTCCACGACTCCGGTCGGTGGTACTGGCATTGGTGGAGTTGGCCGCTTCTCCGGCAATCGCTCTGGCTTTGTGGAAGTGTTGGCAGAGGCCCTGTTATCAGTTGTCGGAATGCGCTGTGATCGCGTTCTTCATGGCAGTGAGCATTGCCGTGCTGGCCGGGGTGTTTGGCTCCGCCGTAGGGCGCCGATTGGGCGGGTCGGTCGACAGAAAGACATCTGCCGCCGTGACCACGTTTTGGGTCGTCTTCCTGATCGGTCTGCCCGTGGGCCTGATTTCCTTCGGCGCTAAGAAGTCCTTGGAGGCATGGGATCGAGTCGACGCGCCGGAGTATCAGAACCTGAGCTACGCTCGGTACACGGCCCTGGTCGGCGGTCTTCCGTTTGTGCCGAGCGTTCCGGAGGGTTCGTCTCACATCTATGCGAAATGGGGATGGGCGAGGAAGTCCAGCTTCTGGTTCAGAAAAGCGACGATCCCGGCAGACGCATACCAGACCCTCTTGGCGGAGATGGCCGAGCACGCTTTGACGCTGCCGTTGGGCCCGGTACGCCAGCGGACGCGAGCCCGCCCGGAAATCCCACCCAACTGGCCCCCGCCTCGCTCCGCACCCGACTGGTGGCAACCCGAGCAAGCGGGCCCCAACGTGCGGGCGACGCTCTGGGAGAGCCAATCGCAGGACGACAACCCCTTGGCGAGCGGCTGGTACTTGGCCCGTGACCTCGACACCAACACCGTCTGGATGTGGTCCTGGACACAGCACCACGATTTCGGCTGGGATAAGGACTCGGTGCCGTAGGTCCCGTGCCGGACGCGGTACCTGGCTATCGGGAGCCCGGCGAATTACAATGTCGGCGCGTGGATTTCCGGCGGGATGGCGCTTTAGAGAACCGCTTGGGAGAGGAAGTGACCTGGTTCCCAAGCTCCAGCTTGGGAACCAGGGGACGGCGGCGCGTGGATTTCCGGCGAGATGGCGTTCCAGAGAACCGCTTTGGAGAGGAGATACATCATGGCACCCGGCACGTTGCGAGTTGTTCGGCCTGGGGTTCGGCTTGTGGGAGTCTGCCTGACGCTGGTCATGCTCGCGGAAACGGCGCTTTCGGCCGCCGAGGTCCGCCGGCTGCCGGTGAGCGAGTATTGCGACAAGATGGCCGGCGGATGGCTCGGGCAGATGGCCGGCGTGGGCTGGGGCGGGCCGACCGAGTTCAAGTGGAAGGGAGAGATCATCCCCGAGGACAAGGTGCCCGAGTGGAAACCGGAGAGGATCAACCAGTTCCACCAGGACGACATCTACGTGGAGATGACCTTCCTCCGCACGCTCGAGGTGCATGGCTGGGACGTCTCGATCCGCCAAGCGGGGATCGACTTCGCCAACAGCGGCTATCCCCTCTGGCACGCCAACCGGGCCGGTCGCGACAATCTCCGCGGCGGCATCGCCCCGCCCGACTCGGGCCACCCCCAGTTCAACAAGCACGCCGACGACATCGACTACCAGATCGAGGCCGACTACTCCGGGCTGATCGCCCCGGGTATGCCCAACGTGGCCGTCGAGCTGGGCGAGAAGTTCGGCCGGCTGATGAATTACGGCGACGGGCTCTATGGCGGCCAGTTCGTCGGCGGCATGTACGCCGAGGCCTTCTTTGAGGACGAGCCGGTGAAGATCGTCGAGGCCGGACTCAAGTGCATCCCCGCCGGAAGCCAATACGCCGAGTGCATCCGCGACGTGATCCGGTGGTACCGCCAAAACCCCACCGACTGGCAGAAGACCTGGGAGCTGGTCGAGGCGAAGTACCAGGACAATCCGGCCTATCGCAAGTTCTCCTGCGGCGGCCCCACCGCGTTCAACATCGACGCCAAGATCAACGGGGCCTACATCGTCATGGGCCTGCTGTACGGCGAAGGCGACATGGACAAGACGATCGTCATCTCCACCCGCTGCGGCCAGGACTCCGACTGCAACCCGGCCAACTCCGGCGGCGTCCTCGGCACCGTGCTCGGCCGCTCCGGGCTGCCCGACAAGTTCACCTCGGCGATCGACCCCGAAGGCAAGTTCAGCCACACGCCCTACTCGTTCCCGCTTCTGGTCGAGGTCTCCGAGAAGCTGGTCCGCCAGGCGGTGGTCCGCGCGGGCGGAAAGATCGAGAAGGACGCCGCCGGCGCCGAGGTGCTCGTCATCCCCGTCGTCGAGCCCAAGCCGACGGCGCTGGAGCAGTGCTGGGAGCCGGGCCCGGCGGCCAACGTCCGCTTCACCGAGGAAGAGCAGGCGAAGATCGAGGCATTGTCCGTTGCCCAAGAGCGTCAGAAAGACCTCGACAAGCGGTTCCCCGGCTGGAAGCTCTCCCAGTGCGGCCCCGACATGGACCCCGGCCTCCGCGCCGAGTACCGCGGCAAGAAGAACGTCTTCATGACCCACCCCCTCGATCCGCAAACGGGCTGCGTGCTCTCGAAGCAGATCGACGTGCCCGCCGGCAAGAAGACGGCGCTCCGGCTCGTCGTGGCCAACGACGACCGGGGCGATTGGACCCTCGAGGTCCGCCTCGCAGGCGACCGCGCACTCCGCAAGAAGATCGGCCCGGAAACCGTCACCGACGGCTGGGCGGAGATTGAGGTCGATCTCTCAACACACGCCGGCGAGTCCGTCCAGGTCGACCTGATCAATCAGGCCGACGGCTGGCAGTTCGAGGCCGGCTACTGGGCGGAGATCGAGGTGGAGAGCCGGTAACCGGACTGGAACTCGCGATTGCGCGATGACTAATCCTACGAAGGCCACAATAGGACAAACGTCTCAGATCCGATTACTCGTGGTAGGGAGCCTGCAATGGATCCGGCAGCTATTCTGCCTGACCGAAAGGACCTCGAAAGAGTTTTCCGCTTGAAGCACGGTAGCTTGAGAACGACTGGCTGGCGCCCCAGGATGCGGTTATCGTTCGGCTTTTTTCCGCCAGACGATTGGTGCGAAGCCCTAGTTGACCGCCTCGTCGCGGAGGGATGTACCTCAGGGCGATTGCGCGAAGATCGGTAATCTGCTATGGTCCAGGCAAGGCGATTCGTCGCTTCGGCCGGAGGGTTTCCGGCGGGCGGGTCGCAGAAGACAAGGAGGTTCGCCATGCCTACGAAACCTTCGGCTTGCATCTGGGACCACTTCGCCAACCTCACCGATCCCCGACGACGCAAAGTGACCTACCCGCTGGTGAACATCGTGACGATCGCCATTTGCGCGGTGATCTGCGGTGCGGACGACTTCGTCGCGATCGCCAAGTTCGGACGGGCGAAAC
>DATKZH010000687.1:0-8806 GCA_035528065.1 Thermoguttaceae bacterium | reverse complement strand
ACCTGACTACCGATTGCGCCAGTAGCACGTCCAGGCCGACGCGACTCCACGTGACCCGCTGCATCCGCGTCCATCGCGTTTGCAGAGGGAGCCCGGCGACCACGCGCGCGCCGGGGCTGCTCGGGTTGTAGGGGAAGTCAGCCAGGTGCGTCGAGCTCACTCCGGTGACCTTGGTCGCCTCCGCGACGTACAACGGGTCGACGGCGTACGACTCGCCGAACTCGAACCCGCGCCGCGCGTCGTGGTAGAGCGGGGTCGTGCCGGACGGCGGCGGCCTCTTGGCCCCGATCGCCGTCCAACCGGCGCCGTCAAACCCGCGCCAATCGGCCGGGTTGAGCGCCCCGCGGACCTTGACGTCGTGCAACGCGGCCTGGCCGCAGGCGGAGCCGCGGTCGGCCTTGGCCGCCTCGATCATCTCGTGCCGGGCGACCGGGATCACGGCCGCCACGCTCAACAGCCCGATCGAGAGGACGCCGATCGCAATCAGCACCTCCAACAGGCTGATGCCCCGCCGAGCCCGACGCCGGCGCGCTTCCCCACCGGCCTTGTGCCGGTGGGTACAGGTTTGGAAACTAGCCCGGGTAGTCGTCAAACCCCCTTCCGCCGGCACAAGGCCGGCGGGGGAAGGCATGCTTGCGCGTTTCACCTCAACGTCCTCCCTTGCTGACTTGGGCCTGCCGGGCGAGCCGACGCGAGTCGTAGAGCGTCGCCGGCACCGACAGGTTCGTCACCGGGTCATAATTGTCCTTCAACTCGCCGTCCGTGGAGTCCACGTAGTACGTCGAGGGCTCGGCCACCGTGACCAGCCCGGTCTGGGGACTGATCGCCAGCCACAGGTTCGTCGCGTCCTGCCAGTTGGGCAGGCCGTCGTCCGTCTGCGACGCCAGCCCCGGCTGCGGCGGGATTCGCTCCCACTTGCCCACCATCAAATGGATCGGCTCGACCGCGCGCCGTGCCGTGTACCGTCCCCCGACCACCGCGCCCGACGTATCGTATAGAAGCTCGTAATGGTAAACCGAGTCGATCGATCCGTTGGGCGAAAACATCACGATCACCGGCCACGACCTCGGGTCACCTAAGGGCAAAGGCAACGGGAGCGGCAAGGGATTGACGGGCGGGTTGTCCGGTGCACTCGGGTCGACCAACTGGAACGGCAGTCGCCGATCCAGGCCCGAGGCGTCCAGATCGATCACCGCCCCCCGCGACAATTGCAGGGGCGCCCCGGCCGACGCGACCGGCTGGCGGAGAATCTCAAACGGCACCGGTATCGACGCGGACCCCCAGGGAAGCGCCGAGACGCTGTCCGAACTCACGGCGAGCGTCAGACATCGGTTGCTCACCCACTGCTCCGGGTCGGCGGGGTCGAATACAGCGCCCGTGTAGAAATCGATGAACTGGTTGTTGGCGTCCAGCGGAAAGTCTTCGCCGGGGTCCGCCGGAGGACTCACGCTGTCCGCCGGATTGTTGTCGGAAAGGTAATCGACGATGCTGTAGAACGGCCCTTGGCGATTGAGCCGGACGGTGTCGCCACGACGTACGAGCCCGCTGGCGAATTGCCCATATCGAATGCGCACCCTCACGAAACCGCCAGCCTGAGCGTAAGGCCGCACCGCGCTGTCCGAAGTCTCGCCCGAGTAGGGCGGCGGGACCTCGGCCTGGCGCAAGAGCACGCAGGCATTCGGCTGGCGCTCGAGCCGCTCGAACATCACGCCGCAGGGCCGCCCGCTCTCGATCGCCCGGCTCCGCGCCCGGCCGAGGTAGACGTTGATTGCCCGGGCCGCCTCGCGAACGCGGCGACCCTCGGTGAGCGGCCGCATCGCCGGGATGGCGATCGTGGCGAGGATCAACATGATCCCGATCACCACGAGCAATTCCACCAGCGTAACGCCGCGGCGAGCCGAGGAAAAAGGTGACAGGCACCTTTTGTGCGAAGCACCCTTCGGGCCTTTCAGGCAAAAGGTGCCTGTCACCTTTTTCCTCCCGCGTAGATCTGCCATGACTATTCCACCTCGACACGGTGGTTGTGGATGTTGTCGTAATGGTCGTACGTGTTCGGCGTTCGCTTGGGGCCGTAAAGGGGGTCGCTCGTGTCGGGAGGCGGGTCCATGGCGGTCACCGACTCGTTCCAGCTATTCACCGGCGCGCCCGCTCCGTTGTATGGATCGGGCGCGCGGTTGAACGTGAACGGGTCCATCTGATGCCCGAAATAGTACCCCCCTTCGAAACCGACGTCGTAGATCCCGTCCGGCCCGGCCGAGTAAATCAACGGAACGAGACGGTAGGCCTCGGAAAACAGGTTGCGATAATCGAAAGGGTCGTGGTCTTCCAGCCCCGCCTGCGCGGCTGCCGCCGTATCACGTGCGTACTGGGGCGGACTGAGATTGTAGTCAAAAAAGTACGTTTGGGCTTGCAGGTCCGACTCGGTCAGCCCCGGGGCCCAACGGAGAAACAAGATCGGGTTGCCCCAGGCGTCGTGGAACTCGGGCAGCGTGTCGCCGTCGGCGTCGCCGATCTCGGAATCGTTGAACTGATCGCGGGCGTCGGCCCCTCCCGCCATGCTGACGATCATGTACAGACACTCGGCAGAGCTATATCGGTTGAGCCGCTCCTGCGACTGGTCGCGGTAAGTCCCTACGGGATAGGTAGCCTCGACCTTGAGCCTCGCTTGGCTGTAACGCCGCCAGTACGCGCGGGACAACGCCGGGCGGGTTATACCACTCAGTGAAGAGGGGGGTATTGGGCTAGTAACGTCGGACCACCGTTCCGGCATCTCCATGCGCATCAAGTCCCGCATCGCATTCAGCCGAACGAGGGCTACCGCACGAGTGGGGATTAGCGGATTGACGGTTGGATCCCAGTAACCCGCGTTTTGTGCAATCAGTTGGACCTGCGCGTTGGAGAGCCCGACGCGCCGCGTGCGATACGACTCGTATTGCTCCATCACGATCGCGTGGAGCTTGGTGATGGTGGACTTGGTCTTGGCGTGCCGGGCCGACTCGCGTGCCGCCCCCACCGCGCCCAGCATGACCCCGGCGAGGATGCCGATGATCGTCACGGTGACCAGCAGCTCGACCAACGTGAAGCCACGCGCGGCCCGCCCGTTCGATCCGATCGGTCGGGTCCCCACGCGCGTTTTCCGGCTCGGAGCGTGCCCGTTCATTCGATCTCGTCCTCCAACGTGGCGGCCTCACAGAAATTGGCGAGGTTGTTGCGATCGTCATCGGAGAAATTGACCGCGGTTTTGGTCACGCGGTAGACGGCAATGCCGTTGGCGTCTTTCGGAGGCGTCTTTCCGAATTGGCCGTCGAGCCCGGCCGCAATGATCTGGTAGGTGTCGTAGTTCCTCCAGAAGGGCGGACTCTGAGGATCGCGATAGGCCACGCAGATATTCATAGTATCGAGGTTGTCGGCCACCAACGAATGGAAATACGCATAGGGTACGTAGGTCGGGTTGGGCTTCGCGTCCAGTTCCGCGCCATACTGCCAATTCGCGCCGCGCCGGCGCGCCTTGAAATACACGTAAGGCGCCTCGACTTTGTCGGGGTAATACCGCAGATAGCGAGTTGTCGGCGGGGACGCGTTATCCCAAGGAATGCTGTAATGCATTTCCTCAAGCACGATCCGCTCGGCCTTGAACTCGAACAAAGGCTGCTTGCGCGGGGTGCCCGGCTTGAAGGGCATCTGCGGGTCGGAATGGAAGCCGGCCGGGATCCACTGGCCGCCGACCGCGGGGACCTGCTCCGGGAGCCCGCCCAGCCAGAACACCAGCGCCGAGGCGGGGTCGAACAATCGCGGATCGATCGTGCGGTTGTACGCGTACCACACGTCATTCGCAAATCCATCGTAGGGGCCACCCGTGCCGTCCAGATTGTCCGGCAAGCCGTCCGGATTAGGGTTCGTATTTGGGGGGAACGCTCCGGTTCGCCCTCGGATCTGCCCCGGCACGTACCGCGGAAACGCCTTGCGGAGGTGGCGGATCACGGCGTTGCGGGCGTCGGCTTGGAGCGTCGGGCCGAGCGGATTGGACGGCTGCTCCACGACGATGTTGACGTCGATAAACGTCGGCGGGAGCTCGCCGAACTCGTTCCTGTAGTTTTGCAGGTCCATGTCGAGCTGCTTGATCTCGGCGTTGACCGCCGCGTTGCGCGCCGCCCTCCTGGCCGGGCCGAGCGCCGCGGCGGTGAGCCCGACGAGGATCCCGATGATCACGATCACCACAAGCATTTCGACCAGGGTGAAAGCATTGCGGGCGGTCTTATGATCGGCGGGCATGTCCATAGAGCTTCCCCCTCAGGCCCCAGGCGGCCTGTCTTGGAGTCAAAAAAACCTTGCCCTTGACTAGGTTAGGTTCTGGATCAGGCTGATCAACGGCATGAACAGGGCGACGACGATGAACCCGACCACGCACCCCAGGCAGATGATCAAGATCGGCTCCATCAGGCTGGTGAGGGTCTCGGTCAAGACGGCGACCTCTTCGTCGTACACGTCGGCCACCTTGTAGAGCATCGTGTCCAGTTCGCCGGTCTCCTCCCCCACGTCCACCATGTTGACCACCATGTCGTCGATAATCTTCTGGTTCATCTTCAGCACGTACAACAACAAGCCGACCGGTCCGGCAATGAAAAAGAACCAGAAGAACATGGCCATCGGATGGAAGCCCGGCCGAGAGTTCTCCTTCATCGGCTGGGAAATCGACTCGCCCTCGCGAATCGATTCGTACACCTTCCCGAATAGATTCTCGAACACGTAGTTCCCGGCCGTCTCGCGCGTAATCTGAAGGGCTTCCAGGATCGGCACGCCGCTGGACACCAGCGTGCCCAGAGTCCGCATCGTGCGGGCGACGGTGTTTTTTTCGACCAACTGGCCGAAGACGGGCATTTTGATCAAGAACAGGTGAAAGCCGTAACGGCCCTGGCGGAATCGACAGATCAGCTTGACGAACAGCCAGATCGAGATGGGAATCACCGGAATCAGGAACCACCAGTGGAACAGGCCGTTGGAGACCAAGATCAGCACTTCGGTGATCGGCGGCAGCTCGGCCTCGAACTCCTCGAAGATCTTGCGGAACTCGGGCACGATCTTGAGCATGATGAACGTCAAGATCGAGATGGCGAACAGGACCACCACGATCGGATAGACCAGCGCGCCTTTCACTTTCCGCTTCAACGATTGGGCCCGCTCCTGGAACTCGGCAAGCCGCTGGAGGATCACCTCCAACGCACCACCGGCCTCCCCGGCCTTGATCATGTTGACGTAGAGCCGGTCGAACGCCTTGGGCGCCTTGGCCATCGCCTCCGACAGCGTGGCCCCGCTTTCGATCTCGTCGCAGACGTCGATCAGGGAGTTCTTCAACGCCCCCGGCCTGGACTGGTTCTCCAGAATCCTCAGACTCCGCAAGAGGGGCAATCCGGCGTCCTGTAGAATCGACAACTGGCGTGTAAAGGTCGTCAGGACCTTGCCCTTGACGCGGCCGATGGAGAAGGTTTTCCTCCGGCCGCCCTTCTTCTTTCGCCCGGCGCCGGCCCGCGCCTTCCTCTCGGCGATCTTCGTGACGAAATACCCCATCTGGCGAATAGTCGCCTGGGCCTCTTCTTCGCTCGGCGCCTCGACCACGTCGTTGATTTGCTGGCCGGTGCCGTCCATCGCCTCGAATTCATAAGTCGGCATCGTTCGATCCTCACGTCACAAGGTGAGGGGTGGCGGTTTCCCGCGGCCCACTTGAGCTTTCAACCATCCGCTGGTTACGACTCGACGCTCGTTTCCCGAATCACCTCCGCCGGCGTCGTCACCCCTTCGTAGATCTTCTTCAACCCGGCGACCCGCAACGGCTCCATCCCGGCCTGCAAAGCGCCGTCGCGCAACTGCTCCGTGGAGCCCCCGGTGTTGATCAGGTCGCGAAGCTGGTCGTTCATCGCCATTAGCTCGTAAACCCCGGTACGCCCCTTGTACCCCGTGTTGTTGCACACCACGCACCCGCGGCCCCGGTAGAACTTCTTGCCGATCACGGCCTCGGGCGTCAGGTCCAGGTCGGCCAGGGTCTCCGTGCCGGGGATCGTCTCCTCGCGACACTCCCGGCAGATCTTTCGCACTAGCCGCTGCCCAAGCACCGCTTCCAGCGTGGCGGTGATCAAGAACGGCGGCAGCCCCATGTCGCGGAGCCGGGTCACCGTGCTGGCGGCGTCGTTCGTGTGCAGCGTGCTGAACACCATGTGGCCCGTAAGCGACGCCTGCACCGCGATCTCGGCCGTCTCCAAGTCGCGGACCTCGCCCACCAGGATCTTGTCCGGGTCCTGACGCAGAATCGACCGCAACAACTTGGCAAACGTGTTGCCGATCGCCGGATCGACCTGGATCTGCACAATGCCGTCGATGTCGTACTCGACCGGGTCTTCGGTGGTAATGATCTTGTCGGTGACCAAGTTGAGCTCGTTCAAAGCCCCATACAACGTGGTTGTCTTGCCGCAACCCGTGGGCCCCGTGACCAAGACAATCCCGTGCGGCCTGCGGATGATTTCGCGAAATATCTGGAGGGGACCCTCCTCCAGCCCGATCGCCTCCAAGTCGAGCATGACCACGGACCGGTCGAGGATCCGCAACACCACGCTCTCCCCGAACATCGTGGGCAGCACCGAGACGCGAAGGTCGACCGGATGGCCGCCGACCGTCAACCGAATCCGCCCGTCCTGAGGCAACCGCCGCTCGGCGATGTCCAGATCGGCCATCACCTTGACCCGGGTGGTGATCGCAAAGGCGAGGTGCCGCGGCGGCGGAACCATCTCGTACAACACCCCATCGCCGCGGATCCGAATCTTGAACTCCGTCTCGAACGGCTCGAAGTGCAAGTCGCTGGAGTGGTCCTTGATCGCCAACAAAAGCACCATGTTCAGCAGCTTCCGCACCGGCACGCTATCGGCCAGCGCTTCAACGCTCGTCAAGTCCACAGGGCCCTCCATGCCCTCGAGCCTCTTCGCCGCGGTCGCCAACTCGTCGTCCGACTCCATGTCGGCGATCAACGTCTCAACGCTTTCCCCGCCGGCTGCGTAATACCGCTCCAGCGTGTTTGCGACGTCCTGCTCCGTCGTCACCACCGCCCGAACGTCGTATCCCAGAAAACTCCGCAACTCGTCGATAATCGACAGCTTCTGCGGATCGCACATGGCGACGGTAAGCGTGTTGTCCTTGAAGCTGACCGGAACGATCTTGTACAGTTGAGCCATCGGCTCCGTCACGTGGGCGAGCACTTCCGGCGCAATCACGGTCTCGCTCAAGTTGACAACCTGAAGGCCCATCTGCTCCGCCAGCGCCTGGGCCACGTGGTCGTCCGTAAGAAGGCCCATGTCGACGGCAATCCGGCCGAGCAACTGGCCCGGACGCTGCTGCTGCTCCTCCAAAAGCAGGTCCAGTTGCTCTTCGCTAATGAAGCCCAGGTCAACGAAAATCTGCCCGATCTGTCGAAGAGCCATCTCTGGTTCGCCTCGCGTTACGTGGACTCTGCTCCCAACCCTTCCCTGTCAGCCCCTCTGAGCATGAGCGGCCCGCCTACTTTCCCTTCTGCATTCGACGCTGCGCTTCCTCCTCATCCTCCAACAGGCTCTTCTTCGCCCGGGCGATCTTGAGCCGCAATTCGTCCGGTGAATTCGCCAGAATAAGGACCTCTTCCTCCTCGACCACTCCACTCTCCCATAGCTCGAACATGTGATCGTCGAGCAATTGCATGCCAAGCTTGTGTCCCGTCTGGATCGCTGAATTGATCCGGTAGATCTTGTTCTCCCGAATCAGGTTGGCGATCGCCGGGGTGACCACCAGCATCTCGTACGCCGCCACCCGGCCGCCGCCAACGCGGGGCAACAAGGCCTGCGCCAAGATCCCGATGACGCACACCGACAACTGCGTCCGGATCTGCTCCTGCTGGTTGGTGGGAAAGACGTCGATGATCCGGTTGATGGTTCCCTGGGCACCGGTGGTGTGCAACGTGCCGAAGACGATGTGGCCGGTCTCCGCGGCCGTGATCGCCGCCTCGATCGTCTCCAGGTCCCGCATCTCGCCCACCAGGATCACGTCCGGGTCCTGCCGCAAGGCCCGACGAATCGCCTCGGCGAAGCTCGGGACGTCGACCCCGACTTCCCGCTGGTTGATCGTCGACTTCCTGTGCGTGTGGTAGAACTCGATCGGGTCTTCGATCGTGATGATGTGGCGATCGACGGCCTGATTGAGATAATCGATGGCCGAAGCCAACGTGGTCGTCTTGCCCGACCCGGTAGGCCCGGTGACTAAGATCAGACCCCGCGGCCTCATAATCAGATCCGTCAGAACCGGCGGCGTCCCTAAGTCTTCGAAGCTCATCATGTCGACGGGGATGAGCCGAAGCACCATCCCCACGTGACCCTTCTGCTTGAAGATGGAGACGCGAAAACGGGCCTGATCGCCGAACGCGAACCCGAAGTCCGAACCGCCGACCTCCTGCAACTCCTGCTGACACCGCTCCGGCGAGATGCTCTTCATCAAGGCCGTGGTGTCTTCCGGCTCCAGCACCTTTGTGTCGAGCCGAACCAAGCGTCCGTCACACCGCAACACCGGAGGTTGGCCAACCGAGATGTGCAGATCGCTGGCGTTTCGATTCACCTGAGTCTGCAACAGCTTGTCGATAAGAATCGTTGCCATGAATTCTCTTCCCTGCGGCCCCCTGTTGGTGGGGAAATTCCGATCCAACAGGGTCCGCCCGGCTGGGCACTACTCTAAGGGATCCTTCCCCAGGCGGCACATTTCTGAAAACCTTCGGCGTGCCCGATTACCCGCACGGCTGGGC
>DATKZH010000686.1:0-2608 GCA_035528065.1 Thermoguttaceae bacterium | reverse complement strand
TCACCGTGATGAGGGCCGTTCCCGAGTCGTCCGACAGCCGTGTCACCACGAGTTCCCGGTCGTCGCCTTCGCCTTCTTTGGCAACGCTGAAGAGGACTCCATTGTCGTTGGCGAAGCCGTACGTCAACTGCGATTGGTCGTCCGGCTCGAAGAAGACGTCGGCCAGCCGGATTCGCAGCTCGGTCTGCTCGGCCGGGAAATCATGATCTGCGATGGGGTCCTGCACCCACGGCGTGCTGGTGAGCGTAACGTCCACCGTGCCGGTGCCGGAAGCCGGCGGCTCGCCGTCGTCGGTGACCGTCACGCTGAGCGTGTAGCCGCGGGCCTCCTCGAACACCAGCAGGCTGCCTTCCGCCACGGTGATCAGCCCGGTCTCGCCATCGATGGCAAGGACGCCGTTGGGATCGCCGCCGGTGATCTCGTAGTACAGGGCCTGCTCCGATTCCGGATTCTCGGCCGCGACCTGTCCCACCACGGTCCCCTTGACGCTCCGGTAGTCGACCGCCAGAGCGCCGTTAGTCACTTGGGGAGGGTCGTTCACCGGCATGACCGTGATCGCGAACGTCAGCCCGTTCGGGCCGGCCAGGTCGTCGTCCTGCAAATCGAACTGGAAGCTCTCGGCGACCGGCTCTGAACCGTCGTGCACGTACTGGACTTCCCCGGCCGCCAAATCCGCTTGCGTGAAGCTACTGATCGCCACCCCCGGGTTCGTGCTCAGTTCTAACCGGCCCTGGCTGCATCCCGAGGTGACCGTGTAGGTCAAGGCTGCGAGATCGTCGTCCACATCCCAGGCGGAAAGCTCCAAAGTGGTGATCGCTTGGGTGTCTCCCTCGGCTACCGTCAGACCGGCGTTCACCTCCATCTCCGGCGGGTCGTTCACCGCCTCGATCGCGAGGTTGAAGGAGTTGAAGATCTTGGTCCCGTCACTGTAGTTGGATTCGGCGGTGATGATTGCATCGCCGAACTGGTCGTCGTTGAGATCGAAGTGGACCTTCGGAGCGGTTGTCGGGTCCAGCAGCGTCGCCGTCAGGAGCGACTCGTTGCTGTTGTACGAGACGGCACCACCGGAGATGGTGGGGCCGGCTTGGGCAACTGGCACGTCGACGTCCGGGGCGGGCGTGTCCTCGAACCTGATCTGGTCGTCGATCGGATCCAGGGCAAGCCGGACCTCGCTGCCGGTTCCGGCCGGGTTCCCTTCGACGTATTCGAAGCCCACCAGTTCGTCCGCGATGCCCACCCCACCGGAGAATCTCACGGCATGCTCCCCTGAAACCTGCTCGAGCGTACAGGCTCCATCGGCCAGGTCGGCGTAGATTCGGTCATGCCCGCCCGGGTCCGCGCTGACAACGACGTCGTTGAACCCCTTGAGATCGACCGAGCAATTCTGCGGCATCTTCAGGATGCGTGTCTTGCTGTCGATTTCCATCTCCAACTCGTCGTCTTGCCCAGTGCCATACACGGTTGCCAAATCATCACCCCGGCCCCCATCCAGGCCCTTCACACGGCCGTGCACCTCTTCGAAGCCGTGGGCGGATGCAACGACGGGCTTCGAGCTGGTGGAAATCTCGGCGTCGAGGGTAAGCACGGAGCCGTTGTACCTGGGCGTGATCGTGAGCGTGTCGTCACCGCTGATGGTCGGATCGGGCCAACTGTCGCCGCCAAATATCCAGGCTGTGTCGAACCCGTCCTTGCCGTCCACGGAATACTCCCGGAATTTCCACGCATTGGTTCGGTAACCATTCAAACCCGCCAGCACCCTAAACGTTGTTCTTCCCTCGTACAGCTTGCATTCGATGGTGTCGTCGCCGCTCGTGCCCTCCATGATCGCCAAATCCCCGTCATCCTCGTAGCCGACGCCCCACACGATCTGAAAGCCTTGAGCGCGGAGAAAGTAAGCGCCGCCATCTGCCGGGCGAAGCTCCGTATAGCCTTCCTCCGGCTTGCTGGTCAGCTCGTCCGCCGCACCGTCAACACCGTACAGCACGGCCAGATCGTCATTGCCGGCGCCGGAGTATCCCCGCGTCTCCTCGACACCCTGCACGTCGATCGTCAGGGTGGCCGAGTCCAGCGTGGTGGTCATCGTGGCATACGTGGGGTATGCCCTGAGCTCATCGTGGTGCCCCGCAGAGCCATAAAGATGAGCCACGTCCCGGCCACCGCTCTGGGCTCCCCCGAACACTATCAGGTCCTTGCTGCCGGACAAGGGCGACGTAATCTCGTGCCACGTGATCGTGTCGTTGCCGCCGTGCGTGCGGAGCTCGATCGTCGCAACGTCACCCGGGGCAAAGGAATGCGTGGTGCCATTGAGCGTTACGTCGAGCGTGGACGACAGGGAGGCGTCGACCGTGTCGGCGGCGTCGCTGTCGGGGCCGTGGACGTGCACCGTGCCGTCGACCGCGAAAAACGTACCGCCGTCGAACGTCCGCTCGTTGTCGGACTCGTTCGTCTCGACGACCTCCGATCCGTCGTCCAGCACTGCAACGAGGAAGTAATCCTCCGCGGCACTGCTAAAATCGGGCGTGATCGATACGCTATGGCTGCCCACCGTGAGATCTCCCGTATCGCTGATCCGCTCGGTCAAGAGGAGCGTTTCCGGGGTAGCGGTAAC
>DATKZH010000685.1:0-4042 GCA_035528065.1 Thermoguttaceae bacterium | reverse complement strand
GTCGATGCTGTTGATCTTCTTGAGCGTATCCGCGACGATTCTCGGCTGCCCGTCGCGGTCTCGGCTGTATAATGCTTTCCCGCGTTTCATGTCTTCGGTCAGGTTGAAGCGGAAGACATACCAGCCATTCACCGGCGTCTGCGCGTCCATCTGCGAGTCCATGAGGCACCGGTAATACTGGCCCCGCCTGACCGGACCGGTCTCCTTCTTCCATTCATCCATCAGGCGCCAGTAGAAGACGACGTCGCGATTCCGCCCGCCATTCTTGACATACCCGGGCTCCTCCCCCTGGGTCTCCATGTCGATCACGTGGGTTTCTTTGGTGTAGAACTTGAACTTCTCGCTGATGTTGCCTTCGATCATCAGGATGATCACAAAGGAACGCGAGGCCCATGATTTCGGATCGAACCGCATGGCCCACGTCAGCTCGACGACATCGTTCTCCTGGATCTCCCGGTCGATCTTGAGCGACCAGCGCGGCTGCCTGAGCATGTGACGCTGCGCCCAGACGGCCACCGTCACGGTCAGCTCGTCTTCGGTGAACTTCTCCGGCAGCTTCTTCAGCATGTCGAGCATCTGGTAGCGGTCGGGAATGGCCATCACCTCTGCCGGAAAGCGGAAGTTCTCACCGTCGGGCTCCAGGATATTGCTCTTGAGCAACCTGGTGGTAAGACCGTCGGCGTCGATGGGGTATTTGAGGTCGACGAACGCCGCGAAGCTCTTCTTGTTGAGGGGTTCCCTCACAAACGGCCGCGTCTTGGCTTTGAATTCAACCACGCGGCTTCCGCGGTCCTTGTCGAAGACATACTCGACACTGGGAGAATGGGGCCGATAATACCCGGCCAGTTGCCATCTGTCGCCGGCCGACCTGGCGGCATCTTCGCAGTCTTCGATCACGATCACGTTGGCGCCTTCTCCGGCAGCAAACAGCGTTATAGCCGGGA
Organism: Thermoguttaceae bacterium; assembly: GCA_035528065.1. Taxonomy (GTDB): domain Bacteria; phylum Planctomycetota; class Planctomycetia; order Pirellulales; family Thermoguttaceae; genus DATKZH01. The sequence goes on along the minus strand of DATKZH010000685.1, from coordinate 3,098 downwards.
CAGCGGCCAACGCGCAAAGCACGGTCAGGACAACGCTAGTTCTATATCGAAAAACGGATCTCATAAGAAGTCCTCGGGAAAGTAGCCAGTTGCCGATCATTGTACGGTCGGACGTCCTGAAGTCAATCTCGATACGGCCCTCCCTGAACACCTCGAACTCGCCCTGCGTATGTAACCAGTAACGACGCAGCCCGTGAGTTCGAGGACATGCCATGCACTACGTCGACGATCCCGCGTACATGACGGCCGAAGAGAGAGCGACCGAGGTCGCCTCCATTTTCGCGAGGGGAATCCGGTACAGAAAGCGGGGACACGGGCATCGTGTCCCCACGCGGTGGGCGGCAATCGGTTTCGTCTTACGGCGCGGCCGGGGGGGCGGGGGACGCGACCGAGATGAGGCTGAGTTCGACCCGTCGGTTCCTGGCCCGGCCTGCGTCCGAGTCGTTGGGGGCGACGGGGTGCCACTCGCCGAAGCCCGCCGCACACATCTCCGCCCCGGGGACCCCCTCCTTGATGAGGGCGTCCACGACCGCACGTGCCCGCATCATCGACAGGTGCAGGTTGTCCTTCCACTCGGACTGACGGATGGGGACGTCGTCGGTGTGACCATCCACACGGAGCATCACGCGCTCGTCGGTGAGGATTTCCTTGAGCTTGGCGGCGATGGCCTTGACGGCGTCGGTGCCGCCCGGTTTCAGCTCGGCCTTGCCGGGGTCGAAGAGCAGGTCGGAGGAGGCCTTGATGGAGCCGGTGGGCCCGACGGTCCAGGGTCCGCCGGTCTCGGCGATTTCGAGAAACGTCTTCTGGAGGTCCGGGGGCAGTGTGCCGCCGCGCGGGGCGGCCGTCCCGGCGGCCTGCTCATACTTGACCTTCCACTGGTCGGCTTCGAGCCTGGCCGCGCGGACCTTGGCAGGCACTTCGGCCACCTGAGTCTGGAGAACGTTGATGTCCCTCTTCAGGTTCTCGTTGACGGCCTTCAGATCGCTCAACTGCTGTTCCTGGGGACTGGGACCGCGGTCCCAGCAGCCCGTCAATGCTCCCGCGAACAGGAACAGCACGAGTGCCGCCGGCAGAGACATGAGACGCATCTTGCGCATCCTTTCTCCGGAGTTCCGTTATTCGGATTCCGGGACCAGGGGGGCGACGGCGATGAGACTCAGTTCGACACGTCGGTTCTTGGCCTGTCCCTCCTTGGTGGTGTTGGGGGCGACGGGGTGCCATTCCCCGAAGCCCGCGGCAAACATGGCCCCGGGCGGGATCCCCTGCTGCTCGAGGACCCTCACCACGGCCTTGGCGCGCATGAGCGACAGGTGCAGGTTGCTGTCCCACCCCGAGACACGGATGGGCGTGTCGTCGGTGTGACCGTCCACGCGAAGCATCACGCGCTTGTCGGTGAGGATTTCCCTGAGCTTGGGGGCGATGTCCTTGACGGCGGTCTCACCGCCGGGCTTGAGCACCGCCTTGCCGGGATCGAAGAGGATGTCGGAGGAGGCCTTGAGACTTCCGGCGTGTCCGAGCTCGAACGGTCCGCCGGCCTGGGCGATCTCGATGAAGCGCTTCAGGAGTTCGGGCGGCAGACCGCCGCTGCCGGCGGGAATGGCCGCCTTGGCCTCGTCGTACAGCTTCTGCCACTTCTCGGCGTCGAGCTTGGCGGTCCGGGCCTCCAATGAGGACGCCCGCAGCCTCTGCTCGAGGTCGGCCTTCTCACTCTCAGCCGTGCCGAGCCGACCCTTGAGGTCTTCGTTCTCCTGCTTGAGCTTCGGGTCCACGACCGTCTGCACCTGCGGCTGCGCACACCCGGACACGAGTGCCGCCGATCCCACAAGCACTATCAATGTTATCCACCGTCGATTCATGCTTCCCCCTTTCCGCTGCCGAACTGAGTGCGACTTCCCGTCCCGAAGACCCGGTGCGGGACGCGTCGTCATCAACCGGTGTTGAAGAGATGCCAGAGCAACATGCCCGTGAACGCCACCGCCGCGAACGCCAGGAGGATGGCCGCCGTGATCGCGGCCGTGCTGGGTGCGGCGCGTTCCTCGGTGAGTGCCCGGATGCGACTGACCCCTTCCACGGGCTCGACCGCCTCGACGGGGTGGGCCTCCTCCACCGGCGCCTGCTCACCCACTTCCTCGAACAGAGATTCGTCCGTCGTCGGAAGGGCCTCTTCGGCCGCCGCCTCTTCCTGCTGAAACACGGAGAGGTCGAAGTCCTCCTCCGCCGCGGCCGCGGGGGCCGCCGCAAACGCCTCGTCGGGAGAGGCGGGTACCGTCTCCTCCTCGAAGAGTTCCGCCACTTCCTCTTCGAGGGTCTTGGCGGTGCCGGGCTCCACGGCGGGCGTCTCTTCCTCGAGGACCACCAGGTCCTCTTCGGCGTGGGCGGCGCCGGGGGTGACGTCCTCGAGATCCGTCACCTCGATCTCCTCGAGCGGGACGGGCTCCCCGGGCTCGGCCAGGTCGAACGTGTCGGCCGGTTCCGGCTCCACCGGGACGGGTTCCTCAGCGGCCGGCGTCTCCCCGGTCTCCTCCTCAAGCGGGATCAATTCCTCTTCGGGCTCGAAAGCCTCTTCCTCTTCTCTCGGTTCCTCGCTCACCTGTTCAACCTCCTCCGGAATTTCGTCGGCCTCGACTTGTGGGGGTCTCTCCAAATCCGATGCCGTGTCCCCTCTATCGCTCTCGGCCGTGACCGGCGCCGCCTCTTCGTGGGGGGCGCCTTCTTCAGCCGATAATTCCTCCTGGAGTTCCTCCCAGACGTCGGCGGCGGCAGCCGGTTCGACAACCGTCTCGGGTTCGACAGCCGCTTCCTCGACCGGAGCAGGCTCGGGGGGGACTTCCTCGGCCACCGGCTCCTCGAACACGGGTTCCGGCTCGGGCGGCTCCTCAGCCGCAGATACCGGCTCCGGGACGACCTCCTCCGCCAGTTCGGGGGCCGATTCCTCCACCGGCTCAGGCTGGGGAACGGCCTGCTCGACGGGCTCGGGTTCGACGACCGCTTCCTCGACCCGCTCTGGCTCGAGGTCGGCCAGTTCCTCGTCCACCGCCAGCTCGAGCTCCTCGGTCACCACCGTTTCCGGCTCGGGCGTCGTCACGTCGAACGTCTCT
>DATKZH010000684.1:0-23193 GCA_035528065.1 Thermoguttaceae bacterium | reverse complement strand
GGCCGATAGCGCTTCGAGCAGGTCCGCGATTTTCAGCGGGCCGTCCGCGTCGGTCGGCTTCTGGAGGATCCGGAGGAGCCACGCCCGACTTGCCAGGTGTCGCCTCGAAGGGTGCCACAGTCCGTAGTAGCGGACCTTGTGAAAGCCTCGTGGCAGGACGTGCTGCAAGAATCGCCGAAGGAACTCGACGCCGGGCAGGTGGGTCACGATTCGCCGACTGGCAAACAGCCACCGCTTGCTCCGGCGGGTCTTCCAAACCTCGCGAAGTACGTCGAGGATCGATTCGGTCAGCGGGAGCGCCCGCTCCTTGTTTCGCTTCCCGATGATGCGCAGCACCATCTGCTTTGAGTCGAACGCCGTGACGGGCAGCGTGACCGCCTCGGTGATCCGCAAGCCGTAGGCGTAGATGAGCGTGAAACAGCCGCGGTAGACGGGCTTATGCAACGCGGCGATCAAGCGGCGGCAATCCGCATCGCTGCGGACGTCGGGCAACCGCTTCTGCCGTGGCTTGCGGACTTTTTTTTGTGAACAGCGGCCAGTCGTAGCCGAGCGTGTTGAGGTAGAAGAACTTCAGCCCGGCAACGATCGGCTCGAAGGTTCCCTTGGCCACGCCCAACTCGTCCCGAACGTAGAGGAGGTACTCCTCGACTTTCCGCTTGCTGAGTTGATCGGGCGAAACCATGTAGTAGGCGGTCAGTTGGCGAACGGCCCGCAGATACTCCCGCCTGGTCCCTTCGACCAGCCCGGCGAGTTGCATGTCCCGGATCATGCGGTTTCTGAGCTCTGACATCGTGATACCCTTTCGTCGGGATAGAGGAATTCCAGCCACGACGGCCGGAAATCCAAACGTATCACACGCCAGACCCCATCAACGCCCGATGCCCTCCCATCCCTCGCCCCCCTTCCAAACCGCTCCTCCCTCCCGCGGCGAAGCCGCTTCGTCCAATTGTGCAAAATCCCATCCGCAACGGGCACATCCCAAGATGAAAAGCCGCAACCCCCCCCAGTCCTGCCGGTGGCGAAGTACGTCAAGCCGTCAAGCGTTGCACGTTCCTGCACTTCAGATCCGACCCATAACAGACACCAGTCGCAAGGATTTCAGAGGTTTCGAAGTTGCCCGCGTGATTCATGCGTAGGCTCTGTAAACACATGAAGGCGTTTCATGATTCGTTGTCCGAGAAAGACCGCCGACGTTACGCCGAGGTGGAAGCAGAAAAGCTCGGGCATGGGGGCGTCGAGTACATCGCATCCGTTCTGGGCTGTGCCGAGAAGACGATTCGGCAAGGCCGTGGTGATGTGCGGCAGTTGCCGAAGGATGACGCCGAAGGACGAATCCGAAAATAGGGGGGCGCAAGAAAGCCAGGATTGCTTGCCCTGGCCTGGAGGAGAACCTCCGCCAGGTCGTCGCCGATCACACGGCGGGCGATCCGATGCGCGAAGACGTGGTGTGGACCTATGGGTCGTTCCAATAATATTGCAACACTGACATTGACTAAGAATGAGGTTTCGGCGACAACTCGCCCGCCATGAGCGGAGCGATCCATTCTACCTATGATATTCGGCTTCGCGCCGTTCGCGCGGTGCTTGATGGGCAACTACCCGTCACGGTTGTGGCACAGGCCTATGGAACCGATCGCTCGACAGTCCATCGCTGGATGTCCCGCTTTCATACCAGTGAGGAATCCGGTTTGTTACGCAAACAAGAAAATGGCCGTCCTCGAAAGCTCGAAGACCTTGACCAACAGACCCTGAAGAAGATTGTCCTATCCCCGGCATCCGACTACGGATACGAAACCGACTTTTGGGCGACGCGCAGACTGATCCAGGTGATTGATTCGGAGTTCCCTGTTCTGCTCTCGAAACAAACAGTGATGCGCCGGTTGCACGAAGCAGGCATGAGCTGCCAGAAGCCGGAACGCGAGTATTTTGAACTCTCAGAAGAGGATCGGCAAGAATGGGTGCGCAAGGAAGTCCCCAAGATTCGCCGTGCCGTGAGAAAGCACAACGCAATCCTCTATTTCCAGGACGAAGCGAACATTTCCCTGACAGCTCTCTTGGGCAAGACATGGGCTCCTCGCGGTCAGACGCCGAAACAGAAGGTCACCGGAAAACGAGGAGGCGTTTCTGCCATGTCGGGTATCACCAGCGGTGGCAGTCTGATCTTCCGGCTCCATGAAAAACGCATCGCTTCCCAGGAAGTCATCGATTTCCTATCGCAAATGCTCAAGCATCATCGTCGTCGTCACTTGGTGGTCGTCATGGATCAGGCACCACCTCACACGTCAAAGAAGACCACCTCGTTCATAGAAAGCCAGCGTCGCCTCCACGTGTTTCATCTGCCGAAATACTCCCCGGACTGGAATCCCGATGAAAAAGTATGGAATCATCTCAAACATCAAGAACTGAAGGGGCATCAAGCAAAGACGAAGGACGAATTGAAAAAACTCACACAAGCGAAGCTATGGAGCCTTGCATAGCTAATGATCGCGCCAACGGGCCGAACTCCCTTGTTTTCCGGCCTCCCGTCGGCTGGCCTCGCGCATTTGCTATGCAAGGATCAATAAGAAGCATGTCCAAGGTTCCCGAGCTACTTCGGGGCATCTTCTTTCGCTGCTGTGTTTCGGAACTCCTGCAGTAGACAAGAACACTGTTGCAGTTTTTTTGGAACGGGCCATACGTCGGGGGCAGACTCAGTCGGAGGCACCTGCGACTCCTCTGTTGTGCGGGAGGGACGACAACCCGGCAGAAACGCGAAGAAGACGGCCGCTGAGATCAAGGTCTTGCTCGTCATGGGGCGTCTCCGGTTTCTCCGCCTGACGCGGGCGGCGGATGAGCAGCCGAGCCCGGCGCTCGTCGTTGTTCGAGCGTGCCTGCGTCGGTCAGGTCGCTCCGGTCCGTTCGTCGGCATCCGTGCGCGAGGAACGCGGTGCGCGCTCCAGGGCCGACTGCACGGTGCAAAGCGCCGTTCGCCAAGGGCAACCGACGAGGTGAGGTGGCGGTTCGCCGCATCTTTCCGCGCCAGCGGCTCAACCGCCAAGCCCATTCGTCCGACGGGATATCCGACGAACCACCAGGCACACCTGCCGGGGCGGCTGGAGTGAGGTTCGAATTGCCAGAAACCGACACTGCGCCGGCGGTCGCGTGGAGCGCCTTCTTCCGCTGGCCTACTATTCCCGGGGGGGCGGCGATGGGCAGCGATTCAGATCGCGACTTGCACCATACCCGCTTCCACGGTTGGCTCTGGAACAGGCTCGCCGTGAAGCCGCATGCCTTCCACATGGAATTCAACGGCCTCGCGAATCAAAGGCTCCAGTTCCTCGCGTGTGGCAGCCGTAGCGATGCACCCCGGAAGGTCCGGCACGTACGCGGACCAATTCTGCCCACCGCGCTCATAAATCACCGTGTATTGTCTCATCACTCTTGGTCCTCCAGTCCCGCCTGCCGAAGAACACTCTTCAGCGTCTTGGGATGAACGTCATCACTCAGGTGACCGGACACCGTAACGGTTCCCGACTTCACCGCGTGGCGCTACGGACCCGCGTGGAAGTTGGCCACGGCTTCCGACGTGCGGAGGTATCGCCGGTAGATGCGAAGTCGCTTGAGCTCGCCATGGAGCGAGGGGGCGACGCGAAGCTTGCCCGAGCCGCGGACGTCGCCGAGCGGGTCGCCGTAGCGTGCCCAGCCCTGGTCGCGGACGTCGCCGCCGTCGCAGATCCGGCCGTCGACGAGGAAGCTGATGATCCCGGGGCCCGCGTCGACGATCACGGCCACGTGGTGGAGCTTGCCGGCTTGGAGCACGCCGGGATCGCAATCCCACGCGGCCTTCGCTTTGCCGTCGCCGAGCTCGATGCGTATCGTGCCGTTCTCCGCGGTGGAGAGCGCGAGGCCGCCCGCTTCCGCGGTGCGCGAGTCGAGGAGGACCTGGCCGGGAGCGAGATCGTCGAGCCGGATCCAGAAGTCGAGCGAGAGGCCGCCGGACTCGTCCACGTCGAGCCCTTCAGGCAGGCTCACTTCGCCCGGGCGGAGTTGATCCGGCCCGAGCTCGAGCACCAAGCCCTGGCGAGCGGCGGAGTTGCGCTCGCCTTGGCTCCAGAGGCCCTCCAGGAGGCCCTTGTCGATTTCGTGGACTCGGGCGATCGTCTTCTGAGTCTCGGTGACCCAGTAGCGGCCGTCCTGCTCGATCAGGTCCGGGTAGCTGGTTCTCATGGAGGGATTCGGGTCGTAGAGCAGGATCTCGGGCTGCGACCAGTGGATGAAGCCGTCCTTTTCGGTGCCGCCGGAGATCCACGCCGGGTTGCGGTTCGAGAAGCCGTTGTTGCTCTTGTCGCTGTGGTTGTGATACCAGAAGAGGAAGTGGCCGTTCTGGCATCGCCAGATGCGGGGACACGCCCGGGGCGTTTTCATCTTTCGGCCGTCGGGCGTGTAGGTGGCGTGGACCGGCTTGGTCCAGGTGTGCCCGCCGTCGCGGCTGTAGGCGTGGAACGCATAGCCGGTGACCGTGCGATACATGCAATAGAGCGAGCCGTCGTCCAAGGCGACGAGGTTCTGCTCGGCGTGGACCTCGCCGAACTCGGGGTCGCGCAGTCCGCGGTCGCCGTCGGGCAAGAGCTGCCACTCGATCTTCTCCGGGTTGGGCTCGGAGAGGATATTGTCCGAGCGGTAGAACCAGCCTTCCGACTTGTCGACGACCAGGGCGCCGCATCGGGAGAAGGCGAACCAGGCGGTGCCGCCGTGGGTGATCGGCTTGCCGATGCCCCAGAAGATCTGATGCTCGCCGCCGAAGGTGTTGGTTTGATCGACGGGCGCCGGGGGCAGCGGCAGCCGGTAGCGCTTCTCCGACCAGGTGCGCCCGTGGTCGTCGGAGTATTTGTAGCAGTACCATCCGACTGTGTCGGCGCGGATCGGCTTGTCTTTCCACGTGCGGACGTTGTCGCCGTTGTAGGTGTAGAAGCCGTAGACGCGCCCGCTCGGCGTCACCAGGGGCATGACCCAGCTTGCTTCGGGGCCGTCGGAGGGCTCGATGTCAATCGGGTCGGACCAGGTGGCGCCGTGATCCGTGCTGATCGTGGCCACGATGTGCTGGCCGAGGTCGCCTTCCCGGCCCGGCCCGGTGGTCATGGTCGAGAGCCAGTTGCCGTCCTTGGTGATCACGGTGTAGGGCTGATCGCAGTAGCCCTGGTCGGGGATGCGGCTGCCGGTGCGCAAGTTTCGCGGATCGCGCCGGTCGGGCGGCGGGGCATCGGGGCAGAGGGCCTTGATTTCCTTTGCGTCGAGTGCACGGTCGTAGATCCGCACGTCGTCGATCGCGCCCTGGAAGTATCGGGAAGGCTTCTGGCCGTCGGACTCGCGGCCCACGACTTGCCGGATGAGCTTGATGCCCGTGGTGAGCGAGGCGACGTCGCCGACGTCGTCTTCGCATCCGTTGGTGTAGAGGCGGATCTGCCGTTCCTTGGTGTCGGCCACGATGGCGACGTGATACCACGTATTGCTCTTGAGGCGTGAGCTGGAGAGCCGGCCGCGTCGTTTGTCGCCCAGGTGGAGGTAGACGTCGATCACCCCGCGGCCCAAGGGAACGTGGAAGACGCCCTCCTCCCAGGCGTCGCTGCTGACGAGACCTTGCCAGCCTTCGGGGCGCATGACGTTCTCGGCCTTCATCCAGAAGGCGATGGTCGCGCTTTCCAGCTCGCCGAGGTCGCCCAGCTCGACGCAGTCGTCCTTACCGTCGAACGCCAACGCACCGCCGACGATCCCTTCGGTCGGTGCGGCGCCCGTGATCTCTCCATGATGGCTTCCCGCCGAGGAGTCCTTGGCGATGGGGGCGGCCGGGTCGTCGAAAGTCCAGTGGCCGATCGGCCCTTCGCCTGCGCGGGCGGCGGAGACCGCAGGCAACGTGAGAGTGAGAGATACTACCGATACCATCCATTTGAAAACTCGGGTGTTTTGCATCGTACTCACCTTCTTGCAGGAAATCGCGAGCGGCCAGTTCGACTCGTGCTCGCGAGGCTCGGGGAATGCTCTTGCCGGGGGCTGAAGTCTGCGCGTCCAAGCCCTCCCGCGACGACGGTCATTCTAAATGGGGGGGAGGGGCATCGCAAATCGTGGAGCGCTGGATCGCGAGCGCGGCTGCGCGGATCGAGCCGTGGGGGCCACCAAGACGTCGGTTGCCCCCCCACGACGGGCGTCCCTCGGCGCTGGGGGTTGCGGCCTAAGCCCGGCCTCGGGAAGTAGTTGCGCGGCAGCCGCGTTCGAGCGACCCCCCATTGGTGGCGAGTCCCTTGATCCGAGGTCGCCGGGCAGCTATTATTAAGAGGCTTGTGCGAGCCTCTCCCTTTCGCTACTCAATCCACACGACTCCATCGGGCACAGGGAAACCCGTTCCAATGGACGGAAGCTATCAGCTCTTGGCCGCCCGGTACGTCCGGAAACAGACACGGCAACTCCTCAAGCAACTCGACGGGGCCAGGGATTCGAACGATATCGAGCACGTTCACCAGGCCCGGGTGGCGTCGCGGCGGTTGCGGGCCGGTCTGCGGGTGTTTCCCGAGTGCTTCCCCCGCAAGAAGGTCAAACGGTGGCGGAAGAAAGTCCGCCGCCTCACCCAGGGTTTGGGGCCCGCACGCGACAAGGACGTGCAGGTTGAGTTCGTCCGCGGCGTCCTCTCCGAGCTGGACGACAAGGCGTACCGCTCGGGCATCGCGCGCCTTCTGCTCCGTCTAGGGCAAAGTCGCCAGGTGATTCAGCCGGAGGTGGTGCGGGCGGTCGATCGATTCGAGGCGAGCGGAGTGGGGAGCCAGATGCTTGCCGCGGCCGAGAAGACGCGAGCCAAGTTCAAGAAGCGGCACTTGTCAATACAAAGCCCCGTCGTCTTCTCGCAGGCCCAGGAGCACATCTGCGATCGACTGAACGAATTGATCGGGTACGAGGACTGCCTTGGTGAACCGGAGGATCTCGAGCAGCACCACGCGATGCGGATCGCCGCCAAGCGTTTGCGATACACGATGGAGATTTACCAGCCCGTCTACGAAGGCCGGCTCGACGGGTTTCTGAAGGCAATGAAGGGGCTGCAGACGCTGTTGGGCGACATTCACGATTGCGACGTGTGGGTCGAGCATCTGGAGGCGTTTCTCACGCGAGAGCGCGAGCGGACCGTGATCTACTACGGCAACGCCCGGCCGTTCCGAACGCTCAAGGTCGGGGTGGAGTATTTGCAGGAGGAGCGACGAAGCCGCCGCGGGGAGCTGTTCGGCCAGTTGGGCCAGTATTGGCAAGAGTCCGACCAGGGGGGGCTGTGGGAAGAGCTGGTCCAGACGGTACGATCCCCGAGGGAGCCGCCTGGCGATCCCGAGCGACCGACCGAGGCCCAGCACGCCAGCAATGGACGTAAGCCGACCGCTCGTCGACCTCACGGCGACGGGAAGCCGGTTTCTGACGATGGGACGGGCGAAGATCTCGAACGAGAGGCCCGCCGAACCGTCGAGCCCGGCGGGCACCAACGGGCACCGTGCGAAGCACGGTCGGTTGGTCCGGACGGCCGGGGGTCTGGCGAGCAGGGGACGCTGCTTGGCGCGGGCGAGCCGGGGGCGCATGGGCAATAAGGTGCCATGGAGTCGAGCAAGAGTCTGCCGGAGGGTGCCGCCGCAGCCAAGACCGTGGCCGCCATCGACGTTGGGTCGAACGCCCTGCGGATGGTGATTGCCGAGGTCCTGCCTGATGGCCGTGTCGAGGTCGTGGAGCAGCTTCAACGGGCGGTGCGGATGGGGCAGGACACGTTCCGCCGGGGCCGGCTGGGCGGGCAGGCGATGCGGGCGGCCGTCTCGGTGCTTCGCGATTACAAGCAGCTCTTGGAGCTGTACCGCGTGGAGCACGTTCGCGCGGTGGCCACCACGGCGGTCCGCGAGGCCGTCAACGCCGACACGTTTCTCGACCGCGTCTTCATGGCCACCGGACTCCACTTGGAGGTCATCGGCACCTCGGAAGAGAGCCGGCTGACGGTCTCCGCGGTTCGCCAGGCGGTGAAGGGGGCGCTGGGCGTCGATCGCGACCAGGCCCTGATCGCCGAGGTCGGCGGCGGCAGCACGCTGCTGACCGTGCTCGAAGACGGCGAGATCGCCAATTCCCAGAGCCTCCGCCTGGGGTCCATCCGGCTCCAGGAATTTTCCTCCACCAGCGAGGAGCCGCCGCAGCGATCGGCCGAACTGTTGCGCCATCAGGTCCGAAAGGTGGTTTCTACGGTCCGGCGATCTCTCCCCTTGAAACGAATCCGGTCGTTCGTGGCGGTCGGCGGCGACGCCCGATTCGCCGCCCAGCAGATCGGCAAACCGACCGCCTCGGCCGAGCTGTCCACCGTCGATCTGGACGCGCTCGACAAGCTGGTCGACCGCTTGAAGCGTCATTCCGCGGAACAGTTGGGGAAGCGTCACGGGCTGCCTTTCGCCGACGCCGAAACGCTGGTCCCCGCCCTGCTGGTCTATCAGGACCTTCTGCACAACACCGACTGCCGGGAGATGATCGTCTCGGACGTCTCGATGCGGGACGGGCTGCTTATGGAATTGGCCCGGAACGTGACCGGCGAGGAGGACGAATCGCTCTCCCAGGGCGTGATTCACTCGGCGATGGCGGTGGCAGACAAGTACCAGGTGGATCGCAACCATGCGGGGAACGTCGCCGACGTCGCGGTCCGGCTGTTCGACGAGCTTCAGGCCGATCACGGGCTGAGGAGCCGGCAGCGCCTGCTGCTCCGTGTGGCGGCGCTGCTGCACGAGGCGGGGGCGTTCGTCAGCCCCACGGCCCATCACAAGCACAGCTATTACCTGATCGCCCATTCGGAGATCTTCGGGCTCAACCGCGACGAGATCGAGATCGTCGCTCAGGTCGCCCGCTATCATCGCCGAAGTGCCCCGAAGCCGTCGCACGTGGAATACGTGTCGCTGCCGCGGGAGACCCGCGTGGTGATCAACAAGCTGGCCGCCATGCTCCGCGTGGCCGACGCCCTGTCGCGCGGTCGGCTCTACCAGGGACGCGACCTGCGACTGGAGCGGCAGGGCGACGACTTGATCATCTACGTGCCCGGGGCCAGCGATCTCACCTTGGAGAAGCGGGCGATGGCGATCAAGGGGGACCTCTTTGAAGACATCTACGGGATAAGAATCCGTTTGGAGGAAGGGTAAGGAACGGACAGGGAGGACAGCTCCCACTGGATTCGTGCGAAGCACCCTTCCGGCCGTCCCGGCAGATGGGACCTGCCCCCTGTTGCCCGTCGCGGTTCGTCAACATCGGATAGACCATGGGAAAGAACGACGCGAAGTCGGCCAAGGCGTTCATCAGTCGCGAGCTGAGCTGGCTGGAGTTCAACGACCGGGTCCTCCAAGAAGGGCTCTCCGAGGAGGTGCCGCTTCTGGAGCGGCTCAAGTTCCTGGCGATCACCAGCTCGAACCTCGACGAGTTCTTCATGATCCGCGTGGGCGGGCTGATGCAGCAGCGCTCGGCCGGGGTGCGGAAGCGCGACCTGGCCGGCCTCACGGCGGCCCAGCAGCTTACGGCCATCAGTCGGCGGACCCATCGGATGGTGGCCGATCAGACGGCCGGCATCCGTGAGGTCCTCTCGCGACTCAGCGAGCACGGCCTCCACGTGCTCCGGCCCGACGACTGGACGCCCGACGACCGGCGCTTCCTCCCGTCGCATTTTTCCCGCGAAATCCTCCCGGTGCTCACGCCCTTGGCCCTTCAGGAACTGGATCCCTGTCCGCTGTTGCCCGGGTTGCAGTTGCACGTTGCCTTGGTCATTGCCTCCGGCAAGTCCGAGGAGGAGCCGGAGAAGATCGCGGTGGTCCCGGTGCCGGCCCGAATGCCCCGGTTCATCACGCTTCCGAGCGACGAGGGCCTGCGCCTGACGCTCCTCGAGGACGTGATCGCGGCGAACGTCGACGAACTGTTCCCCGGCTGCGCGGTGCTGGCCACGACCGTCTTCCGGATCACCCGGGATGCCGACGTCGCCATTCAGGACGACGACGCCAGCGACCTGTTGAACGCGGTCGAGCAGGCGGTGCTTGCCCGACGGCGGCGGGCGGCCGTGCGCCTGTCGGTCTCCGCCGATCCCGACCGGCGACTGAGGAAATGGCTCGTCGATTGGCTCGAGCTCCGCAACGACGACGTCTACGAAGTCGACGGCATGCTCGATGCCACGGCGCTGTGGGAGATCGTCGGCCTGCCGGGCTACGAGTCGCTGAAGATCGCCGACTGGCCCCCGCAGCCGCCGGCCGACCTGATCGGGGTCGACGACCTCTGGCAAGCCCTCCAGGACCAGGACGTGCTGCTCTTCCACCCCTACGAAAGCTTCGATCCGGTCGTGCAACTGGTCGAGCAGGCCGCCGAGGACCCCGGCGTGCTGGCCATCAAGCAGACCTTGTATCGCACCAGCGGCGACTCCCCGATCGTCCGGGCGTTGGCCCAGGCGGCGGAGAACGGCAAGGAAGTCACCGTTTTGGTGGAGCTCAAGGCCCGGTTCGACGAGGCCCGCAACGTCGCCTGGGCACGACGCCTGGAGGATGCCGGCTGCCACGTGATCTACGGGATCGCCGGGCTGAAGACGCACGCCAAGGCCCTGTTGATCGTGCGCCGCGAGACGGCGCGGATCCGCCGCTACGTGCACCTATCCACCGGCAACTACAACGACAAGACCGCCCGGCTCTACTCCGACATCGGCATGATGACCTCCAACCGCGACATCGCCGCCGACGTGGCCGCGCTGTTCAATCTGCTCACCGGCTATTCCGAGGCAGTCGGCTGGTCCATGCTGACCGTCGAGCCCGTACGTCTCAGAGACCGGTTCGTGGAACTGATCGATCGCGAAATCCAGGTCTCCACGCCGGACCGCCCCGGGCTGATCATGGCCAAAGTCAATTCGCTCCAACACGAGGACATCTGCGAGGCGCTCTATCGGGCCAGCCGGGCGGGCGTGCAGGTGATGCTCAACGTGCGGGGGATATGCTGCCTGCGCCCGGGGGTGAAAGGGCTCTCGGAAAACATTGAGGTCCGCTCGATCATCGATCGCTTCCTGGAGCACGCCCGAGTGTTCTACTTCCGCAACGGCGGCCACGAAGAGGTCTATATGTCCAGCGCCGACTGGATGCGGCGCAACCTGGACAAGCGCGTGGAGATCATCTTCCCGGTCCCTGATCCCCGCCTGCGTCGGCGGCTGATCGACGCTCTCGGCGTCTGCTTCGCCGACAACGTCAAGGCCCGCCGCCTCCTGCCCGACGGCACCTGGGAGCCGGTTCCCAGGAAGGGCCCGCGCGTTCGCGCCCAGGAGAAGTTCTACCACGACGCCGTCGAGGCCGTCGCCGCAGCCGAACAGTCGACTGAGCGATTCCACCCGCTCACGCGACCGAAGGAGGAGACGGGGTAGCCGACAATGTGCGCCCGCAGTCACGAACCCGGCGCCCGAAACGGCTTCCCCACCTCGATCACCCGCTCGGCCTTGGCGTACCAGCCTTGGGGCGCGTGCTCCGAGGTGTGCAGGTAGCACTGGACGCGGACCTGGTTGCTGCCGTCGGTGAACGTCAACAGCCGGCTCATGGGCACCTTGCCGCCGTGGTGGCGGGTGAGGGCGGCGGTGTTGAGGAACGTGACGTTCCACTTGCGCTCGACGTGCGTTCGCCCGCCCGTGTCGTCGTCGGGATCGGTGTGGCTGTGGCCGCCGATCCAGAGGTCGATCGCGCCGGGGTGCTCGGCCAGATAGCCCTCGAAGGCTTGGGCATCGGGCTTCCCGTCGACGAAGTAGAGATACGAAGCGCCCTGCGGGGCTCCCTCGGGGAAGTAGCCGTGGACGCCGGATCGCCAGCTTCCGTCGGCCCGCTTCGACATCCCCTCCCAAAGGCCGGAGCGGACCGTGGTCTCCTTGAGCATGTGATGGTGGGCGGAGAGGATGATCGAGTCGGGGTTGGCCTCGACCATGCGTTTCCACCAGGCGAAGGTCTCGCCGGTGACGGCCCCGGCCGGATAGCCGCCGCGCTCGCCCCGGCCGACGGGCGGCTCCAGGTCGTTGCGATCGCTCATCACCAGGAAGAGCAGGTTTCCCGCGCGGAACGAGTATCGCTCCCAGGTGCCTTCGACGGGGAACGGGCGCCGATCGGCATCGACCCCGGAGTGCTCCGTGTGCTCGCCGGCCGGGTCGACCCAGGTGCGGAACCACTCCATGACGGGCTCGCCGAAGCGGCTGGCGTCGTGATTGCCCGCCAGGTTGTAGAAGTGCTCCCGGCGGTGCTTCCGGGCCGCGGCGAGCTGGCGGACCACCTCGCGCCCCTCGTCATCCTGGGGCACGCCCTGGTTGCCGGAGATGTCGCCCACGTGCAGAGCGATATCCCAATCGAAGGGCGGCCCGCCCTCTTCGCCGCCGAACTCCGACTGGCGGATGGCCCCGGCCAGGCTCTCCCGGCCGCGGCGGAGATCCGTGCCGACGTGGGCACAGCCCATGGTCCACAGGCGGAAGCCCCTCGGGGTGCCCGGCTTCTCGTTCTCGTCCGCTGCGGCGGACAGTACGTTGGCCCCAAGGCACGCACCGGCTGCGCACGAGGCTGCGGCGCGAACGAATCGGCGCCGCGTTATTCTTCGCCGCTTCGGATACGTCATCTGAGCCACTCCTCGGTTGCCCCCAATCCGATTAGCGTCGTTGCTCTGGTTCCGATGCTTCGCCTCGGAACGCGCTTCGTGGACGCTTCGAGTCTTGATTTGCGACGCGAAGCGTCGCGGCCACCCGTTCCCACGCGAAGCGTGGGAACGATAAAAGATGTTTGCTTCAATTCGATCACTTGCTCTGCGGCGGCTCGTGGCGCAGGAGCCAGGGGTCGCCCGTGCGCTTCAGCAAGTCGACGAGCTTCCCGGACAGCTCCGCCCGCACCTCGGCATGCGCTGGATCGCCGGCCAGGTTGACGACCTCGTCCGGGTCGTTCTCCAGGTCGTAAAGCTCCACTTCATCGCGGAAGAGGAATTTTTGGACCGGGCGGGGCCCGAGCATCTCGTCGCCGCGGCGGAGGGCCTCCTGCCAGGTGGCCCGCTGGAGCGTGTCGATGGGGAGCGGATACTCCAGGCGCCACGCGATGTTCCAGATCAGCTTGTATCGCCGAGTGCGGATGGTCCGCATCGGGTAGTACATGGTCACTTCGTGGAACACGTGGCTCAGATAGACCTCGTCCCAGCCCTCGGGATTCCCGCGCTCGAGAATCGGCAAGATGCTGCGGCCGTGCAGCGGATACTTGGGGCCCGGCGCTTGCGTCCAATCAAGGATCGTGGGGACGATATCGGCCAGGGTGATCATGGCGCGGTTCGTCGTGCCCCGCTTCTTCTGCATTGGGTTGGAGACGACAAACGGCACATGCACGCCGGGCTCGTAGTGGTTGGCCATTGCCCCGGGCTCGGACGAGCCGTGATCGCTGGTGAAGATCACCAGGGTTTCGTCCCGCTTGCCCGCCGCTTCCAGGGCCGCCAGCACCAGGCCCACGCCCGTATCGAGGCGGCTGATCTGCTGGTAGTAGCCGGCCAGTCCTTCGCGGACCTCGGGCCGGTCGGGAAGATAGCGGGGCACGATCACGTCTTGCGGATCGTATTGGACCGTTTCGACGCCTTCGTACTGCCGGAGGATGCCCCAGCCTGGCCCGTCCCGCGAGGTGGGGTGCGGGTCGCTGTAGCCGATCGCCAGGAAGAACGGCTCGTCGCCGCCGTCGCGGAAGAACTCGGCGGCGGCCTTGGCCACGCCGGCCACGTCGCGCCCGCTCACCTTCGGCTGGAAATCGAACGGGTACTTGTCGGGCGGGTTGGTGTGGGCCTTGCGCAGCATGCCCGTCCTGTAGCCGGCCGCCTTGAGCAGGGCGAAGACCGAGTCGACCTTGGGCAGAAGCGCGAAGTTGTGGTACCCGTGGCCGTGCCCGTACTGGCCGTTGCCGTGCGCGTGCAAACCCGTGTAGATCACGCCCCGGCTGGGGCCGCACGAGGCGGTGGTGGCGAAGGCATGGGTGAAGCGCACCCCTGAAGCGGCCAAGCGATCGATGTGCGGCGTCTTGACCACCGGGTTGCCGTAGCAGCCGGCGTCGTCGTAGTTCTGGTTATCGGAGATCAACAGGAGGACGCTGCGGCCCTTTTCAGCCTCCGCCACGGAAGAAATCGCATGAAGTGCGACCACAGCCCCCAACAGAACACCTGCATGTCGCGACATGGCAACTCTCCGCTCGTCTTCCGACCCGTGGCCCCCGACTCTCATTCCCTCGTCACCCAAATCGGCGACGACCATGCCACGTCGTTTTCCCCGATCAGGACCCGGACGTAGTAGTAGGCCGACTGGCCCGGCTTGAGGTCCAGATCGGTGAACTGGAAGCCGGCTTGGGGGCTCTTCGGCTCGGCGGTGTAGATGAAGTTGCTGTCGCGGACGACGGCCATGGCCCTGACTTCAACCGGGGCGATGATCTTGGCCTCGATCGTCGGCGCGTCTTTGACCGTGATCTCTAAGCCCAGGGGATGGTCCGCGATGCTCGTCTGAACCGCCATCGCCGTGGTGGCGCCGAACGTGCGCCGGGCGTGCAGGGCCTCCAGAAGCCCCCGGCGCGTGAAGCCCGTCGCTTTCGACAGGTCGCCCCCGGCGCCGGAAGCGTCCTCCACGTACGCGCACGCCCGGGCCTGGTGCGTCTGGCCGTGGTCGCTGGAGGCGATGATCCCGACCCGCACGTCGTTGGCCAACGCGTCCCAGATGGAATGGCCGGGCGTGAAGATCCGGGCGATGCGGGGGCAGTCCTCGTACTCGTAGCTGCCGCGGGCCTGGAAGATCTCGGCAACCGCCTCGTACTTGCGGTTCCACTTCTCCCAGTCGGTGCGCGAGCCGCCGTCGGCGAGCTGGTGCGGGATGGCCACCGCGCCGGAGTCGGCCAACGCGGCGAAAAGCCCCTCGGGAGCGTCGACCTCGTACACCGGGTGTCCGCGCTCGGTGTAGATCACGTTCTTGTGCCCGCCCCGGGCCTTGTAGCTGCCGCCGTGCTCGTAGCCATACAGGGCCAAAAAGCGGCCCGGGATGGTGTACAGATCGCAGCACTTCTGCGACCGCCACCAGTCGTAGTCCTGCCGGGGTCGCTCGTTGCGGTCGTTGCGGTGTTTGAGGATGTCCTGGTCGTGGTCGCTGATGGCCAGCCAGTCGAGCCCGCTTGCGTTCAGGGCGTAGCGGTAGGCGTCTTGGAGCGAGCCGTCGTAGCCGTTCATGCAGCGGCTGATGTCGGTGTGGCGGTGCGTGTCGCCGATCGCCAGGCAGTAGGTCTTCCCGGCGATGGTCCAGTTCCGCGGCAGGCGGAAAAGCTCGGGGTCCGGGGTGACCTTAGCGACGCGGCCCAGATCGCCGGCGCCGGCAAGCTCGACGTCCTGCATGGGCGTGCCGAATCCGGCCAGCGACGCCAGGCGCACGTCGTGGTCGACCGGCATGTAGGGGATGCGTCGCGTGCGCGCGTCGGCCGCGAAGACCACGAGCAGCTCGCCGGCCGGGTCGCGGGCCACGTCGACGCGCATGTCCTGCCGGCCGTTGCTTTGGGCCAGAAGGATCGGCTCCGACCACGCCTTTCCGTCGTACTGGCTGGCGAACACGTGCCAGATGGCGTAGTTCTGGCCGCCTCGCTGGAGCTTGGGATCGAACCAGGAGATGCGGACATCATTCATCATCCGCCAGAGGAGCCAGACACGGTTTTGCCCGTCGACGGCGACTTGGGGGTACTCGGCGAACTTGCCGAACGGCTTGGGGAGCGACTCCATGAAGTCGGCCGCCGGCCGCTCGAGCTTGCCGCCCTCGTAGCAGGCGACCCCCGTATCGCGATTGGCGTGCAGCGTGCCGCCGACCTGGGGGTGCTTGCCCCAGTCCTCCATGCTCGCGTCCCAGGCGAGCCAAACGCGGCCTGCCGCGTCGGCGGCCACGCTGGCGTGCGCCTCGCGATCGGCGGTGGCGGCGACCGGCTTCGGCGGGCCGAGCGGCTTGAGGCTCCCACCGGCCGGCGCCGTGAGCTCCCGCAAGTAGACGTCGTAGCTCCCGTTGCGATACGTGTCCCAGGCGACCACGATCCGGCCGTCCGGGGCGGCACACACGGCCGGCTCCCAATCGTCCCCTTCGTGCTCGCTGACGTTCGCCGGCGCGGACAGGCCATCCGGCTTCAGCTCCGCCAACATCACCTCGTAGTGCAGCTCCTCGCCGACCGTCTGCCAGGCGAGCCAGAGACGGCCGCTCCTATCGCGGGCAAGCCGCGGCCAGAAGTCGTTCTGAGGGCTCGTGGTGAGCTTCACCGGCGGACCCGGCGTGCCGTCAGTTGAGGCCCAGAGATCCCATTGCCGGCCGTCGTTGGCCGCCCAAACCACGCGCAGCTTCCCCTCCCGGTCGACCGCGCACCGCGGGTCCAGGTAGTCGCCGGGCTTCTCCGTTACAAGCCGGGTCTCGTCGCCCACGCGCAGGAAGACACGATCCGCTTCGCCGTCCCAGGCCACGTAGGCCACGGCGGTCCGGCCGTCGGGCAGCACGGCCACGGAAGGGAATTCCTCCTCCGCCTGGTCGCCGGTGAGCGACGTGACGTTCGGGATGCACCGCAGGCGGGCCTTGCCATCGAGCACCGACACGCTTCGCTCGCGCCGCAGGCGCGCGAGCGGGACCTCGAACTCGCCGAGCTTGGTGGTCGCCCGAAGGGTCGCTTGGCCGGGCGCTTCGATCTCCAAGAGCAGGCCCTTGGGGAGCGTGGTGCGGCGGATTCTCTGGACCTTTGCCGCGGCGGCCGTCTTGGGGTCGTGGCCCGTGGCGAGACGACACGTGGCCCCGTCGACGCCGTCCTTCCCTTCGCCCATCCACTCGCGCAACACCACCTTGCCGCCGTCGACGCGAAACTCGCCGTCGCACGCCACCACCGGGCCGATCTTGGCCGCGTCGAGCGTGAGCCAAACGGTCATCCGATCCGCGGCTCCCGCCAAGCCCGACCCTGCAAAGCAAGCGGCAACCAGCACCAGGCAACCCGCTCGTGACCTCATGTCGATCTCCTTCCGGCAGAAGTCCGCCATCACTACGTGAACGAACGCCCCGCCGCCTTGAACTCGGGCGCCCTCCTCCCGACAGGGTAAGCCGAATCCCACGGGGCCGCAAGCCTCCCGTGGCAACGCGCCGATCCGACGGCCGCCCAGCCCCCGGCGTCTGGTGCCTCGGCGGGCGTCGAGCTAGAATGCCCGGAACAGTCGGACTCGGTTCGAGATTCCTGTGCAGAGGGAGTTGGAGCGATGTCTTTTCTATGGCGAATCATTGGCCGTCAGCGCCGCAGCTCGAGTCCCAACCGGCACGTTCTTCTGAGCATCGTGCTCACGGCCGCCGCGGCGGTCGCCCTGGTCGAAGCCGCGTGGGCGGCGCCGTCATCCGGCCCAGGCGGGCGGCCGAATCTGCTGTTCATCGTCACGGATCAGCAGCACGCGGGCATGATGAGCTGCGCCGGGAACAAGTACGTGAGCACGCCGGCGATGGACAGCCTGGCGGCGACCGGTGTCCGATTCGAGCGGGCCTACGCCACGAACCCCGTGTGCGTCCCGTCGCGCGTCAGCATGTTCACCGGGCACATGCCCAGCCACTTCGGCATGCGCTCCAACGCCGAGGGCCGCAACCAGGCCCCCGAGACCACGATCAAGCAGGCAATGGGCTGGATCTTCCGCAACGGGGGCTACGAGACGGCCTTTGGTGGAAAAACCCACTGGCTTCGCGGCATGACGCCCGAGTCGATCGGATTCACCACACTCACGCGAGACCAGCGCGAAGGCCTGGCCGAAGCGTGCGCCGAGTTTCTCCGGGCGAAGCACGACAAGCCGTTCCTCCTGGTCGCCTCCTTCATCAACCCGCACGACATCTGCTACATGGCGATCGACGACTACACGCGGGCCGAAGGGGAGCCGGTCATGTACCCGAAGAGCCGGGTCGAGCGCCAGCGGCTGGCCGTCGCGCTCGAACTGCCGGAGGGCGTCACGCGCGACGACTTCTTCGCCCGGCTCTGCCCGCCGCTTCCCCCGAACTACGAGGTCCCGGCGCTCGAGCCGGAGTGCATCACGGAGCAATATCTCCGGGCGAGGTCGTTCCGCCAGTACGCGCGGACGAAGTGGTCCGACGAGCGATGGCGGCAGCACCGTTGGGCCTATTGCCGGCTCACGGAAATGGTCGACGCCCAAATCGCTCAAGTCCTCGACGCGCTCCGCCGCGCCGGGCTGGAGGAGAGCACAATCGTCGTCTTCACCAGCGACCACGGCGACCTCGACTCCGCCCACCGCCTGGAGCACAAATCGATTCTCTACGAAGAGGCCGCCCGAGTACCGCTCATCGTCAGCCGGAAGGGCGTCACCAAGCCGGGACGGATCGACAACACGCACCTGATCTCCGTGGGCCTCGACCTGATTCCCACCTTGTGCGACTACGCCGAGATCGAGCCGCCGGCGGATCTCCGCGGCCGGAGCGTTCGCCCCCTGGCTGAGGGCCGAGACGGGGGGGCCTGGCGCGACGACGTGGTCGTGGAGAGCCGGGCCGGGCGCATGCTCAGAACCGACCGCTTCAAGTACGTCGTCTACGAAAGCGGCGAGCACCGGGAGCAGCTCATCGACCTGGCCAACGACCCGGGCGAGATGAAGAACCTCGCCGAGACCCCCGAGTTTCAGGACGTGCTTAACGACCACCGCCGCCGACTCCGCCGCTGGGTCGAGCAAACCGACGACGAGATCGCCGAGCCGTACGTGCCCGCGGCGGAGTGAAGGCGCGCGCCGAGCGAGGTGGGGTGCGTGAAACGCACCATCTCGGATGCTGGCGAGGAAATGGTGCGTTTCACGCACCCTACTTCACTGAGTGAAAGCGCGTTCTCGGTGTTGACCAACGCACCGGGTGCCACTGCTAGCTTGCCTAGCAGTGCTCCCCCTCCACTGCCATGGCACCGGCACTGCTGGACAAGCCAGCAGTGGCACCCGGCGCATCTGGAGGAACTGCCGAATCTCCAGCAGCTTTACGGCAGTCGGGACATCACCGATGCTGGCCTTGAACACGTCGCAAGAATGACGAATCTGCAAGCGCTGCACCTCGACTATTCACAGGTCACTGACAGCGGGGTGGAACACTTGGGACGTTTGAAGAACCTAAACCACCTCGATCTTACGGGCACGAGCTTTACCCGGGAGGGCCTTGAGCGACTTCATAGGGCTCTGCCAAACTGCGAAATCGAAGCCGACTGTGGGACGATCCGTCCTCAGGCTCCAACGGCTGAGGCAGCACGACCGGCGAAGCAGCAATGAACGTCTGCCTGCCGTGGCAGGCCTGGTTGTGTTCCGGGCATGATGGCATACAGTAGGAGAGTTCCAAGCCGCGTGCGCTAGGGTCGGTCGGGCGACCAGGCGGGGCGGCGACGCGTCGAGGACTCGGACGAGGACTGGGACGTCTCGGATGGCGTTGTGGGGCTGCTTGTCGCTCGGGGGACCAGCGCGGTCCGGATTGGCTCGTCGGACGGGAGTTGGGTGGCCGGCGCGTGCCGGCGCTGCCACTCGGTGGTGGGCCGGCCGGGCGCGCGGCTCGATTGGGCGGTGACGGCCGGCGTGGGCGCTCTCGCCTCCAAGGCGGGTACGTCGATCTCGATGTCCCGGTCGCCCTGGAGCTTGCGCCCGTCGTCGGTGAGGTAGCGGACGAACATGTGAAGCCGGCTGTGGATCGGCAGGGCGCGCGGCCAGACCAGCTCCAGATATATCCCCTCGGAAAGCGGCGTTTTGCGGTACCGCTTGGCGATCTCCTCGGCGGTGAGCTCCCATCGCGCGACACGGGCCGCGTCGCCCGGCAGGGCCGGATCGAGCAGGACCACGGAGACGGGAGCGGCGGCGGGGACCAGCCGTCCGTCGGCATCCCGCGGCTCGATGACCGCAATGATCCCTTCATGGCCGGCGCGCCGGTCCAGGTCGTAGCCTCCGGTGAGTCGATCGCAGAGCGTGATGGCGGCGACCTGAGTGTTGTCGGCTTGGCAGGGGACGACGTCGTCGGTGGTCGGCTGGCCCTCTTGCTCCCCGATGGAAGCATCCGGCGTAGTGGCCCAGTCGAGCGCCTCTTCATCGGGCGGGGCCGGCAGCCGGTCGTCGTCGGGCATGGTGGTGTTCCGACCGGAGAGCTTCTCGAGGAATTCCCCGCCCGAGATGGCCGCGGAAGGCATTTCTACCTTAGGCGACTGCAAGTCGCCGGGCAGGTCGAGGTCGGGCTCGGGCAGCGCCGGGTCGAGGAGGGGCTCGGGGGCGTCGTCCTTCGAGTCGAGGCCGGGCGGCCCGCCGTCGCGCTCGTCGCGCTTGAGCCGCTCTTCGAGCCTTTCGTTCTCCTGGCGGGAGTCTTCCACCAGGTCGGCCAGCTCGTAGAGTCGCGTCTCCAGTTCGCGGTTTTCCTGCTCCAGGAGGGCAACGGCCGGAGGAGCAGCGCGGCACCCGGCCATCGCCAAGCCAGCGACACAGAAGATGGCAAACGGCCACGATTTCATCTTACCCTCGCCGAGAGAACGACGCGGAGCGAGACCGCCCGAGCGGCATCGCCACCACGAACCGGGAGGAGGTGGAAAGCGCGCAGCGAACGGCGGAAAAAGGATCAACGCGTGAGGAGGTTTGCGACAAGCACCGGGGATTCCGTTCTTCCCATGCCCCCCCGGGGTCAGCTTGGTGCGACGTGCTCGATGACATGATCGATCAATCCATATTCGAGCGCCTCTTCGGCGGACATGAATCGATCGCGATCGGTATCCTTCTCGATCTTCTCCAGGGGATGGCCGGTGTGTTTGATCAGGATCTGGTTGAGCCGCTCCTTGATTTTGGAGAACTCCTTGGCATGGATCATGATGTCTTCGGCGGTGCCTTCCATGCCGGCCAAGGGCTGGTGGATGAGGATGCGGGAGTTGGGCAGGGCCTTGCGTTTTCCGGAGGTTCCGGCGGCCAAGAGCACGGCCCCCATGGAGGCGCATTGTCCGACGCAGTAGGTGGATACGTCGCAACTGATAAACTGCATGGTGTCGTAAATGGCCAGCCCGGCGGTGACGCTCCCCCCCGGCGAGTTGATGTACAGGTGTACGTCCGCCTTGGCGTCTTCCGACTGGAGGAAGAGCAACTGCGCGACGACCGAGTTGGCCACCTCGTCGTTGATGCCGGAGCCGAGGAAGACGATGCGATCCTTGAGCAGCCGGCTGTAAATGTCCATCGCCCGCTCTTCGCGGCCGCTCTTTTCGATCACGTAGGGGATCAGGGGCATTGGCGGTATCCTCTAGGGCACTTGGCTTCGGAGCGTTGCGGCAAGTGAGTCAAGTCGGGGGCGCTCAGGGTTCGAGGTTCAGGGTTCAGGGTTCAGGACTTGGAGTTCCACGTAGACAGGTAAATCCTGAACCCTGAACCCTGACCACTGAACCCTGACCGGTCGCCTCGGCCGGAGGCCCTGCCTGGCTAGTTTTCGTCCTCTTCGTCCTCAAGGGTCTTGTGCTTGGTCAGGATGTCGTCGACGACGCCGTACTCTTTGGCCTCTTCGGCAGTCATGTAGAAGTCGCGATCGGTGTCCTTGGCGATTCGATCGATGGGCTGTCCGGTATGGTCGGCCAGGATCTGGTTGAGGACTTCCCGGGTCTTGAGGATTTCCTGGGCCTGAATCTCGATGTCGGAGACCTGCCCTCCCACCTGGCCGTAGGGCTGATGGAGCATCACCTTGGCGTGAGGCAGGGCGAACCGCTTCTCCTTGGATCCCCCGGCCAAGAGCACCGCTCCCCCGCTGGCGGTCAGTCCGACACAGTACGTGGCCACGGGGCAACTGAGGATCTGTATCGTGTCGTAGATGGCCAGCGTCGCGCTGACGCTGCCGCCGGGCGAGTTGATGTAGAAGTGGATGTCCTTGCGCCGGTTCTCGCTCTGCAAGTACAGAAGCTTCATCACCAGCTCGTTGGCGTTGCCGTCGTGGATCACCCCTTGGAGGAGAATAATCCGGTTCTCCAACAGCAGGTCGCCGAGAGTCAACTGACGCTGACGCTGGTAGTCGCGGTAGTTCAGGCGTGGATCAACCGGCAGCGGCTGGGAAAGACTCATAATGCTAAGGACCTAGGGATCGAGGACACAACTGACCTGATACGACACACCTCGAACGGTATCCGAAACGGTGGGCGCCGGCGTGCGGCCGGCACGTTCCAAGGGCTGCGAGTCCGAACGAGCACGTCCATGCTCCTGTTACTTACCCGCCGCACGGCGGTCTGCCACGCGGCGTCCCCTCCCTGAGATCTCCTCGCTGACACGTTCCTCCAACGCCCGCCGGCCGACGCTACCCCTCGGACTCGCTTTCTTTCTCCCGTTCGGGGCCCTCGGGCTGGGCCTCGGGGATGTCGGATTCCGGCTCTCCACCGCCGGCCGCCCAGTCGACCGCTTCGGCCCCGGTCTCCTCGGGCTGCCATGGGACGTCCTTGAACTTGGCGTGGGAGAGGATCCGCCCGACGACCTTGCGCTCGATGATCTGGTTTCGGAGCACGTCCATGCCGCCGCTCTTTTCCAGGCGCGCTCGCACCCGGCGGGGAGTCTCGTCGCTTTGAGCCGCCAGCAGGCGTATCTCCGTCTCGTAATCGTCGGGCTCGTCAACGATCTCCTCTTCTTCGGCAATCCGCTCCAGGATGAAGTGCTCCTTGAGCGCCCGGGCGGTCACCTCCTGGCTGTTCTGACGCAAGTCGTTCGCGTAGGCCCGGATCTCCTGCTCGCTGAACCCGCTGCGGCGGAGCTCCATGACCGCGCGCTGCAATTCGCGTTGGCTCTGACGCTCCAGCAAGGCGGGCGGCAGATCCCAGTCGGCCGAGGCCGTCAACGCGGCGGTCACCTGCTCCCGGGCGCGCCGATGCTGCGTGTATTCCAACTGCCGCTGGAGGTTGTCGCGAATCGCGTCGCGCAGATCGGCCTCCGTCTCGAAATCCCCGATCGACTCGAGGAAGTCGGGCGTCAACTCGGGCAGCTCGAGCTTCTTGACCTCCAGCACCTCGAACGTGGCACTCACGGCGACGCCCCGCAAGGGGACGTTGGGGGCATCCTGCGTCAACTGCGCCTGACACTCACGGGTCTCTCCCGCCCGAACGCCCGCCATGACCTTGTCGAACCCCTCGATCTTTCCGTCGCGGAAGCTGAGCACCGGGCGGATGCGGATCACCT
>DATKZH010000683.1:0-2868 GCA_035528065.1 Thermoguttaceae bacterium | reverse complement strand
GTAGTAGGCACACGGCGTGTGCCGTAACCGGCGGACGGCACACGGCGTGTGGCGCAACCGGCGGACGGCACACGGCGTGTGCCTGCTACGGAAGTCGGGAAGTTATTCTTCCGCTTATCCTTAGGGTGCGAATCATGAGATCTCCCATGCCGTCTGCTCTGGCGGTCATCCTTGCGGCGACGACCCTCGCCGCACAACCGACCGACAAGAGACCGGGCTCCGTCAAGGTCGCCGCGGTCCAGATCCTCGGCTACGACAAGACCGACGTGCCCCGGCCGGGCTACGACCCCACCGAGGCGATGGTCCCCTACGTCCGGAAGGCCGCCGAGGACGGCGCCGAGCTGGTCGTGTTCCCCGAGTACGTGTTGGGCCGGATCCCCGTGCCGGGGCCCGCCACGGAGAAGATCGCCCGGGCAGCGGCCGCCGGCCGCATCTACGTGATCATCGGCTGCTGGGAAGTGGTCGACGACGGCTCGTTCGCCAACGCCGCCCTGCTCTTCGACCGCGCGGGCAAGATCGCCGGCAAGTATTACAAGACGCACGCGGCCGTGGATCATTATGAGGGCGATCCGCCCTGGTCGCGGCCGCCCGGCGGCAAGGACACCGACTGGTTCCTCCGCAACGACCCCGAGTGGATCATGAAGCGGGGCGAGGACCTGCCCGTCTTCGACCTCGATTTCGGGCGCGTCGGCATCCTCACCTGCTACGACGGCTGGTTCCCCGAGAGCTTTCGCGTCCTTTCGCTCAAAGGGGCGGAGATCATCGTGTGGATCAACGGGCGGGGCGGGAGCGTCGAGGATTTTCTGGTCAAGTCGGCCACGTTCCGCAACCACGTGGCGGTGATCGCGACGAACCAGGCCTACGGCTCCGGCACGATGATCGCCGACTGGCCCGCCCGAATCCTGGCCCACTGTCCGGAAAAGAAGGAGGACTACGTCACGGCCACGATCAATCTGGCCGGAGTGCGCAGGGCCCGGCAGTTCAGCCGCAACTTCCGGCAGCGGCGGCCCGAGCTGTACGGCGAGATCGTGCGGCCTTTGTCGAGTTCTCCAGCCACGCCCGTCAATCGGAAAGAAAACGAAGAATGAGAGAATCCCTTGCCGCCTCGTTCGTTGCCGTCGCCTCGGTCGCCCTCGCCGGGGAGCCGCAGAAGAAGCTGATCGAATGGGGCTGGGACGAACCCGACACGAAGTTCATCCGCGAAAACGTGGAGCGGATGGAGCAATTCCCGTTCGACGGGCTGATCTTCCACGTGGTAAGCAGCCGGGGCGGTAACTTCACGTGGGAGATGTGGGGGGGCCGCCGCTTCGAGCTTGCCGAGTTTGAGCACGCGGTCGAGAACCTCAACGCCACCAAGTTCCGGCGACTGGCCGACCGTTTCCTGCGGGTGAACGTGACGCCGGGCGACGCCGACTGGTTCGATGAGGAAGGATGGGCCACCGTGCGCCACAACTTCGGCGTGGCCGCCCAACTGGCCAACGAGGGCGGATGCCGAGGGTTCATGTTCGACGTCGAGCAGTACAACGCCGGCCTGTTCAGCTACGCCAAGCAGAAGCACCGCGACGCGAAGACGTTCGCCGAGCACCAGGCCCAAGTCCGCCGGCGCGGCCGGGAGTGGATGGAGGAAGTCGGCGGGCACTTCCCGGAGATCACCATCCTGTTGACCTTCGGGTACAAGATTGCCCAGCCGCCGGAGGGCAAGGACCGCTCGGAGTCCCACTACGGCCTGCTCGCCGACTTCCTGGACGGCATGCTGGAGGTCTGCTCGCCGAAGACCAAGATCGTCGACGCCTGGGAGTATTCGTATCCGTACCGAGAGCGCGGGCCATTCGAGGACGCCTACGCGACGATCAAGGAGAAGTCGCTGGGGTGGACGGCGGCGCCGGAGAAGTATCGTGCCCACGTCGAGGCCGGCTTCGGGATCTGGATGGACTGCCGCTGGCGCCAGGTGGGCTGGAACGCGGACGACTTCTCCAAGAACCACTTCACGCCGGAGCAGTTCGAGGCCTCGGTCCGGTCGGCGCTGGAGGTGAGCGACCGGTACGTGTGGATTTACACCGAACAGCCCAGGTGGTGGACCGACGAGCGGCTGCCGAGGGCGTACGTGGAAGCGCTCCAGCACGCGCGAAGCCGGATCGCCAAACCGGACGAGGCCGCGCAACGGCCGGCCGACCGCCGGCCGGAGGGCTTCGATCCGCACCGAGTATTGAGGCAGATGGGCGTGAAGGGAGAGGCCGGTGTACCAGAGGATCGCGTCGACTCCTACCGATCGATCTTCGCCCGAATCGACCAAGACGGCGATGGCAAGCTCACGCCGAAGGAGTACGTTGACGACGGGTCGTACATGACCCCACAGGTGCGACGGGCGATCTTCCGGGCGTCGGACGGCAACGGCGACGGCGTGGTCACCGAGCGTGAATACGTCCTCAACCGAATCATCACCGACGAGGCAAAGCAGATCTTCACGCCAGTGGACGCCGACAACAGCGGAGTGCTGTCGAAAGCCGAGTTCGTGGAGAACTCGAGACTCGGAGACCGGCAACTTGCGGAAAACGTCTTCCAGCATCTCGATCTGGACGCGAACGGCGAGTTGGTGATCCCCGAGTATCTCCGCGTGTGGGGCGGATGGGCCAGAGGACGCGAGAAGAAGCAGGGGAACAAAGAGTGAGCGCGATCCGGTCTCGTGCCCGGACTCTGCCTCCCTAAGGATCGGGCAAGTAACAACTTCCCGACTTCCGATAGGGGTGGGAAAGACCGGTTGCCCGGTCTCCCCTCCCTCCGAACCGGACGGGCGGATCTCCCGCATCCGGCTCTCCGGTCGGTGGTGTTACCTCGGGGAGGATTGACGGAAACAAACATGGGCTTGTT
>DATKZH010000682.1:0-2377 GCA_035528065.1 Thermoguttaceae bacterium | reverse complement strand
CTCCCGGATTACCAGCCGACAATGTGTCATTGAATCGCATGCCGCCGCGAGACAGCGGCTCTTCGGAGCCGCCGTTTTCGTTTACGCGGCCTCGTTGTGTGTACCGAAAACCTCATCCGGATTCCAGCGGATGGAATTTTCCGAAGGGACAACGGATCTGATTCCATATTGAACTTGCGACCACGGAGGAAAGACATTAATCCGCGATTCCACAGCTTTTGGAATCCCGGAAGCACGATGGTCACGGCCACGAACGCAAGCAGCCATCACGCCTAAAGCTTAACTCCGCTGCCAAGACCGAGTGGATCAAAATTTGGGAGCCGAACCATGAAAAAGACATCTCCTACGCCATCGCGGCACTTCTTCTTGGTGCAGCCCTCGCCGCGCCACTTCAGGCGGCCGAGCTGGTCACCGTGGACAATTTCGCCCGCGCTGAAACTGACAGGACAATGAAAGACTACGTCGATCTGGGCGGTTTTGGAAAATTTTACCACACCCGCGTACCTTCCCCGCTCGACAAGCAAAGTGTGGTCCGGCTGAACCTCGACACGCTCTACTCGTTCGGCGTCTTCGACCTCACGACGCCCGTCACCATCACGCTGCCGGATTCCGGCGACCGCTTCATGTCAGCGCTGATCATCAGCGAAGATCACTCAATGTTGCCGGTCGTCTACGCCCCGACCGAATTCACCGTCACGCAGGAACAGATGGGCACCCGCTACGTGATCATCGCGCTGCGTACGTTCATGGCTGCCACCGACAAGGATGACATCGCCAAGGCGAACGCGCTGCAGGACAAGGTCACGGTGAGTCAGGCCGAAGTGGGCAGCTTCGACGTGCCCGAATGGGATCAGGACTCGCTTCTCAAGGTCCGCGGCGCGCTGGCGGTGCTCGCCTCGTCCGTGTCCGACACCAGGGGCTTCTTCGGGGACAAGTCCAAGCTCGACCGGCTCGACTTCCTTATGGGCACTGCTGCTGGATGGGGCGGCAACCCGAAGGAGGCCGCGATCTACTTCACCCATTCGCCCGAGAAGAACGACGGGAAGATACCCTACAGCGTGACCGTCAAGGACGTGCCGCTCGAAGGTAACGGCTTCTGGTCGATCACGGTCTACAACGAGGCCAACTACCTTGAACCGAACGACCTCGGCGTGAACGCGCTGAACAACGTCACCGCCAAGAAGAACGCGGACGGCAGCATCACCATCAACGCCGGCGGCTGCGACGACGGGCGCATCAACTGCATCCCGATCACCAAGGGCTGGAACTACGTCGCGCGTACATACAGGCCGCGGCCCGAGATCGTGTCCGGCGACTGGGTCTTCCCTGAGATGCAGCCGGCCAAGTAGATGGCTAAGGGCAGTGACTGAGAGGCTAGAGGAGTTTTCCGAACCGGTGTGTGTACCGAAAACCTCATCCGGATTCCAGCGGATGGAATTTTCGGAAAGGACAGGCGTATTACAATCAGGCGCGCACGCACCTGGCATTACACAAAGATGCGCCTTCGCACCGATCGGTCCAACGATCTGGCGCCATTGTCGGCATTCCGATCTTGGCTGGACTGCACCATCAATACGTCCGGATGTAATTTTCGGAAAGGACACCATATTGATCGCCAGGATGGCAAGGATGATCCCGCCAGCAACCGCAACGGCACCGCCGGTGATGTGGAGGAGCCGCATGAGGAGGCCTCCAAAGGCGAATAGGACGAGCGCAGTAACGACCGCCGTCACAACCATCCGCCGGTGTGTGTACCGAAAACCTCATCCGCATTTGTTTAGCTGAAGGAATCGCCTAACGTCAGAGCACAATGGTTGCACTGCTCTGCTTCGTCCTGGCCGTCTTGGCCTCGCCATTCAAGTCGAAGAGCCGGCTTGAAGCAGAGAATGCGGCCCTCCGACATCAGTTGATCGTTTTGCGGCGTAAGGTGCGTGGCCGCCCCCGGTCTACCAACAACGATCGCTGGTTCTTGGTCCAGCTGTATCGATGGTTTCCGTCGACCCTGCAGGTCCTCACGATCATCCGTCCCGAGACGCTCGTGCGCTGGCATCGGGCGGGCTTTCGCAGTTATTGGCGTTGGAAGTCGCGCTCACTGGGAGGGCAGCCGCAGATCGAGTCGGATCTCCGCGTGTTGATCCGGCGGATGAGCATCGAGAACCCGCTTTGGGGAGCGCCGCGCATCCACGGTGAACTGCTCAAGCTCGGGTTTGAGGTCGCGCAATCGAGCGTCGCCAAATACATGGTCAAGCGACGCGGGCCGCCAAGCCAGCGATGGCGCACCTTTCTGCGTAACCACGCACCTGACGTTGCCGCCATGGACTTGTTCGTTGCCCCGACCATCGGCTTCGAACTGCTCTATGCGCTCGTCATCGTTCGG
>DATKZH010000681.1:0-2141 GCA_035528065.1 Thermoguttaceae bacterium | reverse complement strand
CGGGGTGTCCGGGCTGTCGGGCTGTTGTTTGAAGAAGAGGCGAGTCTGCCCTGACTCCACCTCATCGATGA
This sequence comes from Thermoguttaceae bacterium, assembly GCA_035528065.1. Taxonomy (GTDB): domain Bacteria; phylum Planctomycetota; class Planctomycetia; order Pirellulales; family Thermoguttaceae; genus DATKZH01. Next base: position 2,070 of record DATKZH010000681.1, on the reverse strand, counting down.
ACTCATTCTGAGCGTCCTGGGCGGCTGCGGTCGCCTGTTTCGCCGCCTTGTGGCGCTCCGCGGCATCGACCTCGCGTGCCTCGGCTTGTCGCAAACGGTCTCGGAGGTCGAACAGTTCGGCCGCCTGCTCGCGTGTGATCGTGACGGTACTCATGTTGGGGGCTCCGTGCGGTTGGGGTTGTTTTCCTAATGCTGCTTCTGGGTATCAAAAGAAAGCCCCTGTGGTGGCGTTGGCAAACACACAGGGGCAAGCCAGGATAAACCCGGCCTAGCAGTCAAAAGCCCCAAAGTTTTCCCCGGCCCACTGCTCCGTGGAGCAGTGGAACAATGTATGGCCGACAATCTCATGGGGCTTGGTTTCATAATCTTCAAAGCGCCCCCGCCAGTTGCCCGGCGGGAGCACCGGGCAGGGGTCTACTTGATCGACAGTCTCGTGCCTCGCTCGCCGAAACAGGCGAAGTCCAGCGTCTCTCCGCTCTCCAGCGCCTTACGAATCGCGTCGTTATCGACGTTCCACACGTACTTCACCGTCTTGAATCGCTTCGGGATCTCCTTCTCGCCATCCACGAGAAGCGGCAGTTTCCCGCCGTGCTTGGCGACGGTAATCCGGTAGCGATCCGTCTCGATCTTCTTGATGCCGTGAACCTCCAGTGCCTTCTTAAGTCGAGTGGTCAGGAAGCTGGCGTTGTTCTCATCGGCCGTCGCCCGTTCACGCAACCGCTTCGACTCGGCCATGCGAATCTCGGCCCGTCCCTGCATGGCGGTAATGAGGGCGCAATAGTTATCCGCCTTGGTTTCGAGTTCGACGTTCAACTCGGCCATCAGTTTCGTGATGGCCTCCTCGAATCGCGGGTCGGATACATCCCCGCCGCACTCGTAGAGGAGGTCATCGAGTTCGAGGATGTCGTCCGAGATTTCAATGAGGGATCGGTCGGTCATGTTGTGTCCATTCACGCCAGAGATTTCGGATAACTCGTTTTTCCATGTACCGTTGCGACCGGCGATGAGCGTGCATCTTGGTCATATCGGGGTCGCGTTCTTTTTCGTAAGCCTTCCGTTCGTCATAAACGCTCTTGTAATCACCCTTTGATCTAATGAGACTGTCGCCGATGGTCCAGATAGCCGAGCGCCGCTGGCGGGGGAGGCACCTCCCAGGCGTGCCGTCATTCTTTATCATGTCGTAGGTTGATGGCGGAGCCAGGCCGAGCCGCTTCCAGAGTTTGCCGGGGTTGGCGTAGTTGCCGAGATCCCCGGCTTCGCCGATGATGATCGCAAGCCCGAGGCTGCCCATACCATGCACCCCCTTGACCCATTCCCATGCGGGTAACTGCTCGGCGTGTTTTCTTAACCTCTGCTCGGCGTGTTCCCGTTCTCTGTCCAGCGGGCTGCGAGCCTGAAGTATGGTAATGCAGAAACCGCGAACCGAGGCAGCAAAGGTAGGTTGGTTGTCATTTCGGGTCTGGCCGCCCTGGATCGCGGTTATAAGCTCTTTCGCCTCTTTGTTGATCCTGTTGCGTTCCTTTATTGAATCCTGTAGATCCTCCTCGCTCTCGGGCAAATCCATCCGCCAGCCGAGCACCCGCCGGACGAACGCGCGGCATTGATTGTTGAGTCTCCGCTGGCTGCGGATGAGCGCCCGGCGCAGGATGTAATCCTCCTGGATGGCAGAGATGAGGGCGACAAAATCCGCATGGTTGTCATTCGATGTTTGGCCGCCCTTCATCTCGCCGTTTGGGGTGACGGCATATTGCTTTTGGGTGTCAAAGACGGCGTGGCCATCACCATTCTTGGAAGCGGGCATGGTGGTTCTGGGTGTCATTCGGGCAGTGGCCCGCTTTGTTTTCTTTTTCGTCGTTGTCGCTGGCATGGTCGCGTGTCCTTGATGGGGCACTGAAGATATGGGTGTCAGAAGATCATTGGCCCCGTGGTTATTTGGCGGCGGGCACAGCCCAACTGGGTGTCAGATTCGAGATGGCCCGCCGTGTTATTCACGCCACTTCCTGTCGTATCTGCTTCCTGATATTCTCCAGGAGCGTCTGCGCCTCTTCGGGTGTCACGCACGTTCGCACC
>DATKZH010000680.1:0-22843 GCA_035528065.1 Thermoguttaceae bacterium | reverse complement strand
AGATGGACGATCCCCAAAAAAGCTGCGTCTAATTAGCTGCCATGTGAACACACCTATCAATAGCACCGCTAGCACAACATATTGAAACGTCTTGCCTGCTAGCTTCAGTATATTGTGCCTGAGAAGTGCGGAAAGTCGGATCTACTACTTCAAACGCCCGAAATAGACGTTCCATTACCCAAATCGAGTACTAGGCCGTAGGCACCCGTTCGCTGAAACACAATCGGCTTGTGTCCAAGCTTCAGACGACACGGTAGAATTGTGAGAGAGGTCGCGCAGCCAAAGGCATTTGCAGCTCGTCGCGGTTTCTTGACCACCTCGGAGACGAGCCGCTCGATGTCGACGTGGCCGTCCTGGGTACGCGGCTCGCCACTGCCGAAGGGAAATCGCGAATGAACACCCTCATGAGAAGACTCATCCTCGCCTTGATGAGCCTCATCCTGTTTGAAACGACGGCAACACCGGCCTTGCCCGTCGAACTGGTCCGCGATCAGGGAAGCGTGTTCGTCATCTACCACGATGAGGCTGCTCCCTCGTCCGTTGCGATGGCAGCCTCCGAGTTACAGGCGTACGTGGACAAGGTCAGCGGTGCCAAGCTGGCGATAGTCCACGAACCGCGTCCGCCGATGATTTGTCTCGGAGACAATGCCACTTCCCGTGCGGCGGGGCTGTCTGTGGAAACCATTCCGGTGGAGGGTTTTCGGATCGTCACCAAGGCTGGCAACATTTTCATCCTGGGGCCCGACACCGTGGAAGGCGAACCGACACCGAATGGTGGTACTTCAACGGGAACGCGCAATGGCACGTACGCCTTTATCGAGCGATTCTTGGGCGTACGATGGCTCGTGCCCGGCGAACATGGCGATTACGTGCCAAAGTCCACCGGTATCACGATTCCTGAAACCGACCTTGTGGATACACCGTTCTTTCTCAACCGCCGCGTGCCATACACCCAGCAAGGCCGTCCGGAGGTGAAACGTTGGTGGGCCCGGCAGCGGCTCGGCTTGAGCTTGTACCTGAACCATAGTCACAACTGGCGCCGCTCGATCCCCGCTTCGCACTTCGATGAACATCCGGACTGGTTTCCCGAGCGTGGCGGTGTCCGTGTGCCGCCGACCGGACGGTACAAACTGTGCACCACCAACCCCGGGCTCGTCCGTGCCTTTGCCGACGCGACCATCGCCTACTTCGACCAGAATCCCGAAGCAACGTGCTACTCCCTCTCCCCCTCCGACTCGGCAGGCTACTGCGAGTGCGAGAGGTGTTCAGCGCTCTACGAGACCGATCCCAACGGCAATCGTTCGGTGACCCCGGCAATCCTCACGTTCTACAACGATGTGGCCCGACTGGTTGCCGAGAAATATCCCGACAAGCTGTTGGCCGGGTATGTCTATTCGGCGTACGTGTTCCCGCCGAAGAAGCCGATCCCGCTGGAGCCGAACGTCTTCCTCGTTTGGGCCCCGAGCTTCGACTACGGTTACACGCTCTTCCGTCTCGAACTCCAACACCAATGGGAAGGCCTGCTGGCCCAATGGACGCAGGTCACGGAGAACATCTCCTACTACGACCTGCCGACGCACATCCTGTCCGACTCCGGCGCCATGAACCCGCCCGGCTTGAAGATTCTCGAGTTTCTCTATCCGCGTCTGAAAGCAGCCAACGTCAAGGGCGTATACGTCTACGGCATCGAGGCCTGGGGGCGAGGAGCCCCGCTCAACTACCTGCTGGCCAAGCTCGCGTGGAATCCAGACGCCGACGTGGAATCGCTGTTCGACGAATTCTGCGAGAAGGCTTACGGCCGAGGTGGCGACGACATCAACCGGATGTACCGTCTGCTGGATGCTGAAGTGGAACGTCACTTCCTCCAGTACCCTGACGCTCGCTACCGCCTCACGCCGGACATGATGCGCGACATCTATGCGAAGAACCTGGACGAGATCGAACGGCTTTACCGGGCAGCCGTGTCGAAGGTCAAGGACGCCGACGCCCAGGCACGATTGAAGATGATCGGCGACAACCTCACGGTCTTGCACTGGAACCTTCGGCAGTTCAAGATGCTGGATGACCCAAAGAAATCGAGTTTCTACCTGTCCGATGCCGACTTTTTCGCGTTCATGTCCAACAACAGAGGATCGCTGGCTCTGCAACCGACCGCCTCTACCGCCACCCCTTCGTACGTCCGCAAGAAGCTGAACGTGGCTCCCATGGACGAGATTGCGGGCGCCGAGCCAGTCGAGCCTTTTCGGCTCCGGGGTGACCAACATCTGGTGTTGTGTCCAACGGGCAAGCAGCCGATCCAAGTGAAGTTCAGCCGCATCTCGGCGCGTGGCAAGCTGGTCACGTACAGCGTGTACCGATCCGATCGTACGGAAGTCGTCAGCGGCTTGATGAGTACCGAGGTGCCGATTGAGCTGACGGCGGAGGGAACCTCCTACTATCACCTGGCCATCTCGGCCAGTACCGCCTCATTCATGGTGGAGGTAACGGGCGCCGCTTGGGCGGCGGACGGCAGCCTTGGCGATCAGGGACTCCATTTCCTGGGCACGGCGACCCCCGTCTTCTTCCACGTGCCAGAACAAACGGCAGCCTTTCATCTGTCTCTCGAAGCGACACCGCCAGGCGAGACGGCTGCGGCTACGCTCTACACACCGGACGGAAAACCAGCCGCCGAATTCGACTGTACGAGCCTGTCGGTTGATCGCAAGAGGATTACCGTTTCGACTGGGAGTCACGGATGGTGGAAGCTCCATGTCAGACCGGCTCCGACCGGAGCCATGGATGACGTTTGGATTAAGGCTGGCGAGGAGCTGAACGGCTACTTTTCCCTTTCGCCCGCCCAAACACTCGATGTTGAACAGATAGAATGACGACATCAGGAGGAACCCGATGACCAATATGAACCACCAAATCATCCTGGCAGCGCGCCCCGATGGTCTGCCAAAGGAAACCGACTTCAAACTGCTGGAGGCTCCCGTCCCCAAACTGGGCGAGCGCCAGTTCCTCGTGAAGAACATCTACCTGTCAGTCGATCCGTACATGCGCGGTCGCATCAGCGAGATCAAGTCCTACGCCGAGCCGGTCGCGGTCGGCGATGTGATGGTCGGCGGCACGGTGGGCCGCGTTGTCCAGTCAAAGCACCCGGACTACAAGCAGGGTGATGTCGTGGTTGGATACTCCGGCTGGCAGGAATACGCCGTTTCGGACGGCACGGAGATGCAGCGGTTCGACACCTCGCTCGCCCCGATGTCCACCGCCCTGGGCGTTCTGGGGATGCCGGGCATGACGGCCTACTTTGGCCTGCTGGAGATTGGACAGCCCAAGCCGGGCGAGACAGTATTCATATCGGGGGCGGCCGGGGCCGTGGGATCGCTGGTAGGCCAGATCGCCAAGATTCAAGGCTGCCGCGTCGTCGGTTCGGCCGGTTCAGACGAGAAGGTGAACTGGCTGGTGAAGGACCTCGGTTTCGATGCTGCATTCAACTACAAGGAAACCAACGATTACGATGCCAAGCTCCGGGAAGTCTGCCCTGAGGGCATCGACGTGTACTTCGACAACGTGGGTGGAAAGCTCACCGACGCCGTGTTCCTCCACATCAACGAGAAAGCCCGCGTCGCAATCTGTGGTCAGATCGACCAATACAATGCCACCCGCCCCCCGCGAGGGCCGAGATTCCTCTGGCACTTGATCGTCAAGCGGGCAAGAGTCGAAGGGTTCCTTGTGTTCGACTTCGCCGACCGCTACTCGGAGGGCCAGCAGCAGATGAGCCAGTGGATAACGGCAGGCAAGATCAAGTACCGCGAGACGGTCGTCGACGGCCTGGAGAACGCCCCCAAAGCCTTCATCGGCCTCTTCAGCGGCGAGAACACCGGCAAGCAATTGGTGAGGCTGGCTGAGGACTAGGCTGCCTTGTAGATTTGTGACACCCTTCGCGCGGAGTATCAACCAGTGATGAACGTTACCATGCCTTTGCGAAGTCAGAATTCCTCAAGCTCCTCACGGAACTGGTCCCAAAGGTGTTGAAATCGGCTTTCATAGACCATCTCGTAAAGCTGCTCCTGATCCGGGTAGAGTTCGAGGCACTGCCGGCGGAGCTTGGCGGTGGGCAAGCTCATGGAAGGCGCCCAGCCGCTGGCCAGCGGCGGCGAGCTTGACGAGTTGGAGAAACTCCTGGACCAAGCGTTGGAGATGCTGGGCGAAACCGAGAAAGTGCACGACGTCTATGGTCAAGAGTAGCCGCATCAGAGGGGACGCCTCGCCGCCTGCTTGAGGGCCAACCTGGACCTCACTTCTTTTTGTCGAGCGACAGATTGACATCCTGCGGATGTGCGCAACTCCCCAGACAGCACATCGATTTTCGAACCTATTTTCTCCTCGCAATTTTCCCGACAGACAGTTGCCGTGTGCCGTCGGCAGCGATGGCAGGAAACAGAAAGGCGTCGCTCGTGCGATTCCAGCACGGCGAGCCGTCCACGCGCAGGTCACCCGATGTATACCCGGGATGGGGAAATCCACGCGTCTGCACACGAGCCCGGTCGGCACGGCGGAAGACGACGTAGTAATTCTCGACGCCCTTGCGGTCGCCGACGACCAGCCAGTTGCTGTCGGGGGAAAGTGCGACATCCCCACCCACTTTGGGAAATGTCTCCGAACCGCCCAGCGTGTCGACGATCTTCTTGGCGTCCACATCATAGACCACCATCTTGTTGCCGGATGCGCCGATGATCCGGGTTCCGTCGAGCCATTCCGGGTGCCCGCCGATGTGTTGGTGTGACGTGAAACCAGTTCCATCAGGCCGGATGGACACCGGAATGTCGACGCGCCGATCGCGGTTTCCAAAATCGCCGCGAATGAAGAAATAGATGCGGCTGTCGTCGCGGCTCCACAGGGTGTGGTTTATGAACAGGTCGCGGCCCTTGGTGTCCACGGCGCGGGCCATGTCGGCGAAGGACACGAGCAGACGCTTTTCGCCCGTGGCCGTGTCCACGATGAACACGCCGTCGTTGGCAGGTGCGGCCTCGGTCGGGTTCCAGTCGAAGGCGCCGGGGTAGCCCGTGACGGGGCGAAGCCGCGCCATGCGTCCATAGTTGAGTCCGAGGAAATAGCCGCCTCGTTGGGCGACGCCGGAGTTGCCGAAGGGCGTGTCATCGAAGCGATATTCGCGGATTCGCTTGCGAGCGGCGACGTCGTAAACGACGGTGAAGACCTTGTGCGTCTGGGGATCGCGGTCATTGAAGATCAGTTCCCGCGAGGCGGCCCTGGGATTCCAATAGAACATCGTACCCTGCTGGAAATTCCATGCACGCGACTCGTCGATCTTTTCGACACGGTTGCCGTTTTGCGTGTCGATGAGGACGACATCGGCCGGCTCGGCGGGATTCGGCATGCGGTCTTGAAACGAAGTCCGCAGGGCAACGATGTAACGGCCGTCGCCGCTCCACGGGATGTTCTGCACGTGGCCGATGTAGCCGAAAAAGTGGTGACTGGGACCGCGAGTAAGCTGGCGAATGTCTACATTGAAATCGGCAGCGGCGGCGGAATGGGAGATCGCAAGAACGCAGGTGGATAGGAGTTGCATGACGAGGATCCAAGCGAGCAGGCTGGAGCGACCGGCGATGGGTCGACCCGCCCAAACAACATATTTCGCTACAACAGATTGGAGATCGTTCGAATTCATGGATTCCTACGGGCGGCTAAAGCCCTGCTCCTGTTGCAGACGGAGGGTTTCTGAAAGGCGCTTGACCACGTCCTGGTGTTCGGCGGATACATCATTCGTTTCGCCGGGGTCGTTCTGAAGGTTGAACAGTTGCGGTTTGAACTGACCCCCTTTGGGACTTTGACGTCCAGGAGGCTTCTTGCCCGGCGGCGCATGTGGCACGCCCTCGATCCACTTCCACGGCCCGCTGCGGATGGCGTAAACACCGTTGGCACTCTGGAACAGCAGTTCCGCACGTAACGGCCGGTCTGGCGTGCCGGTGAAGGCGGACAAGACGTTGACGCTGTCCGGCGCAGTAGTGGCAGGATCGAGGCGAGTTTCTCCAATCACGGCCGCCACCGTCGCATACATGTCCACTAGCCCGATCATCTGATCGCTCGTACTGCCGGCGGGGATTTTGCCGGGCCACCGCGCGATGAACGGCACGCGGAATCCACCGTCCCACACGTCGTGCTTTCCGCCACGAAGCGCGCCGTTGATCATAAGTCCGGCGTCCATGGCCTGCTTCTGCGAGTTGCTCTTGCTGCTCTCGGCGATCACGCCGCCGTTGTCGCTGGTGAACACGACCAGCGTGTCTTCCATGACCTTGATGTTCTCCAAAGCGGCCAGGATTCGTCCGACGCTGAGATCGAGATCATGAATGAAATCGCCATAAGGGCCGGCCGGGCTGGAGCCGCTGGTCTGTGCCGACGGCGTGACCAGTTCATGCACGGCCACGGGCGCGAAGTAGAGGAAGAACGGCGATCCCTGTCCCTGCTGCTTTTCCAGCCACGCCACGGCCCGATCGGTCAACTGCTCCATCGTCTTCGGGTCGTCCCGCTCGGGCGCGTCGAGCCCGAGCTTGCCGGGTGACGGCGTGAGTTTGTCGGAACGCAGGCCGAGGACCTTATGGTTCTCGACGAACACCCGGGTAATATCGTTGTGGTTCTGCGGCACGGCAAATTGGTAATCAAAACCAAGTTCCAGCGGGCCGGGTTTCAGTTCCTTGGTGTAGTCCACTCGCTTGTCGGTCCCGTAGCCGAGATGCCATTTGCCCACCATCGCCGTGGCGTAGCCGTGCCGCTTCAGCAGTGAGGCGATCGTGGGGCGGCTGGTCTCGATGAGTAGCGGGTCCATCGTGTTGGCCACACCGCCGTGGTTCAGCCGGGAGCGCCAGCAGTAGCGGCCGGTCAACAGGGCGTAACGCGTCGGCGTGCAGACCGACGACGGCGTGCTGGCGTCCGTGAACCGGCGGCCTTCGCGGGCCAGGCGGTCAAGGTTGGGCGTGCGTACAAGACTTGGGTCCGCACCGTAGCAGCCAGCGCTGCCGTAGCCGTAGTCGTCGCTGAAAATGACCACGATGTTGGGTCTGGACGAATCCGCAGCGGCAGGTGATGCCACGGCCCCGGACCACACCGCGGCAAGCGCAAGACAAATAGGGATCAGTGGAGAGGCCTTCATCGGGCAGCTTTCCTTTTCTTGCGAAGTTCTTTCTTCGAGTCGGTCGGGCTCGGGACGGGATTTCCAGGAGACTCGCCTTGGGGTACAAGCACTCTCTTGCCCTGCACGTCAAGCCGCTTCACCGGGGCGATCTGCGCGTCCACTTGTCCTGGTGGTGCAGCATCGCCGCCGGGAAGGAATTCACCAAACGGGCGGCCAACCGAGCGGAGGCTCGTAGTCAGTAACTCGCGAAGACGCTGCATCTGGTCCGCATACCGCGGATCGGAGGCCAGGTTGGCTTGTTCATCCGGATCGGTCTGCAGATTGTAGAGCTGGTCGGCATCCCAGAAGCCCGGTCGTTCGGCGCCGCGCGTGCCGATTCCCATGCGACCGATGTAGGCCATCAGCCTTGGCAACCGGTCCGGTGTAGCCCGTTGAATCGCTGCGATAACCTCTTCCGGATAACGCACGGCGATGTACTCCCAATCCTTCGTCGTCACCGCCCGGGCGTAGCCTATTTCGAAGTAGAGATAGTCCCGCCAGCCGTTGGCCGCGCCCGTGGCGAACAGCGGCGCCAGGCTGCGGCCGTCCACTCGGCAGCCAGGTGGCGGCGTCACTCCGGCAAGATCGAAGGCGGTGGGCACCCAGTCGATGTTCTGGACCAGTTCGTTGCACACCAGCCCGCCGGGGATGCGTCCCGGCCACCACGCGATCATCGGAATACGTGTGCCGTCCTGTGAGAACAGCGACGCCTTGGAGTTACTGCCGTGGTCGGGTGCAAAGACCACGAGCGTGTTCCGCGCGATGCCCAATTGCCGGAGGTTATTGAGCACGGCGCCGAGCGCGTCGTCAATCCAGGCCTCGCCGGCTACGCCGCCCTGATCGGGATCGAATCCCTGCTTCGCGATTGCTTTGAGCAGTTCTCCACGCGGCGTCATTCCCAGTGCGGGAGTTTTCAATTCGCCTTCACCCGACACGATCGGGTAGTCCATGGAGCGGCGCCACGACGCGTCCGGTCCATGCAGCAGCGTCGAACAACAGTGCAGATAGAACGGCCGGTCCCTGTTTGCCTCAATGAACTCCAACGCGGCAGCGGTGGTCCATTCGGGGTTGTGATGGGCGTAGGGCGGATTCATGTTCTCCGGGTAGATATGCTTCGCCCACGAGAAGCCGAGGCTCTCGATGTAGCGCCGCATGACGCGCTCGTTGTGGGTGAACAACGCGGTGGCTTCCGGACCGGGTTCGGCGGTTTTCGCGACCGGCTTCAAGCCATCCTCGCCGTAGAACTCGGGAAAATCGAGCTGCGACCCGACGTGAAATTTGCCGACGAATCCCGTCACATAACCGGCTTCGCGGAGGAGAGTGCCGACGTTCATGCGGTCCCGTTCCAACGCCACATTGAAACTAGGGAAACCCTGTCGGTCTGGGCCGCCGCAGGCGTCTTGATAGACCTTGCTGGTCGAGACCCCGGCGTAGCGTCCCGTCAGCCAAGTGTAACGGGATGGCGTGCAGACCGTGCTGCTCACATATGCTTGGGTGAACCTCATCCCTTCGGCTGCCATGCGATCGAGGTTCGGCGTCCACGTCTTTCCGCCGTACGCGGCAATGCTCTCGTAGTCCTGATCATCGATAAGAAACAGAATCAGATTCGGCCGTTGCGAATCGGCCGCGGAAGCGGCCTCGACGGGGACGCTCATCCACGTGACCGCGAGCAAGGCCGCTATCGCAAACAAGCGACACCCGGAGGCCGAGACCGTTTCGAAGTGACTGGTCGAGTTCATTTCTGCCCCTTCGCCTTGGCTTTCTGCTGTAACACCCTCTTGGGATTCTAATCGCCGCCGCCACCGGACAGGCTATTCTCCAATGATTCCCAGTTCAGCGACGCTGGCGAAGATCTGTCCGCTGTGTTCGGTGAGGGCGCGGAGCAGAACGTAGCGGCCCTTGGTCTCGGGGCATTCGATCTTCTGCGGTACTTTCGTCTTGGCGAGCGTTGTCTTGACCGACGGTGGGCCGAACTGATCCGCCGATTGGCCGATGCAGAACTCGACGTCCTTCACGGCGCCGTTCCAGCCGACGTCCTGGCGGCCGAGATAGACGAAGCCGCGGATGGTCCGCTCGGCACCGAGATCGACCACCAATTCGTGTGGCGGCAGAGCGGCCGTTCCGCTAAATCGCGTGTGCCAGAGCGTCGTTGGATCACCGTCGATGGCGTTCGTCGCGAACTTCTGGTTACCGGTGTTCTCGCTGCTCACGCGGGCGATCGTCCAACCGGCGGCGGGCAGAAGACCCTCTGTCGGCATCGCGTTCACTTGCGGTGCTGGTTTGCCCGTTCCCTTGCGCTGCAACTGCGGTGCTTGCGGCTCATCCTGCTTACCGAACTTGGCGCGGCGATCGCGTTCGTGGCGATCGGTGCTCGTGAAGGTGCCCTCCTGCATGGGCTCGTGAGCCTGCTCCGCCAGCGCGGTGAGTTTGGCAAGAACCTGCGACTGCTCGGCAGCGAGATCCTTCGATTCGCTGGGATCTGTGGCCAGATCGTAGAGTTCCCAAGTGTCGGCCCGGGCCGGTTTCACAGCGCGCCAGGTGCCTTGCCGGATCGCCGTCCAGCCGCTGATTTCCCAGTAGAGATACTCGTGCTGCTCCTGCTTGTGGCCGGCTGCCTCTTCGCCGATCAACTCCGGCACCAGGCTGATACCGTCGATGTCGGCCGGAGCCTGTGCGCCCGTGACCTCAGCGATGGTAGGCAACACGTCGGGAAAATAGCCCAGGTAATCGGTGACGCGCCCCGGTGCAATCTTGCCCGGCCAGCGCGCGATGAACGGTACGCGGAGGCCTCCCTCATAGAGGTTGCCTTTCTTGCCGCGGTACTCGACGCCCGTCTGCGGATCCTTGTTGGCGCTGTGAATGCCTCGCGGGTATTCGGCAGAGCTGAAGTAGTCGGCGCCACCGTTATCGCCGCTGAAGAAAACGAGCGTGTTATCGTCGATCCCCAATTCCTTCAGTAAGGCGAGGATTTCGCCGACCTGGCGATCGACCATCGTGACCATTGCTGCGTAGCGACTCGCCGGTTCGGGCCACGGCTTGTCTTTGTAGATTGCCCAGGCGGGATCGTCGTCGGGGATGTCGAAGATCCCGTGCGGCGGTGTGTAGGGCAGGTAGGCCAAGAAAGGTCTCTTGGCCATTGCGTTCTCGCGGATGAACTTCACCGCCGCGTCGTGGATGACATAGTGCGAATAGGTTTTGCCGTCGCTGACGCCGTTATTCCCTTCCAGCACCACTTCCTCGCTGTTGCGGATGAGATAGGGCGGGTAATAGCTGTGGGCGTGGACCTGGTCGTAGTAGCCGAGGAACAGGTCGAAGCCGTGTTTTTCGGGTACGCCGGTCGAGTCGCGCCCGCCGCAGCCCCATTTGCCGAAGCCGCCCGTGGCGTAGCCCAGCGGCTTGAGCATTGAGGCAATGGTGAGTTCCTCCGCTCGCATCGGGGTGCCGCCGCCGTTCAATCGTACGGACGTGTGGCCGCTGTGCTTTCCAGTCAGGAAACAACACCGCGTCGGTGCACAGACCGAGGAACCGGCGAAAAGGTTGTTGAATCGAATCCCCTCGGCTGCCATGCGGTCGAGGTTGGGCGTGTGAATGTTCTTTCCGCCCATAAATCCGGGTTCGTAGTAGCCCAGTTCGTCGGACATGATGTAGATGACGTTGGGCTTCTCCGTTGCGGCGGCAGCACTCTCACCGGCGGCGGCCAGAAGCACCGCGGCGATGATCGCAGACAGCATCTTCATCTTGCTTCCTTTTTGTCTTGTTGGGTGGTTAGCGTTTCAGGTGTGGATAGCATTCATCGTGTGTGTCGCTTTCCCGGCTCAATTCGGATTCCCCGGCTCGACGGCGTCGTCCAAGAAGCGTGCGAGCATTGCTTTCAGTTCGGCGACCCGTTCCGGCTGGTCCTCCGCCAGATTCCGCTTCTCGCCGATGTCCGTTGCCAGATTGTAGAGTTGGATATTGTCTCCCGCGCTACTTGCGGCGTTCTTCGCTGCCTTCTTCTTTCTCGGCGTGGCCTTCCCGCTGGTCGTTCCGGTCGCGGCGCCGGCGTTGGTTCCGCCGGCACCAACCAGCAGTTTCCAATCGCCGGCCCGTACGGCAGTTCTTGTCGGCCCGCCACAGAGCAGAATCGCGTCGTGTGGCGACTTGGCGCCGTGGGTGACGGTGTTCCACACGTCCAGCCCATCAAGCGGCAACTTCTGCTTGAGGGTGCCGCCCGCCAGGTTTACGAGAGTCGGGAACCAATCGACCATGTGGATCGGTTCGGTGACGTGCGTGCCGGCTTTGATGTACTTCGGCCAGTTGGCTAGTGCGCAGACGCGCACGCCGCCTTCGTAAATCGTACCCTTGCCCGCCCGCAGGGGGCTGTTGTCGGTGATCTGGCCGGGACTCGGGCCGCCGTTGTCGCTGGAAAACACGATCAGCGTTTCCTGGCGAATGCCGGCCTCTTCCAACGTCGCGACGATCTGGCCGACGGCCTCGTCCATGGCGGCGACCATACCGGCGTACTTCTGCCGCGTTCCCGCCAATTGCGGATAAGGCTCGAGGTAACTGTCCGGAACCTGATACGGTCCATGCACGGCCTGGAAAGGCACGTAAAGGAACAGCGGTCTGTCCAGCGGTCGTTGGCGCACCATGCGACAGGCTTCGCGCGCAAGCAGGTGTGTCGAGTAGCCTTCATCGTCGCAGGGTTCGTCGTTGCGGTACCAGTCGCGCTGGCCGTCGCGGAGCTTGGTGAAGTAGTCCAGCGCCCCGAAAAAGTGCCCGTACTGCTGGTCGAACCCGCGCCGCGTCGGCAAGTACTCCTTTTGAAATTCGCCGAGGTGCCATTTGCCGCAGATTGCCGTATGATACCCGGCCTCACCCAGCGCGACGGCCAGCGTTCGTTCTTCGAGCGGCAATCCCCACTTTGCATGCGGCCGCACGACGGTATACACGCCGGTGTGCGTCGGGTAACGGCCGGTCATCAGCGTTGCGCGAGTCGGCGAGCAGACGGGCTGGACATAAAACGAATCCAGGATCGCCCCGTCCGCCGCCAGCTTATCGAGATGCGGCGTATGAATGTCCTTCGAGCCCATGAATCCCACGTCGGCGTAACCCAGGTCATCCGCCAGGATGAACACGATATGCGGTCGCAGTGGAGGCACTTCATCCGCCGCCGCCGTTTGTAGGAATGCAGCTGCCAACAGGCCAACTAACCAACAGTCTACCATTCGTTGCGTCATGGCAAGGTCCTTGTCGTTTCTTGGTCGTTCTCTTCTTCGGGGTCTTGGCTTCCAACGAGAGGTTCGTATCGTTCTTCTGATCGGATCCTCGCGTGCTTCGTCCGCGGTCGATATAGCGTTGCATTAGCTGTGTGAGATCTTCGACGATTTCCGGTTTGTCAGCCGACATGTCCTGCGTTTCGCTTACGTCGGACTCTAGATTGTAGAGTTCGCGGCGACCATCTCGGAAGAAGATCTGTTTCCAGGGTCCTTGGCGGATCGCCAGATCCCCGGCGGACGATTGATGCACGGTTGCTTCGCGCACCGGTGATTCGGCGTTTCCGCGCCGCAGCAGTCCGAGCAGGCTAACGCTGTCTTCGCCCGCATCGTCGGGCAATGTGGCGCCGACGATTTCGGCTGCGGTAGCCATCAAATCGTTGAGACAAACCGTCTCGTGGGTGACGCAACCGGCCTTCACCCGCCCCGGCCAGCGCGCGACAAATGGCACGCGATGGCCCCCCTCGTAGATACTGCGTTTCGACTCTCGCAGCGGCGGATACGGTCGATGCTCGGCGCCGTTGTCGCTGGTGGCAACGACCAATGTGTCTTCGGCCAGTTGGTGCCGCTCCAGGGCATCCAGGATCTGGCCGAGCATCGCATCGCCCTGGTAGACCCAATCGCCGTATCGGGGATCGTTCCTGACGATATCCTCGGCACCGCTCTGGCCGACGTACTCCGGCGCGGGCACGACCGGCTCGTGCGGCGGGCACATGGGGAAATAGAGAAAGAAGGGGCCGCCGGCCTCGGCACGCTCGTCGATGTACTTGAGAGCCTTCTCAATCATCAGCGGCTGGTTCTCGACCGGTTCAACGTGCGCGACGACACGGTCCTGTTCAATAATCGTGCCGATGTTGCGGGCGTGAGTGAACCCGCAGAAGTAGTCGAACCCGAGGTCGTTGGGGCCGTCGGTCATTCGTGCCCCGATCGGTACTTGTTTCTCGTTGCCCGGCTTTCCGTCCACCCAATTCATGCCAAGGTGCCACTTGCCGATGCAAGCGGTGTGATAGCCGTGCTGCTCGAGCAGCGATGCCACGGTCAGCCGCGTCGGCGGGATGATGGGTGGCGAGTACGTCGTCAGCACGCCGAACTGCCGGATGCGAGACGGATAGCGTCCGGTGAGCACGCCGTAGCGAGTCGGCGTACAGACCGCGGCGGCCGAGTGGGCGTCGGTGAACCGCATTCCCTGCTGCACCATACGGTCGAGATGGGGCGTCCGCAGCGCCGAGTTTGGGCTGTAACTCTGCGGCTGTCCCCAACCCATGTCGTCAAACAGCACGAACACGATGTTCGGCTTCTCCGCCCGCACGTCAGACGTGAACGGGGAAAGCACAGCGGAGACGGCAACCGCCAAGAGGGTCAAGTGTTTCACGAGTTGGGTCCTCCGCATGTTGTTCATGGATGCCAATCGCGGGGCGATCAGTGACTGTCGCCATTCGCCCCGAGGCGGCGATACAATCGTGTTTCTGCTTTGGAGGCGATACGGCAATCGGTTCAGTCGCGGTGGAGTTCGATCAGGCTGAACAGGTCGTCCTTGTCGTCAATGTTAACCAGCGCGACATCGCTTCCTCGATCTCCTCCATGGTCCATGACGGCGTCGGACAGCTGGATCGTTTCGGTACGCCACTGGCAATCGCTACGTCCCTCAGCATCGTAGCCTGTTTTCATCTCGCCGGAGCCCGCATCGTACAGCAGTTTCCATGTCGAGCCGGGGTGCTGATCATACCAGACGATGCGGATGGTAACCGGTTTCAGCTCGCGTCCGGTGAAGAATTCGTCGTCCAGCTTGAAGTAAAGGGCATCCCTGCCCGAAGCGTGTTCAAAGCCGCGTGCAAAACGGGCGTAGACGGGCGATTCCCGCGTGATCTCGCCGCCGATGCGCCAATGGGGAACCGAAGTGGAGTCCGCCTCGATCTGATAGAGGAAACGGGTGTAGTTGTCCGGCCAGATCTCCCAGCCGACATCGTTGAATCCCTTCTGGCTGCTCCGCTGCCGCACTTGGCCGAAACGCAAGGCGTCTGCATCGTCGATCCGGGCACCATATTCGGCAAATGCCTGGCAAATCGCCGCCATGCGTTCCACATTATTGGGTGAGGCTTTTCCAAAGATGTCTTCAGGATAGGCCGCGGTGTCGGAAGCGTCGAGACCCTTGTGGAGGGCACAGAATGCGTCGGTGGCCGTTGCCGGATAAATCTGGCCGGCGTACTTGTTGAAGAATTCGAAGGCCGGCACGATGTTCTCATCCTTCGATGCCTCCAACGCACTGGCCGTGACGTCCCAGATGCTTTGTCCGCCGTGAACGGCGTTGACGGCTCCCCAGTAGAAGTTCATCGGCAAGTTGCGCTGATACCAGGGACGTTTCCAGGTTTGATCCATCTCCGAACGGCGGAACAGCCGCAGCCCTTTCGGGTTCACCAGGTAACCGATCCACTGCTCGTACAGCACCCGTTCGCCGCGGAGGTGATGGCCTCGCGAAAGGGCCCCGTTCTTGATGCCGAAGGCTCCCTTGACGTGGCTGGTGATCCAGTCCCATTCCGGGCCGTAAGCTGCGTCTTCGCCGTCGTCGTCGTTTCCGCCGACGGCGTTGAAAAGTAACTCTATTCGACGATCTCGGTTCGACTGGAACAAATCGACGAACAGCGCGAACGTCTCCAAGCGGAAATCCCGCCATTCGGGAGAGTCCTTCCTTATCTCGTACTTTGGATCGAGCGTCTGGCCCTTATACGGACATTCATCGCCCGTGCATCCTGTCTTCACCTGAATGAAAGCGATACGGCGGTGCTGTTCCGCAGGCAGCCGGTCCAGGTGCTCGGCCAGCGACCGGATCATGCCGAAGAACCGCCGTTTGTATTCGGGGGCCAGGTAGTACGGATAATGCTTCCACTTGCCCAAGTGCTTCTCATCATCCGTGCTGACCTTCGGCACACCTAGTTCGTAGACCCATTGCGGCGAATCGGGCCCGGGATTGATAGAAATATACATGAACTTATCGTGCTCGTGCGCTCTCTGCACGGCCGCATCCAAGCTGCTCCAGTCAAACACATCTGGCTGTGGCTCGATCTCTTCCCAGTCGGCGCCGTAGGACAACCCTTTCAGGAACGGGTATTCCGTGAAGCTGAACGACGCACCACGATCCCACACGCCGTACGCTTCCAGCGGAATCGCCCCGACGTCTTCGGCAGTCACGGGGATGGTCGCGCAGCAGAAGAGCAGACCGACCGCAACCGTTGGATACCTGCGAATGTTCATGGCTGAAGTGCAACGATTGAAAACTCTTTCCGGAGCGCCCTTGTCGAACGAAAGACGCATCTTTCACGACTCCATTCTCTGATTGTTGGTCAGAGCTCGTAATGGCGAACGGTACCAGTGTAATCGATGACACACGGGGGACGCCAATTGCCGATCGTTCAAATCCCAGTAGCCGAAGTCGCCCAGACTTTGGCACGGTTCCGAGAGAGGTCCAGCTTGCGGCCTGTTCGGCTGCCACTCGAACGGCAGGATTCAATAGCGAGGGGAACGTGATGATGAACCGACCAAATAGCGTGGACGAACGGGCAGTTCGCGGGATTGACCTTTTGATCGCTGTCTTCCTACTCCTGGCCAAGAATCAAGAGCTGCCACCGCCCCCTCCCTGTCAGAGGGGCGGAATGCTGTTTCAGGCACCGAGAGTGGCTGCGGGAGGCCGAAAGCCCACTTGGACATTGGACGCCGGGAGAAACGTTCTGACAAGATGAATGGCCTCCGAGCCTGGATTGGCTCTGATAAGGCAACTGGAAAACGTCGGTGAAGGCTATTCCACCCGGCCCCATAAGCAGACGGTCGAATTCCAGTGGACCGACGTCGCGACCAAGCCGGGCACGACCAGCTACTACTACGTCCGCGGCCTCCAGGTGGGGCAAACGGAACAACGGACGGTGGGGTCGCCCGCCGTCGGAAGAACCACCGGCGAAGTGAACAACGGCGAAATCGTCTGGGGCTCGCCGATGTGGATTACCTACAAGCCCAAGTAGGCCGGATATTGTAGCCCTGGGCTCGCTAATTCTCCAGTTCTTTGACCCGGACGTTTTTCCAAAGCACGGTACCTTTATTCCTGCAACAAAGGCCAGGCTGTTACATACATGGAGACCCCGGCGTCATACGTCTCTGGAACTTCTCGTTAGGGACGAGCAGCTTTCTTCAAAGTACTTCTTTGCCATTCCGAATTGCCAAGACGGCATATCCTGGATTTTACCTTCTTCGTCCTTTCTTTCCGTCGGCCTTGGCACCCTTCTTCACCTCCTTGTACGGCGCGACCGGCGGTAGAAGCGGTTTCAGCCTGGCAACCAGATCGGGATGCTGGTCTGCGATGTTGTTGGTCTCGATTGGGTCCACCTGCAGGTCGTAGAGCGCCAGGGCGTCTGCCTCGGCGGTACCCTCCTGCTTTGGCTGCTTGGCCCACTTGCCGGCAATCAGCTTGTATCGGCCATCGAAGACCAGAGACCAACCGCCAAGCGAACTGGTGGCGTAGGGCCGCGGCAGATTGTCCCCGGCTTTCAGGAAAGGGCACATCGAGCGAGAGTCGGTGTCTTTCGCAGGGGCCACGCTTGCACAATCGAGAAACGTTGCGGTCAGGTCCAACGTTTCGACGGCTCTGTCGCAGACGACGTTTTTTCGGATGCCGGGCCCAGCAATGACCAGGGGCACGCAGGCGGAGGGGTGGTAGGGCTGGCTCTTGCCTCCCATGCCGTGGTCGCCGAGCATCTCCCCGTGATCCGAGCAGTAGACGATCAGGGTGTTCTCCAACTCACCGCGGCTGCGCAACTCTTCCATAAACACACCGAGCCAGCGATCGATATTGTGGATCATGGCCCCGTAGTTCCGTCGCTCGGCGGCATTGTTCCTTGCGTCGGAGGGCTGCCGCTGGGGGAATTCTGCGTCTTTCCACCTCTCGTACATCGACTTGGTCACGTCCATGGGAGAATGGGGGCCGTTGAAGTTGACCTGGAGAAACCACGGCTGGCCCGGGGGGATCGCTCGGATCAAGGCCAGTCCGTTGCCGGCGATCCAAGTGTCGCAATAGGCGTCGTCGGGTAGTACGGGGTCTCCCGGGTAGTCGTGATCCAACATCCTGTAGTTCTTGAGAAACGCGTCAACCAGGTTCCTGCTTTCGAGGAAGGCGAAGTAGGGTTCCGGTTTTCTCGGCGGCTTGTACGCATTGACGCCGTCCATCTTCCCGGCGTTGTCAATACCGTCGGTGAATCCCCAGACTTCCAGCAACGACGGCTCCCCGGGGCGCCGGTGCTTGCCGTCGATGCCCCAGCTACCGCCGGGCTTATCCAGATCGAACTTGCCGCAGCCGAGAACTTGATATCCGGCATTTCGAAGCAGCGAGTACATCGTGGTCTGATCGAGCGGATAGGGCACGCCGTTGCTGCTGACGCGGCAGTTGGCGTATTCTCTGCCCGACGCCAGGCACGCCCGTGCCGGAGCACAGACCGGCGAAGGACTCAAGGCATTGGTGAAGTGGACTCCGGACTGCGCGAGCTTTTTCAAGTTCGGGGTGATATCCGGGAGCCGCGGATTCATGCTCGTCCAGTCGGAGCGGTGCTGGTCGGGAAAGAAGAAAAGGATATTCGGGCGGGCAACTCGGTCCGCGGCGATTGCCGGACCGGCAATCGACATGGCTGCGCATATCAAGCAAACGGTTCTCAGGAGTCTGCGTGCTATCATCGGTTTCTCCGTTGGATTCGGTCCTGTTGCTCACCCTTGCGTACACGTCTGGCTTTCGTGGCGGGCTTGCCGTAAACCTGCTCGAGGACTTGTTTCACTTGTTCCGGCTTTTCCCGGTTTTCAAAGGCGGAGGCGAGCGGGTCGCCGGTTCGTCTCATCCAGGCGAGCAGCTCGCTTCGCAGCCGGTCGGCCTGGCCGCGGTATTCGGGTTGGTCAATCAAGTTCTTCAGGCAATCGGGATCGGCCTTGAGGTCGTAGAGTTCCTCCGGCGTTCGGTAGCGGAAGACTTGCACGCGGCTGGCGATGAACGGATCAGTCTTGGCCGCTTCGTTCATCGCCTTCATCGTCATTCCTTCGTTGTTGTTGTGATAGACGTGCGCGCCGTCGCTCCAAGCGTTGAAGATGTAGCCGAACTCGGCATCCTGGACGCAGCGCATTGGTACCGCGTCGCCACCGGCTTTGCGATCGATTTGGGCAAATACTTTGTCGCGCCCGGCCTGGGGCTCACCGCGAAGCAGCGGCAGGAAAGATGTCCCGTCCAAGCCGTCCTCGGTCGGCAGGTGCAGGGCATCCAGGACCGTGGGAAAGAAATCGACCCCGGAAATGAAGTGTTCCCGGTCGACGCTTCCCGGCTTGACAACGCCGGGCCAGCGGACGATCCAGGGAGTTCGCGTGCTGGCCAGGTACGCGTTGCATTTGGCGAAGGGGATGGCGATGCCGTTGTCCGAAAGGAACATAACCACCGTGTCGGACGCAAACCCCGACTCTTCCAGGGCCTGAAGCACTTTGCCGAAGGTGTCGTCACAGCGGCGTACTGAGTTGAGGTAGTAGCTCAATTCCTCCCGGACGCCCGGCAGGTCGGGAACGAATCCCGGCACCGGGACTTCCTCCGGCTGGTACGTACGCGACGGTTCGACGGCACCCTTGATAGGTTTTCCCGGGATATGATAGGGCCGGTGAGGGTCATGGGAGTTGACCATGAAGTAGAAGGGCTTGTTCTCCTTGCGGCACCCCTGGAGAAACTCCTGGCAGTACTGGTAGTAGATCTGCGGATCACGTCCTGCTCCCAGTTCGTTCTGGTCGTGAGCGAAGTCCCACTGGTAATCGGCCTTGGGTGTGGAGTGGCCTACCTTGCCGAGAATCCCGGTGAGGTAGCCCGCACCGCGAAGCGTTTCCATGATGGTCGGGATATCACGGTCCGTGTGCATGAAGCCCATGATGCCGCTGTTGTGGCCGTAGCGTCCGGTTCCCAGGACACCACGACTCGGCTGGCAGATGGCTGCGTTGACATGAGCGCGGAAGAAACGCATCCCTTCCGACGCGAGCCGGTCCAGGTTGGGCGTAAGGTCGGGGGTTCTTCCCTCAAACGCTCCCACGGACTGGCAATGCAGATCGTCGGCGGTGAGCAACATCACATTCAGCCGCCGTAGCGTATCGCCCTGGGCGGCATTCGCCGCTTCGGCCGACGTTGTGGTGGCGGATGACACGAAGACAAGACTCACAAGCACCCAAATGGAATAGTGTCTCATAAGATACCTCGGCGTCAGGGATCCAGGTGATCGGTTCCGTGCCCACTTGGCTTGTCGGGCATCGCGAGAGCGACGCGGTTGCTTGTTGGCTCTTCTCTGCTTCGCTCTCGCGGCCGGCGGTGTTACCTTGACCTCACTCTTGACTCGTGCGGGCGTGTTGACGTCGGGCATAAACTTGCCCAGTTCTTCCTTCTGCCGCTTGAACTCGACGCTGCCGGCGCGGAACCTTCATCGTCGCTTTCTCCAAACCGATATTCCCCATTTGTACTCCCCTTGGATGCGCTCCGAGCGGCAACCTTTTCACGATATTAGCAAAGCGGTTCGCGACCTTCCAGTCGGCGCGCCAATTCCCCGTCCAGAATTGATTTTCCCGGGCGATTCAAACGCTCGAGGCCACCTACACGGAGCGATTTTGACGCGGTTTTCTGCCCAAAGACCATCCGAGTGGCAAAACAAGATGTCGCGGGCTACTGGCTCGAACTGTATGTCGATGAAAGCGACGATCCGTGACCAAATTTGCGGCGAAGGGCGAGGACCTTATTGCATGAGAGTTTTCCGACAGCCAGAATGACACAGTCATTGCCAAACTTCCTTTCCGTCCGTTAATCACTCAGAGAGCCCACCATGAACCGAATTAACACTGCGACCTTTGCTGCCTTTGCTGGAATTCTGCTCGCATTCCTGCTAACTCCCTGTGTTTCAATCGGCGCAGACTGGCCTGGATTCCTAGGGCCAAATCGTGACGGACATTCGCCGGATACGGGCCTTCTCAGGCAATGGCCCGATGCCGGCCCTCCCTTGCTTTGGAAGATCGATGACGTTGGGGCCGGTTGGTCGTCGGTTGCCGTGACTGATGACTGCGTGTACACGACGGGCAACTCGGACGAAAAGCAAATGCTGATCTGCCTGGGTCTTGACGGTCGAGAACACTGGCGAGTTGAACAAGGTCCCAAGTGCGACCATCGTAAGTACCCGGGAGCCCGTTCGACGCCTACCGTCGACGGCGACAGAGTCTATGTGACGGGCGGCAACGGGCTGGTAACTTGCCACACGAAAACGGATGGCCGGATTGTCTGGCAGCGCGACATGAAGACCGACATGGGCGGCAAGGTCGGCGGCTGGCAATATGCCGAGAGTGTGCTCATTCTTAGAGACCTAGCCATTCTCACGCCGGGAGGCGACCAAGCCATCGTCGCACTCGACAAGCAAACCGGTGAGGACGTGTGGAAATCCGACGCCACCGCAACCGCCGGTTACAGCTCGTGCATCGCCATTTCCGAAGGCGAAGACACCGCCATCGTAAACGGCTCGCAGAGCGGGCTGCTCGTGGTCGACGCGAAGACTGGCAAGCTCCTTCACCTGCACGAATTCGCCGTACGCAATACGGCGAACGTTCCCACACCGGCTTACGCCGACGGGATGCTGTTCTGGGCAGTCGGTTACGGCAAAGGGAGTTTGTGCCTCAAAGTCGAACACGATGCCGGCGGATGGTCCTTCGAAGAAGCATGGCGCAACACGGATCTCAACTGCCACCCCGGCAACTACGTGGTGGTCGACGGCAAAGTATTCGGCAAGGCAAAAGGCGGGTTCGCGTGTGTGGACCTGAAAACGGGTGAGACGCATTGGAGAGAGCGAGTGGGTGCGGGCCAGGTCTGCTGGGGCGACGGCATGCTCTATGTCCTCGCCGATTCTGGCGGCCGCGTGTCCCTGGTCGACCCGAACGCTGACGAGGACGCGAGAATCAAGGGCAGCTTCTCGGTCGCGGGTGAGGGCAGCAGTTGGGCCCACCCGGTCGTCATCGGTGGCAGGCTCCTGATTCGCTACGACACGAACCTCTACTGCTTCGATGTGAAAGCCCGGTAATTCATGAATAGACTGCTTTCTACGTCGTCGCGATCCCTATCAGGCGTCGTATCGGCTCATCGCCCTGAAGTTCGTCGGTCGCCGTCTTGGTCGATATGACCACGTAGTGTCCCTCCATTGCCTTGGTCAGCCAGTAGACGTGGTACGTGGTAGTCACTCAGTGGCCGCCAAATTCTGTCAAATTTGCCTGACTGGGGATTGAACCACGCGGAGCTTCCACCCGCGTAGTCGCGGTTTCCGACGCCGCCAAAGTAGTGGAACCCATCCGCACCGACCGTAGCACCTCCTCTGGTTGGGAGACACAAGGTTGCGAGAGCTGTCATACATGGAGGGCTGACGAACGTATCGAAATCCCGAAAGGTCATGAGACGGGACTAGCTCGTGCACTACCAAGCCGGAGCTTGCGGCAGATCCGGGAGTCACGTCCAGGCGACTCTCCCACTGCCTGAGCAACTCCCGGTGTTCGGCGACGACCTTGGCGTGCCGCGGATCTCCGAGTTGATTCACCTAGCGAAGGCGCCGTGGGATTCACAGGCAAACGGCTGGGTGATGACAGGTTCGATGGGGGGCCGGCATGAATTCAACTCATAGCGACCTCGTCCTGCTTCCCGTGTCTTCCCTACGTTCCCCACTCGGATTGGCTTCGCTCGATCGAAAGGCACGACTTATGTCTCTTGCCGCCTCCTTAGACTGCATCCATGCCAAATAGGCTTCTGCCGCCGAAGGAAACACAGCGGGAGGTATCTCCTTAACACGCGGAGACATCACCCAAGCTGCATTGTTGGGATCGGCGAGGAAGAGACCGTTGCGGTCCACGACGACCCAACCTCCCTTGTGTGATCTGATCCGACTTCCGTCATCGAGTCCTTGAGTTACGGAATCTTGGAGGGTCTGGACCCGTTCCAGGAGTTCCTCTCGCCGACCCCCTACCGATAATCCGAGCCTTCCACACAAGGCCTTGACTTCCTCCTTCAGCATGTGTAGGGAAGAAGGTTCTCTTTGGCAACCTTACGCGACCGGGACAACGCCGCACGCATCGCTTCCGCGCTTCGCCGATCCACTTCGAACTCTAGCCCATCAACGATCCGTTTGAGAGTGCGGCGACTGAGGAAGCGGAGGATTGTGGACTTGGCTTGCATGGTGATCCAACCTCGGTTCGGCCCGTCACCCATCGGAACGTGTCAACGAGTTTGAGACAACTCCTCGTCGAAATTAGTGTAGCGCGGTAGCTCTAAGGTACGGGGTTCCGGCCCATCGGCCGGGGGGTTGATCCAGACTTCGCTGGGCAGCTTGAGCGGCTGGGGCGGCTGGCG
>DATKZH010000679.1:0-4181 GCA_035528065.1 Thermoguttaceae bacterium | reverse complement strand
AGTGCTGCACGAACGGGTCGTTCTTGAGGGCGTCTTTGGCCCTTTTGATGTCCACGTCTTTGAGCGGGTGAGTGGGCAGCTTGTAATCGACAATGTCCTGGGGCGTGACGCCGAGAAACTTGGCGTTGGGCACGCAGAAATAGCGGTTGATATGTGCGGCGTTGCCCGAGCCGACCTTCAGCGTGCGGTAGATGTTGAACATGCCGTAAGGGTCGCAATCGACAAAGGCATAGACCGGCAGTTTCAGCTCGTCGGCCAGCCGCCGGATAAAACGCCGGCACGCGCGCGTCGGCACGCCGCCCATCGATACAAGGATGCAATTGGCCGTACGCCAGTAGCCGTGCTTGACCAGACGCTGGAACATGCCCGCGGTTTCAATGGCAAGCACGAACTTGGCTTTGGTCTCGAACTTCAGATGCTCCACGGAGATCGGGATGGAGTATGCACCCGAGCCGAACTTCGTGCAGTCGATGCGCAGCTCCTTGCCCGTCTCCGAGTCGCGGTCGATCACGACGAGCTTGCCGGCGATTTCACCGCCCTTTTCCTCCGGAATGAATCCCAGTTGTTCCCGGTTGACCTGGAACAATGCCTCGATATCGTCAATCACCGTGTCCGATTCGGGCTGCTCGTCGAAGCGCGCCTCGTCCCAGTTCTTGGAGACGTAGTACGCTTCTCGTTTGGTCATGATCTCGTCGTCCTCGACGAGCGTCTTGGCCTGGGACATCATGCGCAGGGTTTGAGCGAACGTCTTGACCGTCGCGACGGTGAGCGTGCGCGTCTTCTTCTTGCCCTTGAGCTCCAGAAAGCCCTTCTTCGGCTGGTACTTCACGTTGGCCAGAGAACGCAGCGGGAACGTCAATGTCGGCTTGCCCTTGCGCTGGATTTTGGAGCGCACGGCGGCGGCGGTTTCTCGGATCTGATTGGCAATCCTGCTCACGCTCGGCTCCTTTCAAGAACATCTGTCAACTGTTTCACCATGGCGCTCTCCTGGTGCTGCGAAAGCCCTAACATTTCGCGCAGTGCGATGGCGACGTGAGGAATATACTTGTGAATGTAGGCCATTTTGCGTTCGGATTCAGCCGCCTTACGACGGCGACGGACGAACACAGCCAACCTCCGCCCGCACTCTTGAAGCGCAAGCCGTACCTCTTTGATGATCTCCGGATAGTGGGCAATGGCCTCTTTGCTCTCCGAGGTGAAAGGCACCCATACCGAAGCCATGTGGACCAGGATGACCAGTGGTCCCGTCGGCAACGCGCCCGCCGACTGCTGGAGTGCATAATTGCGCCAGGCGGTGCTGAGCACCGAACGCGTTATCGCACACGCCGACTGCTGGTAGAGCAAAGGCACTCGATTGGCGTACCGCAGCACGCGGGCAAGCCCGTCTCCGGGCACGGAACCGCCATACGCCAGCGCCGCTTCGATCTGGAAGGGGTTTCCCCGATACACGGCGGGCGGCCTTGTGACGGCGGTGAAAAAGGCCGCTTCGATCTGCTTTTTCAGTCCCGCCACGATCAGCTCCTCGCCGATAGGGCTGAGGCAGTCCGTCGGCGGGTTCATGATTTTCGTCTGGTTGATGGCCTTGAAGAGGTTGTCCGCCTCCTGCCTGGCAACGCGCGACGGACGAGAACGCTCGGACACCTTTGCCTTGTCACAGATCTCCTTTGCCACGCGAGAGCTGACTCGGGAGAAATCCGTGTGCAGAAACGACTGCAAGGTGCGCGCCTTGGTATCATGCAGCATCTTGATCAGCACGCCTAATTCCACGCCGTAGGGATGCGGCTTGATTTCCCTGGTGTGATCGGGCACCTGTTTTGACGCGCGATTATACACTGTCGTCTCGTTGTCGGGCGTCACTAACGCAAGCGTTACATGAGGGTTGGCAATAGAGGTCTGCTCAAGATACTCCTCGACCGACTGGCGGCCTTTCTGGAACTTGGCCTCCAGCTCGATCTCGACCTTCGTGCCCCGCGGCGCTTGCCAATCCACGGTCCGATCGACCAGGATGCGGGGCTCGTTTTTCTTGGCGTCGATCTCAAGCTCATAGTAATGGGCGGGCTGGCTGCGCGCCGTCCTGGAGGTGATGACGATGGGTTTGCCGGTGGTGAGCTGGCCATACATGCCGGCTGCCGAAATACCAATGCCCTGCTGCCCGCGAGACATCTTGAGCCGGTGGAACTTCGAGCCGTACAGCAGCTTGGCGAAAATCTTGGGAATCTGACTTTTGAGGATCCCCGGGCCGTTGTCTTCGATGGTCACGCGAAAGCGATTTTCGTCCGCGCCGGAGGCGATGGCGATCCGAACCTCCGGCAGAATACCCGCCTCTTCGCAGGCGTCCAGCGCGTTATCAACGCCCTCCTTGATGGTCGTCAGCAAGGCCTTGCGCGGGTTATCGAAGCCTAACAGGTGACGGTTCTTCATGAAGAATTCCGCCACCGATATCTCTCGCTGCCGCTTGGCCATATCCTCGGCGGTGGAACCAAGAGGACTCGCCTCTTCACGTGTTTCTTCGACGATCCCTTCGGCGACCGTTTCGAGTTTAGGCTCGGTTTCCTTCGAGACGCGCGGTGCCTTCTCTGCACTCTTCTTGGCGGTGCTCTTGTCCGCCTTCTTCCGCTTGCCTGTCGTCTTTTTCGACGTGGAATGTGACTTCTTGGCAGCCTTGCGCTTTGGGCTCGCCTTCGTCCTCCTGACTTTTGCCATTCACTCAACTCCCTGGTGCTCGATACTCCTGACTGGTGATTAGTAGTCGTTTGTAGTGACGCCGTAAGGCGTTACCATGCCCTTACGGGCACACTACAAACATTCACTAATTACGGAGAATCCTTTATCCATTCAGTGTCCAGCCGGGCCGATATTGACGGCTGAGCAGCGCATTGGCTTCGGCGCTATTGGTGACGCGCCCGGCGGCGCCGTCGTATTCAAGCTTCTTGCCGACGCGGTAAGCCACCATGCCCAGCAGCATCATCTCAATCACCGTTCCGCCGTAGTTGAAATCGCAATGGGTCTTCAAATTGTTCTTGCCCTTGCACGCATCGACCCATTCCCTCTGGAAGTGGCCCAGCGGTGGAATCACCTCGTCTTTGGCCCGCTTGTTGTAATACGTCATGTCCGCGTCGTCGCCGAACGGCAGCACAATCCGCGAATCGTAATCGCAGATGACGTATCCCTTGGTGCCCTTGAACATCGCGCCGTGGCCGATCTTGTTCAGATCGACCCAATTGCTTGGCGATCTGGGCATCATGCCGCCCTGATACCAGTGGACGCGAACGGGTCCGCGCCAGTCGTTCGCGGGTATATCGAACGCGGTGTGCAGCTCAACGGGCGTAACTTCCGGATTGAACCTTTCGCCTTCGCCCGTCGCGGTCGTGGGAAGACCGGCGTCAATGGCGTTCCACACTAAGTCGATGGTATGGCTGCCCATGTCGCCGACCTGGCCGGTGCCGAAGTCCCAGTACATGTTCCAGCTCAGGCAATTCATGCCCGGCCCGCCCTTGAAGTATTCCGGGTTGTAGGGATGCCACGGCGACGGCCCGATCCACAAATCGTAGTGCAGATGCTTGGGCGGCTCGCCCTCGGCTGCGGGATAGCCCGGCCTGCGGATCTGGCGATTGCCCCAGGCATAGGCATCGGTCAGCTCGCCAATGGCCCCATCTTTGACCAGCTCGCGCACCCGCTCGAAGTTCGGCTTGGCGTGACGCTGCGTGCCGACCTGGGTCGCAAGCTTCTTCTTCTTCTTTTGATATGTAGCCTGGACCACGCGGGCCTCTTCCACCGTGTTGCCCAGCGGCTTTTCGCAATAGCAGTGCAGATCGCGATTCAGCGCCCAATTGGCGATGAATGCGTGCGTGTGGTCCGTCGTGCAGCAGATCACGGCATCCAAATCCTTCTGTTCGAGGCATTTGCGCCAGTCAACATAGTGCTTGGCATTCGGAAATCTCTCGGCGGCGTGAGCGATATGCTCCTCATTGACGTCGCACAGGGCCACGACGTTCTCGCTCGAAATCGCGTCGAAATGCGCATCGGCCCGGCCCCACGTGCCGATCATCGCAATGTTGAGCTTGTTGCTGGGGGCGTTCGCCCCGGAAAGCGTGCCACTGGGCAGAATGAGCAGTCCGGCTCCCGTAGCCACTGTGGATTTCAGGAATTGACGTCGTTGGATAAGATTTGTTTTCATCATT
>DATKZH010000678.1:0-7092 GCA_035528065.1 Thermoguttaceae bacterium | reverse complement strand
AGGGTTGAACAACTTCCTCACAAAGCAGGGACTACCGCTGACGGCCGGCAAAGAGATGGTCGTATCGGAGAACGTCGCCAAGGCCATGAAGGCGTTCCACGAGGTAACGAAGAAAGAGAACCTCAACGCTCTGTCGGAGACGGTCGACCAAGTAAATGCCCTTTACCGTGGGCTATTGACGACCGGGCTGGGGCCATTGAGTATCTCGTTCCAGAACCGGAACATCGTCGGTGGCACGTTCCAGATGATTACCGACGGGCACATTGGTCCCGTGGCGGTTGCCAAGGGGATGAGTCGTGCCGTGCAGCACGTCAGGGGCAAGGGAGAGGGGCTGAAGCACCTTCAGCAAGCCATCGACAGCGGAGCCTTCGCGGGAATGCACTTCCGCATGGCCGACGTGCTTGGGGAGGCGGGTGCAGCCGCAGCGTCCCGTATCCCGGGCAAGGGCAGCGTGAAGGAGTTGTTGGTTGATCCGCTCAGGCGATTCTTTACCGACACGAAAGCCGCCATAACATCGTGGGGCATTCGTGGCGTTGGGAAGAATTCCCGAGCCAAGCTGGCGGCGGGTGCAAAGCCCTCGCTGTCCGTGCCGGCCGAACTGGGCGAGAACCTCAACAACGTATATGAGTTCATCCTTCGAGGGGGGTACTTCGATGGGCTGGTAGATGCAGGTTACTCTTACGGCAACGCTGCTCGCATCGTCAACAAGACGCACTTCAACCCCAAGGACTTGGCACTGTTCGAGAAGCGAGTTGGACGCAGAGGCATGATGTTCTACTCGTGGATGAGGAAGTCTGTCCCGCTGACGCTACGCAAGCTATTCGAGCGTCCCTACGGAGCCAAGGGGCAAGCCATCCTGGCGTCAAGCTATCCGCAGCGAGCAGGAGGCCCGGTAGAGGGATGGACTCCTTCGTTTTTGCGTGAGCGTGGCGGGTTCCCGGTCAGTGGAGCCGGCAAAGCCACCAACTATCTGGCTTCACTTGGGCTGCCGACAGAAGACCTCAACATGCTGAAGGTGCGCAGCACGTTGACAGAGACGGCACGAAGATCGGGCGAGAGTTTCATCGCCAACTTCAACCCCCTCGCCACGGCGGCACTGTACGAGTTTCCGTCCGGGCGTCAAGCATGGTCGGGCAGGGAGTTGAAACACCTCGAGAGCCGACTTGCCCCGTACTATCAGAAGGCTACCGGGCAGCAGATGCCTGCCATCCTACGACGACTGGAAGGCGTTGGCCCCTGGTCCCGGGCGATTGGGGAAGTCGGCAAGTGGACCGACGACAGAAAGAGTGTGGCGGCGAGGGCATTGAACATCACCACCGGGTTGCGACTGTCCACTTACGACCCGGCCAAGTGGCGGTTCATCGACTCCATCAATGCCTTGGAAGCTGACGTGGCACAAGACAGCATGGCGCGTGAGATGCGCAAGATGTACGTGCCAGAGTACCTTCGAGGCCAAGCGATGCCCGGCACGATGCAGAGGTTGCAGCGGATCAGGGAGATACAAGATATGCGTTCTCGACTCCAACCGTAGGGTCGTAGGGAACGCAGCCGACCATGCCAGTGTCGGCGATTTCTTTGGCCGCCCACTTGTAGCCCTTTTGGAGTGGCTGGATTTGGCAAGCGAACCCAGGGCGATCCGTCTTCTTCTCCCGAATCCAGGGCACCCTTCCCTGCTTGGTAGAAAAGGGGCGAGTCAGTTTCCTCCGGTGCCAATCCCTGGCAACATCGTGGTAGGACTCCCCGCATTGCAGGCGGTTGTATAGTTCAAGAAGCAGGAGGCATTGTTCTTCATCCCACTGGTGGTAGGTCTTGCCGTCGCCCTTCTTGTAATACTTCATTCCGTAGGGTACGAGTCCCGCTGCCCGGCCCTGAGACTTCAGCCATCGGTTCGTGTCTCGCATCCGTTGGCGGTTGTAGTCCGACCACATTTTCAGGAAGGCAGCGAACAGGAATACCACCGTCGCGCACATCGTATCATTCAGGTCGAACTCCTTGTCCATGAAGTTCAGCAGGATGAGTCGGATTCCCCTGCGGTCCAACTCGCTGATGCAAGCGACGAATCGGAATGGGTTTCTGTCCAGTCTGTCGTAGTGGGTGACGATCAGCACGTCACCTCGCTCCAGCGTTCTCATCAGCGACTTGAATGCCGGCCGATCTTCCCAGGAAATCTTGTCTGCCGACTTGTTCTCCGAGGCAATGTGCTCCCCTGGGTCGAGCCGGCCTAAGTCCGGCTCCACTTCAGACAGTCGATCCGCCCGTCGCTGTATCTTCTCGGCCTGAACCTTTGGTGAGTCCTCCTGTTCTTTGGTGCTGGCTCTGGCGTAGCCGTAGATTTGTGGCATGGTTATCTCTCCTTCATCATCAAGGGGCACGTCCTAATGTCCACAACCGCCGTCACCACCTTTTTCAGGCGTTTGCGTACACACAAGACATAGGGGAGGTTTACCCGAACGACTTCCATTCGGACGATGTACTCTTCACCCGGCACGGCGGCCCCGGCTGCGGCGACCACTTGCAGCTCGCCGTGTATCCAGAGTCTACATTCGGAGGCTAGGTCGGCGAACACGGTGTCCCCTTCCTTTAGCTCCATCACGTCGGCTTTGACATATTTCATGGCCTGGGTTCCTTATGCGGACTTCTCGAACAGCTTGCGGCGTGCCCGCATTCTTTCCCTTGCAGCCGCCACTTCGGAGGAAGTGACGGTGGCAGGCGTCACTCGGGCCATTGTCATCTTGGGTTCGTCTTGCGTCAATAATTTTCTCCTTGCACGCATGCGTTCTCGGGCCTTGTCGGCCATTGCCTGGGTGATGTGCGTGCCCCCGGTGATCTCTCCGGCCTTGGCCCACACCCTCTGTGCCTGTCCGAACTCCAGCTTCTTGGATAGGGACTTTGCCAGTTCCATTTCGATGGACCCGGAATCCTCGGTCATTGCAGCCAACCCTTCCTCGGAGAACTGCCCTTCCAGTGCAAGGGAGGCGGCAAGTTTCTTGCCCATCAACTCCATCGCCCGTTCCTGCATGGTGGATTCGTAGTAGAGGTACATCACCTTGCAGTTGCGGCGCTGGCCGATCCGCCATGCCCTTCTGCTGGCTTGTCTGAGCGTGAAGAGGTTGTAGCCGGTTTCGTAGAACACCAACTGGTTGAAGTTGTGCTTGCCCTGCTTGCAGAACAGATCAAGTCCCGTCTCCACCAGTTGGGGGTGCGAGATCACCACGTCCAGTCCCGGTGCGTGTTTCTCGATCCAATCCTCTCGCTTCACCAGCTTCGGACCACCCATTTTTTCGGACTTCAGCCACTCGGCCGTGATCCCTTCTGCGGCGAACATCTTCAACAGCCGTTCGGGGACGGGCCGCTTATCAACGCACTGGACGTAGACCCAGACCTGATGCCCCTCGGACTTAGCCTGCTTGACGATCTCCAGCAGCTTACGTTCCTTGGGGTCGGGCGGTCTGTCCTTCGGGTAGTTCGCGGGCGTCACCACATGCACCCATCGGGAGTTGCCGTCCTCGTCCCTATCGGTGTAGCCGATCTCCTTCCAGTCGTAGGGGTAATCCTGATAGGACAGCAGGGTTTGCAGCATCGTGCTGAGCAGGCGGGTATTCCGCTTCTTCATCATCTCCTTGACGGCATCCACCAACTTCGTCTCGACGGTCTTGTAGGACGCCAGCAGATCGGCCGGCAATGCCACGGGGATCACCTCCTCGATCAGCCTGGGCAGCGTGGCCGCCACCTCGGACAGCGCCAGGAAGATAGTGTTCCCGATCAGGTGCCTCCCGTACAGCGTGGGCATGACCCCTGGGCGAGCCGCTTCCCGCTTGCTCTTGGACGATCCTCGACTCTGCCGGTTGTCGGACCCACCTCCGTCCTTCTCGGTGACAATGGTGTCGATCCGTCCGTAGCGGCGGGTAAACTCGGTGGAATTCCCCCACTCGACGCCCTCGGCGAGTAGGGACTGAGGCCCCAGCCTGAACAACAGCGGGTAAACGTGGTGGGCATAGCCCCCGATGAGGGTGCCCGTCAAGGCAAGCACCCGCTTGGCCGACGCGGCAAGGCTGCCAGCAGCCATCCCTTGTGCTGTTTTAGCTCCTTTCTCCTCGTGGGCTTCGTCAAGAATGAAGTAGTCGAAGTATCCCTTTCGGTGCTTGTGGATGTACTGGGCCGGTGGCCACTTGCGACACCCCACATTGGGCGTCCTGTTTTTCGTGGCCAACCCATGTGGGGCATTCTTCAGAGGCTTGGCCATGTGCTGCCACAGGGCATCGCCGCAGTCCCGGCAAGTCCGCTTGGACTTGTTCAGCTCCTCGGCGGTCCAGAAGTCGACTTGCCCATCCTCGTCTATCTTCTTCACGAGCGGGGCGCCGCAAGCCGGGCACCGCAGCGTGCCGGGATGGTACTTGGTTCCTTCCCACTTGAACACGCACTTGGATTTCCAGTATGCCCCCTTCCACTTCGATCCGAGCTTAGCCGCGTTGCGGCCGATGATGAACCACTCGGGTCCAAGGGGCGGCCTGGTTTGCAAGCGGACGGCTTCCTTCCACTTGGATATGATGGTGATGTGTGCCCCAGGGATCGTCTCCTTGACCTCCCGTGCCCACTTCTTCTGGAGGTGATCGGGCACCATTACCAGGGCACGGTACGGATTGCCTTTGGCGTGGATATGGGCAGCGACATGGGAGGCGGCAATGCCCATCAGGGTCTTGCCCGTCCCGCATTCGGCAATCAGCATGACACTTTTCTCATGCTCCCACGCCTTGGCGATGGCCGTCATGGCGTGAGCCTGGGCACCGAATGGCGTCCGCAGGAGTTCGACATGCCACGGCTGGTCCCTGCTGGGGACGTGCAGTGGTACGAATGCCTGGGCCGTCTTGGCGGCGATGAGGCTGCCGTATTTCTCCAGGTACTCGGTTAGGTTGTTAGCTTTCATTGGCATTCTCCAAGTCCAAAGTGATGGTGATTACGTCGGTCAGGCTTTGGAGCCAGATGTCCCTGACGGCGGCCCCCAGTGCTTCGTCGGGGCTTGCCCCGAGGTAGTCCCCTTGCGGGCACTCTGCCATGAAGAGGTTGTCCGCTTGCCTCACTTTGATCGTCTGCATCCTCACTCTCCTTCCATTTCAAGATCACCCGCCTTGACTCCCTGGCTAACGAGTTGATCCAGCGACCCACTCGTTGCCAGCATCAGCCCGGCGGATTGGTTGTACCCGTCGCACGAACGCAACAGGTTGTGGTAGTCCAGCTTGCCCCTGAGCCACGGCACCCAGGCACGCAGCAGGGGCGTGTCGAAGCCATCACTTTGGAATAGCTCCCAGAGTGCTTCGTCGCTGATCTCGGGCAGCAGGCCCTCGACCTTGGCCTGGGCGGTGAGGTGTGTTGCACCACGCATCAGCCTTGCGACCTTGGTGGTGTACCCCAGCACGGTCCTTCCGTCCAGTGCTTTGACGATCTGCGTCTTGTCTTCCACGTCGTCGTCCCAGTAGTCGAATCGGACGACGATTTGGGTGTCCAGCAGCATGGCCCGAAGTGCCTTGATGGAGGTGTCGGGGCCGACGCAAGAGAGCGTCATAAGCTGCCTGGGGTTGTAGTATTTGTCCTGAAACCAGGACAGCGATTCGACCTTGACGGTGAACCTGGAGTTCTCCGAGGTCACACGCAGCCGGGCGAGCGTGTCCTGTTCAGGCGTCATCGGCGGTGCTGCTATCATCGTCTGTTGATTCTCCCAGTGTTACGAGGTTTCCGAACGTATCGACCGTCCTCACGATGAGGTTGATCTTCTCTCCGTATACCGTCCTGGTTGTCACGCTACCATCCTTGCCTTCCTCTTCTGTCTGCTCCCGAAGGAACTTCTCCTTTCTGGCTAGGCCCCGAATGACGTGGGGCGGTTCATCGGGTGGGCACACAAGCCCCGAGAGGAATCCGCTGGCAAGTAGCATCGCCTGATGCCCTTCCCCTGGACTCATCGGCGGGCGGGGCCGCTTGTCTACGGCCCGCCCCACTCGCTTGCGCAACGGGCTGTCTCGCAACAGGCGGATCACTTCCAGGTCCGTCGGTTCGTTCTTCGTGAACGTCTCCGGTTTCTTTCCCGGTGGCAGATCGTAGATGAAGTGTTCCTTCATCCACTCCCGCTTGGCAGACCAATAGTGTGGCCTGGGGTTGACGACTTCCCGCTTGCGTCCGAGGATCACCACTTCGTTGAAGTGCCGCACCTCCTCGGGGAAGGGGAAGCAACTGATGTCCTCCAGGTAGGTTTCGCACCACTTCTCGGTGATGGTTTTCTCGGCTACGGACTCGGGGCAGGCGAGTGCCATGACTCCGTTTTTTGCCAGCAAAGGCAGGCATTTATCGAGGAAGTGCATCTCGGTTCGTCCCATGCCACCCGATTCGTAATCGAATGGAGGGTTGCACCAGACGAATGAGAAGCACCCGGACTGGACAATGCAGCCGAGAAAGTCGGCCGGCACAAGTGCTTGTCCTTCGGGTAGCCGTTGGGCCACCTCTTCTGCCCTGTCTTCGGAGAGTTCGACGGCGAACGGTTCAGCGCCGAGCCCTTCTGCCAGTTGCAGCAGGGCTGCGGCTTCTCCGGCGCACGGATCGAACACCGTACAGAGTTGGTTGTCGGGCGGTCGTAGTCGTGCTAGCACTTCGGCCATTGCCTCGGGTGCTGCCGCATAGAATCCGCCGCGGGCTTGTCCGATTAGTCGCACTGGTTTCTCCTTTCATGTGTTCGAGAAGGGTTAGGTGTGGTGGTCATTGCTGGCCCTCGGCTTTGGCAATGGCGGCTCGGGCGGTATCAGCAGCTTTTCGCACTTTGGGGCAAGTAACGTCTTCGGGGATGTGCTGGCAGTATTCGACCAACAACCCGCGCAGGGCTTCCAGCAGGTCCGGCGCGGCTTCGATTAGCGGGAAGTCGTGCTTTCTATTGTCGCCGTCCAAGTAGAATGTGACCCCTCCACTTTCTAGGTGTAGAAAAAACTCAGGGCGTATCACTGCGCCGCCGCTACCGTTCGGATCGCCGTCGAGGTAAATTTCCAGACCAACATTGCCCAGGTCGTGCGACCAGCCCCACGGTCCTGGGGTGTGCTTTCCCGCGAATAGCTC
>DATKZH010000677.1:0-2773 GCA_035528065.1 Thermoguttaceae bacterium | reverse complement strand
TCGAGGGCGTTGGCGTGCAGGCGATGTGGCAGAGGCTCTTCCTCCAGAACGAGGAGGCCTGGGCCGGGCGACAGCAGAAGCTCCTGCTCTCCGACGAGCAGATCACCGAGGCCATGCGGTCCGCGTTCCCGGGCCGCGAGTCGGCGATCTTCACCGAGGTCCGTCGGGTGCGGGCGCGGTGGAACCGCGGGGCGTGGGGTTCGTCGCTGAAGGAGGACCGGCCGACGTCGTACCGGTACGTGCTGAACGGCGACGGCAAGTTCCACCGCACGGGCTCCCGCGGCAACCCGATCGAGTAGATTCAATCGAGGAGGAAGGGCCGGGGATTGCAAATTCCCGGCTTTTCCTTTTGCAATTGGTGCTGGAGCGGTTACAAT
This sequence comes from Thermoguttaceae bacterium, assembly GCA_035528065.1. Taxonomy (GTDB): domain Bacteria; phylum Planctomycetota; class Planctomycetia; order Pirellulales; family Thermoguttaceae; genus DATKZH01. The sequence goes on along the minus strand of DATKZH010000677.1, from coordinate 2,396 downwards.
AACGATGGAGGTTGCGATGGCGTCGAAGCTCAAATCGCGATACGGGTTGACGGCCCAGGACTATCGGGCCTGGAAAGAGGAGTGCCCGAACTGCAAGAGCACGAGCATGTTTCATTCGGGCTGCTCCGCCGGGACGCACCAAGAGTGCTACGAATGCGGCTACAAGTGGCGCTTCACGACGAGGGCGCTGGCCCGCTGCACAGAGGACGAGTACAATGCGCGTTTGGCGCAGCTGAAGCGGCGTACGGGAGTAGTGCGGCCCGAATCAACCGGGCAAGTGAAAGGAGACGGTGTCATGGCAAAGAAGGAGAAGCAGGAAGGCGGGCGCAAGCTCGTCGGCCGGACCACGCGAGTTGGCGTGGGAGCGACGTGGGCCTGGGTCTTCGCTCAGAACGAGAAGTCGTCCAAGGCCGACAAGCTGACGGACGAGGGCATCTCGAAGTTCATGAAGTCGGAGTTCAAGGGCCGGGAGTCCGCGATCTTCGACAGGGTCCAGGCGGTCCGCGGCAGATACAACGTGGGCGGCCTGACCGGCGGAGCGGTCCCTCAGAAGCAGTCCCGACGCTACGACAACCAGGGCAACCCGGTGGATGTGCGGCGCGGACCGCAGGCGGACAACGGCGCGAAGCCGAAGGCCGCGAAGCCGAAGGCCCCCGCGAAGGGGCCGAAGATGCCCGCGGGCGGGCTGAAGGTCCGCGTCCGCAAGGCGTAGCTGAAGTCGCTCCCTTCCCCCCGGGGGCGGTCTGTTCCTCGCACGGATAGGCCGCCCCCGATTCACCTCCAGATTCCCCCTAAATTCCATTTGCGCGCGGGACCGTTTTCAGGCAAAATGCATGCCTGCGGGGCGGGAGCGCACCGCGAGCCAAAGATACGAAGAGGTCTGCGGCTGTCGGTCCTCCCGCCCCATATCGAACCTGGGTCGGGAGACGAGCCGCGTGCGAGCAGCGCTACCCCATCAAGCCGACGTCCTCCAGTGGGCCTCCAAGCGGGGCCAGATCGCCCTCTTCCTTCAGATGCGCCTCGGCAAAACCCTCGTCGCGATCCGCTGGGCGAAGAAACGCCTCGCCGGGAAGCCGGATCCAGTCTTGATCGTTGCGCCGAAGCCGACGTGGGAAGCCTGGGAAGACGAGTGCGAGGCGGAGCAGGTCGTCTTGATGCCACTGGACGGGCCGGTGAAAGAACGGCACCTCGTCGCACAGGAGGAGCTCGATTCGCTGGGGCCGACCTGGTTCATCACGAACTACGAGGGCCTCTTCGAACGCAAGCCTCGCGGCGTTAAGAGCAAGAAGCCGTGGCCTTCTGGGCTGGCGGTGTTCCCGTGGTCCGTTGTGATCCTTGACGAATCGACCAAGATCCGGATGCCGAAGTCGCAGACCAGCCAAGTGGCCTGCGCCGAGCTCGCCCACGCGAAGTCAAAGGCGATCTTGACAGGGCTGCCAAATCCGGAGGGCAGCCTCGACTACTTCCAGCAGTTCAAGTTCTTGTACGGCCGTTTCCTCGGTTGCACCAATTGGTTCCAGTTCCGCTCGCGATACTATGAGCAGTTCGGCTACGACTGGAACCCGAAGCCTGGCACGCTCCCGCTCATCCGTGCGCGCGTGGACCGGCAGGCGTACGTGCTCACGCGCAAGCAGGCGGGTCTCGGCGAACGGAAGATCTATGAACGACGCTACGTCGACCTGCCGGAACACGTGCGTGCAGCGATGGCCGAAGCGGAGCGCGACTTCGCGATCGGCGATTGCGAGACGAAGTGGGTCCCGGTGGTGCAGAATTGGCTCTCACAGTTGACAGGCGGGCGCGGCCCGCACGCCGAATTTCACCACGACGCGAAGCTGGATGAGCTGGTCGATCTGTTGACCGGGGAGCTCAAGAAGGAGCCGACGGTCGTCTGGTTCTGGTTCAATGACCAACTGCGGGCCGCCGATGAACGGCTCCGGGCCGCGGGCGTTTCGACGGTGCGGCTGCACGGGGGTGTTGGGCGGGAGCTGCGCAAGGAGCGGCTCCGGCTCTGCCGGCAGGGCAAGCGTCGCGTTGCGCTGGTGCAGCTCCGGCTGGGCCGGTTCGGTCTCAACTACTCTTTCGCGTCGACGGCGATCTACTTCTCGAACGGGTACGAGCACGAGATCCGCGCGCAGTCGGAGGACCGCATCGTCCATCTCCAGAAGAAGGATCCGTTGCTCTATGTGGACCTGGTGGCGCGGGACTCGATTGACGAGGACATCCTTGATTCTCTGGGGAGCAAGGCGGCCAGCGCGGCGGTCTTCCGTTCCAAGATCATCGCCAAGCTGAAGGCCAGAATTGCGACGAGAGCGCCGAACGGCGGGCGGTTGGGCAGACGGGTCGGGGGGTCCTAGAAAAACTCGCCAGCGGGCTTCTCATTCGAACTGGCGGGGTTT
>DATKZH010000676.1:0-2739 GCA_035528065.1 Thermoguttaceae bacterium | reverse complement strand
GACAGGAAGCGGGGAGCATTCATTCCGGTGGTCGGCGTCGCCGGCGGCGTTCAGCTTATCCGCTTTGCGATCATGGAACTCCAGTGCGACCTCTGTCGGGCTACGGTTCGCGTGATGTCCCGGCCGCCGGGTGTGTCCTCGGTTTGGGGCGAAAGCGTTCAGTCGGTCTACGTCGAGGGGCAGTTTTTCTCGCCGCCCCGGGAGTACGGCGAGTGGATGGACATGCCGGTCGTGACCGCCTATGACATGGCCGGCTGCTACCTGAAGAAGCCGGAAAACGATCTCCTCTTCAAGTTCGGGTACGCGGTGCTCTTGACCGGCATGCGCCACCAAGACTGCGAGCCGGATGACTACGAGGACTACGGTCCAGAGATCATCCGCCAGCGGTGGGAGATTCAGGCCGTCTGTTGCGACGAGTTCCGTTGCCAGGATGAATCCTAGCCATGCCAACGACGCAAGACTGCTGTTGCTCCGCGTGCCTGGCGAATCCCTCGCTCTGCAATCGCCGTTCCGAGGCGGGGACGCTGCGGAGGTGGATTAGTCCGGGACACGATTGGTGTGGGTGCGTACCTCGCCGGGCCTGCGCATCGCTGTTGGCCGATTGCGACGACGCAGAGTCCGTGCTTGCGTCCGCGTACATGATCCTCCTCTGCAATGAGCTGTCGACCCCATCTTGGGACACGCCTCGTCCGAGGCCCGCCTATTCCGGGACCCTGTCCGTTGGTGGCGTCGCGATCGACGTGCTGTTCATGATCGACGATGACGAGTACGGCGAGCTGTGGATGTACCTCACGTCGGCTGCGCTAGGGTACGTCGAGGAAAACGGTTACGACAATCGGCTACGACTCCCGATGGCCGGTGAGTACGGCGACAACGACACGAAGAAAACCAACTGCAAGGAGTTGGGGCTGGCTTTCGAGGTGGATCTCGCGTACGTGGTGGAGGGCTACGGAGCCGGTTGCATCCGCATCGACGCCGCCGACATGATCGCGCTGGATCGGCGGCACGTCTGCGGCCCCCACTCCGCCTCCAACAGTTGTCTCTGCGAGCGAGCGTGCATCACCTACGAGGAGTTGGACGAATACGGCGAGCAGGTGTATATCGCCCAGAAGAAGGTTTGCATCCAGGGAGGCGACTACGAATCGATCTGGCTGGCGTCCTTCCGCGACGATGCGGTGGACGTGTCCATTGCCGTCGTCGCGGAGCAAGGGCAGCCGCTCAGGTTTCGCCTCGATCCGTTCACGGTTCCCGGAGGGACGTTCACGGCAGACGTCGAGCTGGCCGACGTGTGTTGCCCGGCCGGGTCTGAAGACGTCGAGTACGCCGAGACGGAAACCGCGTGCTTGATGAAGGCGACCTGGACGGGCCTGATCGAATACGATTACGGGTACGGGTACGACTACGACTCGGCTCGCTCGATCGTCGTCACCATTCGCGGCGAGCCCCGATACCGGTGCAGCGACTGCAAGTGCTTTTGCCGTTGCCTCTGCGTGACCCGGTACGATCACGACACAGGAGCCATCCATCAAGGCGTGATTTGTTGGGACGAGTACGACACGGATAGCTGGGCAGGCGACGTTCCCTTACTGGCATGGGACGACGAAACAAGCGAGTGGCAAGAAAACTGGTACGAGGCGGAATTCATCCGCCTCTCGGTGCACTGTGACCAATGCACCGGCGTAACGAGCATCCAATACCAGGGCTTGCTTTCGTCGCAGGCGAACAACTGTCCGGACGTGAGCGCCGATTTCACGATCGACGACGGCGACGAGCACTACAGCATTTATGCCCGCTGTGCAGTGTGCCCGTCGACTTGTCCATCGCCCGGCCGAATCGTCGACTGCTGCGGAGACGATCCGATCCCGGCCGCCCTCTACGCGACGTTTACTCCAGTACCTCCCTGCCCCGGCGAAGAGTTTGAAGTGAGCCTGGCCTGGCAGGAGATAATCGACCCGTCGACGGCCCCCATCTATTACATAGGCTCGGTGGGGGCGGTGACGGGGTATTATGCGTACGTGTCGGGCTGGTTCCAAATGCCCGGTGCGGGAACCAAGTTGCACAGGATCTTCGTTGCCCCGTGCGCCGCCTTGAAGCCACCCTGCGAAGACCCTACTCCAGTCGCGTGGGATAGCTGGATGGTCTCCGAAGACTGGCCCGACGTGGGGCACGACTGCGACGGCACGCTGGGTGCAACTTGCATGGCGGACTGTTCCGCGATCCTCCTGACTGGTTCTCGCTTGTGCGGTTGTATTGCCGCTGACTACGGCGGCTGGGACGTGGTGATCTCCGAATGACCGAACACGAGTGCGATCATCTGCCGGGGCGTTTGCGGGCCATTTGTGAAGGCAAGGTCGATCTGCCGTTGTGGAAGATCAACCGCTATCGCGAACGTTTAGAGATGGCGCCCCTGGAAGCCCGGCCGGGCAAGGGTCCAGCCGCTCAACGCGCCGGCTCATCCGTCCCCTGGGTGATGGGACGCGGGCCGGGGAGCTGCCTCGTCGCGACCTACACCAGGCGTGGGATGCCAAGCTGCCAGGCGTGTCTCGACCTGGCCACGAAGATGGATCGCTGGGGGGTGGCCGGCTGCCGGGAGCGATTGGACGAGATCGTCGAGGACATCCTGCTGCGTGCCCGGGAGTGGCTGGGGGAAAACCTTCCGTGGGTGCATCGCGTTCTTTCCGGGGTCGGACTGGAAGACGCTGCCCTGCGCAAGGTGATCCGGCACGACGTGAACCAGGC
>DATKZH010000675.1:0-23710 GCA_035528065.1 Thermoguttaceae bacterium | reverse complement strand
TTCAGCCACGATTCGTCACCAACTCTTCCCTCAGGCCAGAACCGCCCCCCGGATACCGTCACAAGATCTTGCGGTGCGATAGCATTGCTTTCACACGTTTGGTCGAAAAGGTCACAGCCTCGGCGTGTGCCTGCTACTTCGCCGGCGGTGAACGGTTACTCGGATCGGAAAGCCTTGGTCCGAGCACGCCGCATCTCCTTCCCTCGGAGGACGTCTCGATGCATCCCACGAAAACCTCATGTGCCGTGAGTCTCCTGCTCGTGCTTGCGCTGGCCTGCTCCGTCTACGCCCAGCCACCGGAGACCAACTACGACGAGAGCAAGGTGCCACGGTACACGCTCCCCGATCCGCTCGAGCTCGGCGACGGCCAGCGCGTGACCGACGCCCGTACGTGGCTCCAGCGCCGCCGGCCGGAGATCCTCCGACTGTTCGAGGAGAACGTGTACGGCAAGGCGCCCGGGCGGCCCGAGGGCATGAAGTTCCAAGTGAGGTCGGTCGCGAAGGACGCCCTGGGGGGCAAGGCGACGCGCAAGGAAGTCTGCGTCCTTTTCGCAGGCGACCCCGACGGCCCGAAGATGGACGTCCTCATCTACCTTCCCAACGCGGCGAAGAAACCCGTGCCGATCTTCCTCGGCTTGAACTTCGCCGGCAACCACGCCATCCACAAGGACCCGGCCATCACGCTTTCGACGTCCTGGATGCGCGACCGGCCGCAATCCGGCGTCGAGAACCACCGGGCGACCGAGGAATCGCGCGGCGCGAGCAGTTCCCGCTGGGCGGTCGAGAAGATCCTCGACCGCGGCTACGGCCTGGCCACGATCTACTACGGCGACATCGATCCCGATTTCGACGACGGCTTCCAGAACGGCATCCACCCGCTCTTCTACAAGCCGGGCCAGACCAAGCCCGAGCCCGACGAGTGGGGCTCCATCGGCGCTTGGGCCTGGGGGTTGAGCCGGGCGGTGGACTATTTTGAGACCGATCCGGACGTCGATCACCGGCACGTTGCCGTGATGGGCCATTCGCGCCTCGGCAAGACGTCCCTCTGGGCGGGCGCCCGGGACGAGCGGTTTGCCTTGGTGATCTCCAACGACTCGGGCTGCGGCGGGGCCGCGCTCTCGCGGCGACAGTTCGGCGAGACCGTGCGCCGGATCAACACCTCGTTCCCCCACTGGTTCTGCGATAACTTCAACCAGTTCAACGACCGCGAGGGCGACCTGCCGGTGGATCAGCACATGCTCATCGCCCTGGTGGCCCCCAGGCCGGTCTACGTGGCCAGCGCCGAGGAGGACCGTTGGGCCGATCCTCGCGGCGAATTCGAGAGCGCCAAGGGGGCCGATCCGGTCTACCGCCTGTTGGGAACCGATGGGCTTGGCGCCGACGAAATGCCCGGCCTCGAGCAGCCGATTACCAGCACCATCGGCTACCACATCCGCCGCGGCAAGCACGACGTGACCGACTACGACTGGGATCAATACCTGGACGCCGCGGATCGGCACTTCCAAAGGTAGCGCGGCGCGGTCTCGCGAGGAAGTCGATGCAAAACGCCCGACGGGGTCGCCTGGGACCTCGCCGGGCGTGCTTGAATCGGGCAGCCTCGACGGCAACTCGATGTGTCTTGGCTTTCCTCGTTCTGCGAAACGTGCTCTAGGGCCTAAAACCCGTCCGGATCAGTTTCGCCGTCGCCGCGTGGTTTCGGCGGGCCTTCGGGTCGAGAGGGCCTCGGGGGCCTGGCACGTGGGCCGGAAGGCGGACCGTGCCCTCCCGCTCGGGCTGCCGGTCCGTCGGGAGGTCCCGGCAGACGATGCCCCCGCATGCCCGGTCCGGCGGGTGGTTCTGGTCGACGCCCCTCAGCTTCCAGCGCCGGCGCCGGACCGCCTCGGCGTCCCCGAGCTTGCGGGCCCATCGGCGGACCACCCCGGTGCCCACGAGCTTGCGGACCCATGGGCGGACCACGTCGGTGTCCCCGAGCCTGCGGACCCATGGGCGGACCACCCCGGTGCCCACGAGCTTGTGGCCCCATCGGCGGACCACCTCGGTGTCCCCAAGCCTGCGGACCCATGGGCGGACCACCTCGGTGTCCCCAAGCTTGCGGTCCCATCGGCGGGCCACCTCGGTGTGCCCAGGCTGGCGGCCCCATGGGCGGACCACCTCGGTGTCCCCAGGCTGGCGGCCCCATGGGCGGGCCACCTCGGCGTCCCCAGGCTGGCGGCCCCATGGGCGGGCCACCTCGGCGTCCCCGAGCCTCGACGTCGGCAGGTGGTCCCGGTCGGCGGCCTTGGGCGCGCGGCGGTCCGTCGGGCCCGCGCGGTCTCGCCTCCGGACCCCGGTCCGGACGTGGCTGTCGGACGGCCGGAGGGCCGTCGTCTTTCGGTTCGCCCGCCACGAGCGACGCGCTGAGCGCCGGCAGCAAGACCAGCGCGGCCAGCGCCGCCGCAAGCGGGACGCACCGCCGGAAGCGGCGGCGCGGGCAGCAAGAGACACTCATCATTCCGCTCCTCTCAACTTTGAGGCTGCGCACACCGGAACCGCTCGCCCAACGCAGGCAGGGCCGAATGGGTGGCGCGGGTATCCCGCCGATTGGATGGAGATCTCACCCCTATCGACTTAAACGCCGATCGCCGCCGTTTATTGCAGTCGTGTCGCGCGGCTTGCAGCAAGCCGATGCATCGGGTCCATTTTCGCGGCTACGACCGCATGAATGCGGTCACTACCAACCGGCTACGGCAGCATCCGCGCGATCGCTGCGAACCTGTGGAGCAAGAGCTGACGAGGCACTCGCGCCGGCGGCGGGAATCCGGTGGGGCACGCCGCCCGCTCAGGTCTTCCGAGCGGCTTCCGGCTTCTTCTCAGGCGTTTTGAGCGGAAAGAGGTCCTTATGGACGAAGATCGCGATGTAGTGGTAGGTGCCGGTGATCAGCTCGTAGCGAACGAGGATCCAGCCGGCTTCCTCGGCCTGCTGCGCCAGGAGGCCCGGGCACCAGCCGTGCTGCGCGTCGCGCCCGGCCGAAAGCCCGGGGTGCCTCTCGATCACGCAGACGCGCCCGGTCGGCTTGACCACTTTGGCCAAGTGACGCCAGTAGTCGACGCGGCCGTCGTCCGGCAGGTGGTGGTACGTCTTGGAGAGGAAGGCCAGGTCGCAGGAGTCTTCCGGAAGGCCGGTGCCGTCGGTGGGACACAAGTACGGCTTGACCTGCGGCAGGTCGGCCAGCCGCTCTTTCATCTTGTCGACTTTCTTCTGGTCGACTTCGCCGGCGTGGACGACGCCCTCCGGCCCGACGAACTTGGCCATCCGCTCCGCCCACCAGCCGTCGCCCGCGCCGATGTCGACCACCACGTCGCCGGGCTGGAGGTCCAGCTCGCCGAGCACGTAGTCGGCCTTGTCTCGATACGGGTAGCCCCCCGATCCGGCGCAGGCATGCTGGTCGGGATCGGTCACCCGCGTGCTCCGGCCCGACTCGGCATACGCCGGTGCCGATAGGGAAATCAACGTCAATGCTGCAAACCAAAGAGAGGCGGTACGCATGCTGGGACTCCATGTTTCGGCGGTCGATACATCGGCATCTCAGGAGAACGTCTACATCGTGGCCTATTGTACAATGCGTGTGGGGTGCGAGGCAAACACGTTGGGAGGCTGTTTTGGGCTTTCTCGATCGAGTAGGATGCGGATCGCAGCCGGTCGGGGATACGGCCGCCCGATTGAACGAGCAGTCCGTTCGCCGGATGCGTCTACGCCGGCGTGTCACCGGGCGTGACCGCCGCGGCTGGCCCCTGCGGATATGCGAGGCGATACATGGCTTTTCCGTCATTGTGAGAATCGAGGAGCACTCCATGGTCCGTTCGCGCTGGCGACTTCCTTTGACCATTGGCGCCCTGATTGTTGCTGCGACGCTCCCGTGGCAGATCCGTGTATCGCACGCGGCCGAGCGACCCGCCAGAGCAGCGGTCATCGTGTGCGACGCGGAGATCGCGCCGCTCGGTTTTGCGGCGGACGAGATTCGCGTCGCCCTGGGAGAAAAGGGCTTCTCCGCGGTCGAGAAGTCACCCGGCGATTCGTCCACCGCCCGTGCCCCGGTTCGCATCGTCTTGACCGTGGCGGACACCGATCCTCTTCGGCGGGAGATGAGACAGGAGCGGATCGCCCCCGTCGGCACGATCGAACCGCAAGGCTACGCGATTCGCAAAAGCCAGGTGCCCGGCCGTCTGACCCTTTGGGCCGTGGGGGCCGACGCGTCCGGGGGGATGTACGCCGGGCTGGATCTGGCCGAGCAGATCCGGCTGGGCCAGCGCCTCGACGAAATCGGGGAGACGACGCGAGGCCCGCACATCGGCCGCCGCGGCATCAAGTTCAACGTCCCGCTCGACGCCCGCACCCCGAGCTACGACGATTCCGGCGACGCCGCGCAGTCGAACTACGTGCACATGTGGGATTTCTCCTTCTGGCAGAAGTTTCTCGACCACATGGCCCGGCATCGATACAACACGCTGACCCTGTGGAACCCCCATCCGTTCCCCTCGCTCGTGAAGCTGCCCGACTACCCGGACGTGGCCCTGGACGACGTCTGCGTCAGCGAGCTGGCGCCCACGCACGACGGGATCTGGGCCCGGCCGATGTTCGCCCGCCGCGAGGTCACGGAGAAGCTCCGGGTCGTCCGGAAGATGCCGATCGACGAGAAGATCGCCTTCTGGCGCCGGGTGATGCAGCACGCGGCGGACCGCGGGATCGACGTCTATCTCATCACCTGGAACGTGATCGTCAACGGCGCCGAGGGCAAGTACGGGATCACCGCCGAGCAGGACAACCCGAAAACGATCGCCTACCTGCGCCAGTGCGTGCGGGAGTGCATTCTTACCTACCCGCTCCTGGACGGGATCGGCGTGACGGCCGGCGAGAACATGAAACCACGCACCGACGAGTTCTCCAAGGAGAAGTGGCTTTGGAGCACGTACGGGCAGGGCGTGCTCGACGCCAAGCGAGAGCAGCCGGACCGGCACGTCCGCTTCCTGCACCGGGTATGGCAGACCGGCGTGGGCGAAGTCTGGGACGAGTTCGGCTCGAAGTATCCCGGCACGTTCGAGCTCGGCTTCAAGTACGCCCGGGCCCACATGTATTCGGCCACCGATCCCCCGTTCTGCGATGAGCTGTGCCGGGAGATGGAGCCGTTCGGGCTCAAGTGCTGGTGGAACCTGCGCAACGACGACGTCTTCAACTTCCGCTGGGGCGACCCCGACTACGTGCGGGAGTTCCTCGGCAACCTGCCGCCCGACCATCTGACCGCGGGCTACCACATGGGCTCCGACGGGTACGTATGGGGCGTGGAGTTCACGAGTCTCGAGCCCGAGAGCCCCCGTGCCCTGGAGATCGAGAAGCACTGGTACAACTTCATGCTCTGGGGCCGTCTGGGCTACGACCCGACGCTCGATCGCCCGTTCTTCGAGCGAGTCCTGGCCGCCCGGTTTCCCGAAGTGCCGAGCGACAAGCTCTACGACGCCTGGCAGGCTGCGTCCAAGATCGTCCCCCTGGTCAACCGCTTCCATTGGCGGAACTGGGACTTCATGTGGGCGGTGGAGGGGTGCGTGGACCAACGCCAGGGGTTCCACACGGTCGACGATTTCATCAACACGCCGCCGATGGAGCAAAGCGGGATCGTCGCCGTCCCCGACTACGTGGAGGCCCAACTCACCGGGAATCGTCCCCAGGGCACGACCCCGATGGAAGTGGCCGAGAGACTGCATGGATACGCGGCGGAAGCCCTGGCGGGCGTGGCAGCGCTGCGTCGCGACGCGCCAACCATGAGCAAGCAACTTGGGTTCACCCTTGGCGACGTCGAGGCCATGGCCCATCTGGGCAACTACTACGGCGCCAAGATTCTCGGCGCCGTGGAGCTACAGACATTCCGGCGATCGAAAGAGGCACGGCACAAGCAGGCCGCCATCCGGCATCTTCAGCAAGCACTGGAACACTGGCGCAACTACGCCGAGGTGGCCGGCGGCATGTACCGCCCGCAGCTCTTGGCCCGTACCCGGCTGCTCGATTGGAGGAGGGCCCTGGACGACGTGAAACGCGACGTGGAGATCGCTCGGGCGGCGGGCGTCGAGTGACACGGCGGGCCCATCGCGGGGGCCCCGGAACGAGGAGTCGATTCCCTAACCGCAGGCAGTTCCGCGGTTTGCGCCCACGATCGGGAAAGGGCTTGCCGGACCGACCGGGGCTGCCCGAACCGATCCTTGGCCGTCGCCGGCTCAATCTGCTAGAATCGTCGGCAGAACCGATCTGGTCTCGCGCCGCCAGTCCGGTTGGACCTTTTCTCGCCGGCGGGTCAGCGGCCAACTTATCGGGCATTACGTGAGTGCATTGAGGGCGTGCACGCGCGGTCACGGAGGTGACTTATGATCCACCGCTTCCACTGCGAGTGCGGTGCCGCGTTCGACGTCGACGAGAGGGTGATCGGTAGACACGTCACGTGCGCGAACTGCAAGAACCGAACCCTTATCGACGCGGCGATCCTTCAGCCGATCCGCTTCTATCGGCTCGCGTGCGATTGCGGGGTGACGTTCCGGGTCGAGGAAAAGGCGGTCGGGGGTACGTTCCAATGCCCCGCGTGCCGGAGCACGGTGCGCATCGATCGCGAGCGTTTTGACGAGACGCTGATCGAAGTCGATCGCGTCTCCAAGTCCCCGCGGTCGACGATCGAGGTCGAATTCGACGCGTAAGTCCCGAGCCCGACGACGGCCCCTGCACCGCTCGGGTCCGGGGCCGGGTTACGATCGGACCGGGATCACGCGCACCGCCCCGTCGGCAAGCCGCAGACCGACTTCGCGATCGAGATTGAGGCCGAGGCGCTCGTAGTCGGTCGGGGAAACGCTCGCCGAGACCGTCAGGCCCGTGTCCAAGCGAACCACCAGCCGGCACCGGCCCTCGTCGTGATCGATCGACTCGATCTTCCCGCCAAGAGGGCAATCGCCTCCTGCCTCCCGGGGCAGGACTTCCAGGCGTTCGGCGTCGAGGGCGATCCGCACGGGTGCCTCGTGGGACCCCAGAGATCGCTCCCGGTCTTCCCGGACGATCGCCTCGGCGGCCAAGTGCAGAATCAGGTCTCTCTCTCCGTGGAACGTGAAACCGCCGTTTTCGGCCCGAAGCGTGCCGGCGAACAGGTTGTCGACCGTGCCCGAAAGGAGTTGCCCGTCCAGAAGCGTCACCACGCGGTCGGCCAGCGATTGGGCCTGGCGCCGGTCGTGGCTGGCCAGGATCACGGTCATGCCGGTGGTCGCGTGCAAATCGCGGATGATCTCCTCGATGAGCCGGGCGTTGGCGTGATCGACGTGGGCGGTCGGCTCGTCGAGGAGGAGGACGTCGGGCTGGAGTGCCAGGAGCCGCGCCAAGGCGACCCGCTGCCGCTCCCCGCCGGAAAGTTCCCGATGCGTGCGGTGCGCGAGCCCGTCCAGGTGAACCTGCCGCAACACGTGCTCCGCCTTGCGCCGCGCCTCGGCCCGGCTCATGCCCCGGGCCCGCAGTCCGTACATCACGTTCCCCAGCACCGAGGTCTTGAAGAGCACGGTGCGTTGGAGCAGCATGGGGCAGCGGCGCCGGGCGCCGAGCGATTCGCCTTCCGCCCAAACGTCGCGGTCGTCCAGCAGGATGCGTCCTTCGTCGGGCCGCCCGAGAAAGGCCATCGTCTCCAACAGCGTCGATTTGCCGCTGCCGTTGGGGCCGACCACGGCGAGGATCTCGCCGGGACGGACTTCGAGGCTCGGCACGCGCAGGGCCTCGACGTCCCGCGCGGAGCGCAGGGGACGGTACCGCCGAACCACGTGCTCGAGCCGGTATCGCGGAGTCACTCCCGTCCTCCTCCCTGGAAGTACTGAAAGAGAACGTTGATCGAGAGCGAGATGCTCAACAGCACGATGCCCAGGGCGAGGGCCAGGGGGAACTCGGCCTTGTCGATGCTGACCACGATCGCGGTGGTCATCGTACGCGTGAAGCGATCGATGTTGCCGCCGAGGATCGTGGCCACGCCCACCTCGCTGACCACGCGCCCGAACGCGGCGATCACGGCCGCCAGCACGCCGAACCGCGACTCGCGAATCACGGTCCATTGGGCCTGGCGCGGGCTTGCCCCCAGGGCCATCGCGGTCCTGCGCACGTCGCGATCGGTCCGCGAGACGGCGGCCACCGTCAGGGCGATGATGATCGGCAGGATCAGAAGCACCTCGCCGATGATGATTCCGGGCACGCTGAGCAGCAGGTCGAGGTGCCCCAGCGGCCCTTTGTGGCAGATCAGCATGTAGACGACCAGGCCGACGACGACCGTCGGGAGCGCCAGGAGCGTGTTGAGGATCGTCACCACGAGGCGTTTGCCGCGGAAGTCCTTCTCGGCGAGCGCGACGGCGAGCGGGATCCCGATCGCGCCCGCGATCGACGTCGAGATGGTCGCGATCAGCAGGGACCTGCCGGCGTACTCGACCACGTTCGGGTCGAGCGTGACGACCAGGTGCCAGGCGGTTCGCAAGGCGTCAAAGATACCGCTGTCGTTCATTCCGGACGGCGATCACTGCTCGGCGGGCGCGGCGTTGGGGTGAAACAGGACCTTGCCCTGCACCTTGTACTCGCCGATCATCCGCTGAATCTCGGGGGAGGCGATCCACTCGATGTACTGCTTGGCGCCGGCGAAGTTCACGTGCGGATACCGCTCGGGATTGACCGCAATGACGCCGTAGGGATTGTACAGGCTCTCGTGGCCCTGGCAAAGGACGGCCAGGTCGATCTTGGCCGGTTGGGCCAGTGCGAAGGAGTAGTACGTGCCCCGGTCGGCCAGGGTGTACGCCCGCTTCTCCGCGGCGATCAGGATCGTCTTTCCCATGCCCTGCCCGACGGAGAGATACCAGTCGCCGGCAGGGCGAACGGACTCGAGCCGCTTCTTCTTCCCCTCGGAGAACAGGGTGACCGCTTCGCTTTCCAAGGGCACGGCCGCGCGGCGCCAGAGCTGCTGTTCTCGGATGTGGGTGCCCGACCCGTCGCCTCGCGAGATGAACGGGGACCGGCTCTGCGCGACGCGGCGGAGCGCCTGGGCCGGGTCCTTCGCGCCCCGGATGCCCGCCGGGTCGGTCTCGGGGCCGATGACGATGAAATCGTTGACCATCACGTCCCGGCGCATCACGCCGAAGCCGTCGGCGACGAACCGGTCCTCCTGCTCGCGGGCGTGGACGAGGATCAGGTCGGCGTTGCCGTCGCGCGCCAGTTGCAGGCTGGCCCCCGTGCCCTTGGCCACGACCTTGACCCGGATGCCCGTCTTCCTCTCGAAGTCGGGATGAAGATACGCCAGCAGCCCGGAGTTTTCCGTGCTGGTCGTGGTGGCCAGGATCAACGTGTCCTCAGCCGCCAAGCAGGCGCCGCTCCAAACGGCCGCGCAAAGCACCGCGGCAAGAACGGCAAGTGGCAAAGCGGGGGTGCGAAATCGCGTCACGGCGGTATCCCTTTTCTTGAGCGGCAGCACCTTCTCGGCTCTCTGACGGTAACGGATTCTGGGCAAGGCGCGCGGATCTTCTCATCCCCCACCGCGATTGTCCCGGTGGCGATTGCCCAATCACTCTCCCCAAAAAACGGGGTGCAGACTCGCTCCTACGCATGGATCTCGGAAGAAAGGACTCCGTCCCTCCAAGCGGTAGGCCGTTTTGGCAATCCGATTTGCAGACATTTCGGAAGGGAGTCCCCTCTCTCATCAGCGGCTATCATCGATGCGGTCAAGATGGTTTTGTCGGAGGCGGAGGAAGTGTTGGCAAGTGACGTAACGCCTGAGCAGGCCGAGGAAGTGAGCCCGCTGCTTGGCGAGGCGACGTCGCCAGGCTGGGCAGAGCGGCTGCGGACTTGGCCGGCGACGGCCGAAACCGACGCCGAGACGATCGACCGAAACGACGTGACGAATCGCTGCAAGTCGGAAGCCGGGCGGCCGTTCGTTCGGGCGCGATCGGGCCCGATCGCCCCATTCCCTTTTGGAAGGATTTCCACCCTCCTTGCCTTGCCCCCCAAAAGCGGGACTGGGTCGCTTGTTGCGGCGTGAGGTCCCAATTAACAGCGCGCGCAAGTGCGCGCGGGCCCCAGCGCACGTGCGCGCGGGCCCCAGGGGGAATGCGCTGAGGTTCCAGGGGAAATGCGCGCTGGTCACAGGCCACGTGCGCGCACGCCATGTCCCGGGGAAAAACGCCTTCTTGGACGCGCGCTCGGCGCAACACATGGGGTCGAAAGGACTTGCATTTCCGGGCCACACTCGAAATTCCTGCCCAACAATTCGTTTCGACATAACTCGTTTCCAAACAACGACTTGCAGCCGATCGCCGGCGCCCTTGTTGGACGCTTTGCCGGGCTTTTTGGGTGTCTCTCGCACGCCCGCCTTTCGGCCTAACGTGGTCGAGCATACCATGTTAGCGCCGAGCCGCAAGGCGGTTTCTGGCCGCACCGCATCGCGTCCAGCCTGCTTCGCCGGGCGGGCGTCGAGCGCCCGACGCCCGGGCGCGCTCCGAGGAAGTTATTCCGCCCAAAGGACAACTCTCGTGCTCAGCCGCGTAGGGCGCATGAAACGCACCATATTTGCCTGGCCCGGAGATAATGGTGCGTTTCACGCACCCTACGCCTTTTTTCGGCGCGGCCGGCGTCTCGGTTCTCAATGATCGAAGGCCACGGCATGCTCGGCGCCGCGGTACATCGGCTCGCCGTAGCGGTCCTTGCCGTAGTTCGAGATGACCGCCTGCGCTTCCTGCGAAGCCAGGAAGTCCATGAACTTGGCGGCAAGTGGTTGGCTCTCGGTTGCCCCTTCAGGCTGACACAGCCCGTGGTAGACGTTGACCAACGCCGGATCGCCCCGGAACAGGACCTTCAAATTGGGCAGGTTCTTCCGGGCGGCGACCCAGGTGCTGCTGTCGGTCATGAAGTATCCGGGCTCCTCGTTGGCCCTCTGGAGCGTGGCCATCATGAAGTCCTTCGTCACCACGTACCAGTCTCCTGAAGGCGTGATGCCCGTTTGCTTCCAGATGTCCATCTCCTTTTTGTGGGTGCCGGAGTTGTCGCCACGCGAGAGGAAGGTGGCCTTGGCCTTGGCGATTCGGGCGTAGGCCTCGACGGCGGAGGTCGCCCCGGAGACGCCGGCCGGATCGTCCTTCGGCCCGACGAGATAGAATTCGTTGGACCCGAGGAGCGTTCGCCGGGCGGCCCAGCCCTCGGCGACGGCTTGCTTCTCCGCTTCCGGGGCGTGAACCAACGCCACGTGAGCCTTCTCCTCCTTGAGCAAGGAGAGCGACTTCCCCGATCCCGCTTTCTTCCAACGCACGGCGACGCCCTGCTTCCGGCTGAACGCGTTGGCCAGGGCCTCCAGCAGACCCAGCTCGCCGGGGCTGCCCGTGGCCACGGTGATCGCCTTGGCTCCGTCCCCGTAGACGGCGGTGCACTCTTCAGCGGCCGCGGGGGCGGGCCTCTGTCCCAGCCCGTCTCCCACGAAGAAAAGATACAGGTGCGGCAGTTCCTCGCCGGCGAGCACGTCGCGGATGCTGCCCAGGGTGCCGCGTACGACCTTCTGGGTGGGGTAGCTGGCGTCGCAGACGACGGCCGCCGGCGTATCGGCCGGGTAGCGGCTTTCGAGCTTCGGCAGGAGCTGCTCCAGCTTCGTGCGGTGGGTGAAAAACACGATCGTCCCGGCCAGCCGGCCGCTGGCGTCCGGCGTGCCCAGCTCGCTGCCCGAAGAAATGATCACCGAGCCCTGGCAGGAGATGTTCTGCCGGAGTGCGGCACTGCCGGCGCCCAACGAGCTGATGCCGGGAACGACCACCAGGTCGAGCTCCGTTAGATGCTGCGGGAGCCAGCCCCACGGACTGAAGAGCGAGGGGTCGCCGTTGTCCGCGAAGACGACCGTCTTGCCTTCGGCCACCAGCTTCTCCAGCCGCGCTTTGAGCTTGGCCAGCTCTTCGTTGGCGCGGGCGACGCGATCGCGCTCCTCCCCGGAGAGTTCCTCAGGCTTCTGCCCGAAGTATCGACCGCCCTGGAGAAGCGGCGGAGCGACCTCGACGACGCCCGGGCGCACGAATCGGGCCAGTTCGTCCTTCATCCAACCGTAGCAGAAGACGAGGTCGGCGTTTCGTAGCAGGCGGGCTGCCTTGCGACTGATCAATTCCGGGTCCCCGGGACCGGTGCCGACCAGGTACACTCCGCCAGGCCCGTTTTCGGGCCCGTCCGTCTCCTCAGGCGCTGCCGGCGGCGGCCCAAACGCCGACGCGCTGGCCGGCTGCACGAGAACCCGGGTAACTTGGCGCACCCAGCGCTCGTGCCGGTCGCTCCCGGCCACGATCAGTTGATACGGCGCCGCCTTGTCGTCGAGCGGGTTGCCGTTGATCCGGTTGGCCAGGAGGACGTCGTGGCCGGCGATCTCAGGGAAGATCTCCGGAATGGAGAAGACCACCTGGTAGCCGTCGGCGGCCTCGACGAGCACGTAGGCCGAGCGCAAGGGGCGCCGAATCTCGTTGCCCGGCCGCGCACGATCGATCGGTTGCACGCCCGCCTCCTGGAGCAGCTCGCCGAGCAGGACGCCTTCATAGGTTGCTTTCCGGTCGGAGTGCGGGACTTTGTCTTCGATCGAGGTGCGGGGCAGCTCGGCGAACTCCGACGCGGAAAACGTGGTCGTCTCGCCGTTCTCGTTGGCGACGATGAGCACCCCGGAATCCTTGGGCGGGGCGGAAGACGCCGGCGCGCGCTCCTCCTGGGCGAACGTGAGCGACACGGAGAAGAAGGTGGCAAGCATCAACGCGTGGCGAAGCATCAAGTCTCCTCCTACGGGCAGGAAGTGCACGGCGGTCGGACCTCGAAGCCAACTCCTACGGCACCGGCGCGACCTCGCCTCCCCGCCGCGTGCTCAGGGCCCGGTACGTGGCAAGCTCGATCGTCTCGGAGATGAACCGCACGGAGCCGTCGACCAGGGCGAAATCGGCGCCCCCCGGGTGAAGGCTGCCAAAAGCGCTCACGCGCAGGCAGGCGAAGTCCGTCTGACTCGTGTCCGTGGCGTAGTCGAGCGGCGCCAGCGTGGTCATCGTCGCATCGACGATCGCCAGCCCGCCGCACGTGTGCCACCACCCGTAGTCCCCCAGCAACTGCTCCCCGGCCTCGGTGGCCCAAGTGTCGAAAACCTCGTCGACGCGGCTCCGCTCCCCAAAGAACAGGGTGTTGCTCGTTCCGTCCATGACGTCGGCAATGCGCACGGGCGACTGGTTGGCACTGGGGTTGGAGAGAGGCCCCGTTTCAAAGAACATGCCGTCGGCAATCTGCGCGTTTACGGTGCAAAGGAACCGATTCGTGCCCCCCGTTCCCCCGTTGCCGCCGTAGCTCGTCAGGCCGTGCCAACGTCCGGAACTCGTGGTTTCCACCGGATTTTGCCTCATCACGTCGGAGGGGCAGACCAGCACGGGCAATACCAGGGCGGATAGGGCAGACTGGCCGCCGGCCTCGTTGTTGAGCGGGTCGTCCAGGTCGAGCTGACCGCGGAGGCTGGACTGCTCCATCTCGTTGAGAATGAAGATGAACAGCGAGGGCCCGCGCTGCCTCGGCCGGCTGGAAAACGGTTTCAGGAGCGTTCCCGGCGGAAACGAGCGAAGGCGGTCGTGGTAGTTGTGCGTGGCCAGGGCAAGCTGCTTGAGGTTGTTCGTGCACTGCATGCGCCGGGCCGCCTCCCGCGCCGCCTGGACCGCCGGCAGCAACAGCGCGATCAGGATACCGATGATCGCGATGACGACCAGCAGCTCAACGAGCGTGAAGCCGCGCGGGCGCCGGCAGGGCGGCTTCGCGTCGACTTTCGCCCAGGTTTGGCTTTCCGAGTAACTCATGGGTCACTTCTCGTATCAACGGGATCGTCCCCGCCTCACGGTCGCTTCAGCGGGCGGGTCAAGAGACCGGCCACGGCGCGACGCATCCTCGCGAGGGCAAATAGCACGATCATGCCATTTGGCCCCGGATTCTAGCCTCCCTTCTCATGCACTGTCAATGGGCGGGCCCAGAAAACCGGGGCGAGGGGAGCTGACGACGATGGCCGGGCGCGGAAAGCCGCCGTCAGGGACGGGCCGCCTTGGGCCCGTCGGGCACGTCGAACCGGGAGGAGAACTCCTGCTCGACGACGTCCAGCATCCGCCCCCGCAGGGCGTCGTAGTCGCCCACCAGCCGGCCGGCCAGCTCCGTCAAGGAGCTTCGGTCGGTCCCCTTGCCGCCCACGCGGGTCTCGACTAGCGGCTCGCCCAAGGCCCGTTCCGCCTTCTTGATCCTGCCCCACACGTAGCGGTAGCTCTTGCCCAGCGACTCGGCCGCCGCCTTGATCGAGCCGGCCGCCTCGACGGCCTTCAAGATCTCGCTGAGGCCGAAGCCGAAGACGTACCGGCCGTCGATCTCCAGCCAGACCTTGACCCGGGCCTTCATCCGCTTTCGACCGGCGAGATTGCGCCGAGCACGTGCCACGAGAGGCCTCCTTTCGGGTCGCCGTCGCCGCGCTGCGATGGGTTCGTCCCCAGGAGTCGGATCCTCGAACCGGACAAAGTGTCTACAAGACGGGCGACGCGGCGCACCGGGCCACGTCTCCCCATCGGATGGTCATCAAGATACCACCCGGTCGGCCAGGGTCAACCCAGACCATCGACGGCCGCTTGCCTCGCCGGCCGGACCGGGGCGAACCCGACCTCGCTTCTCGCAACGTCTTCGGAGAATTGGAGTTGTGTCAGGCACGGCTCCGCCTGTCGAAACTTGACGGACGCAGTACAATAACCGATCGGTGCCGGACGGTAGACGATCGTGCACGGCGGCCGGCTTTCGGCCGAGGCGAGTGACGCGGCAAAGCAGCGGAATAGTGTCATGGCAGCCGATCGCCACCCTGCGTTCCGTCTGACGGCGCGATGGCTGGCCGCGATGCGGAACCACCGCTTCGACGTTTTGCTTTGCGCGTTGGTTCTGCTGCTGCTCTGGACTCCCGTGGTCCGACTGCTCGCCCCCATCTGGCCCCCAGCCCTATCGAAGATCACCGTGACCACGCTCTTCTGCGTGGTGCTGCTCTCGGCCGTGTTCGCCGTGAGCCAAAGCCGCCGCTCGGTGTGGATTGCCTTGTGGATGGCCGTGCCGGGGATCGTGCTGTACGAGCTCAACCTGGTGATCGCCCGGGACGGCCTGCTCGCGGCCAGCTACGCCTTCAGCATCGCCTTCCTCGGCTACACGATCATCGTCATCCTGCAATTCCTTTTCGTCGACCAGCGAGTGACGTGCAACACGATCTTCGCGTCGCTTTGCGTCTACCTCCTGCTCGGCGTGCTCTGGTCCACGGCGTATTCGCTGATCGAGATTCTGGAGCCGGGGTCGTTCACTTTCGGGTTTGCCGACGAGCAGGGGGAGATGCGTTTCGGCGGGGGAGAATCGATCTTCCCCATCTACTACAGCTTCGTCACGCTGACCACCTTGGGCTACGGGGACATCGTGCCCGCCTCGGCCACCGCCCGGATGCTCTCCGCCGCCGAGGCCGTCACCGGTCAGCTCTATCTCGCGGTGCTGGTCGCCCGGCTGGTGGGGCTTCACATATCCCAGTCGACCAGACACGCGCCCCCAAGAGACTGATGTGCGGGCAGGCTTCCATTCGGCTGGCACGATGGACTGAAGCAACCATGAAGTTGGCCCACGGGCGAGTCGGTGGGGCCCAGCCTTCCGGGCGAAGTGAGAGTCCTTCTCGGACCATCGGAGGCAACATGGGCCGGTGTGGAGCGGATCATGGAGGGGGCCAGGCCAGCTCGATACTTGCGCGGCCATCCCAAACCCCGCTTCTGTCCTGAATTTGCAGGATTCCGCAAAACACCTGTCTATCTGCTCCGCAAACGTCATTCCTCCTCGCACTGGGCATTCCCCTGGGCCCGATATGGGGGAGTTCCGAAAATTGCGCGATCGAGGGGAAGTTTGCGGGCAGTTCGCCCGATAACAGCACACGGCAGGGTACGCACTTGCGGTGGATGGTACCCCCCAACGGCAGCGATACCTTTTGTTCCCTGAGCGTGCGACATGGCTGAGCTGAGTCTGGACATCGTGTCCGAGGTGGTGGAAAGCTGCAAGGCGGGCGCCGAGGAAGCGGCCGTTGCGCTTGGGCGGGGTCTGGACACCGAGGTGCGGCTCTCCGTGGGCGAACCCGGCTCGATCGACGTGCAGTCCTTGCCGGAGGGATTCACCGGCCCCGGCCTGGCCGTCGTGCTGACGGTGGGCAGCACGGGGGCGCTCGTCCTCGTGCCGGAAAGCTCGGGCCTGCTGCCGCCGTGGTACGGCGAGCCCGACCCGACCGGCGAGAGCAAGCTGGCTACGCTCGCCCAAGAGCTGGGGGCGACCCTCCTCCCTGAGGAGTATATGCCCGGCGATTTCAAGGCGGCCAGGGTCGGGAGCCTCACGGACGCGCTGACTCGGGGCGGCGTGTCGGACGGGGCAGCGTCGCTGCCGCTCGAGCTGGAGCGGCCTGAGGGCACCCGGGCAACAGCCCACCTCATCTGGCCGGCGCTCAGTCCGGCCGCGGTGATCGCCCAGGAGGCGATCCCCGAAGCGGCTCCCCAGGAAGCAGCTCCCCAGGAAGCGGAAACAGAACCGCAGGAGAAGCCGCCGGCGCAACCGCCTTCTCGCCCGCAATCGGCGGCCGGGGCGAAACAGTCCGGCCGACGGCAAGGCGTGACGCTCAACGATCTGCCGAACTACAGCCGGAGCCTTCTTCAGATCAAGCTGCCGGTCGTGGTCACGCTCGCTCGCAAGCGTCAGCCGGTGGGCCAGATCCTCAAGCTGGGGCCCGGCTCGATCATTCAGTTCGACAAGTCGTGCGAGGAAACGCTCGAACTGGAGGTTGGGGAGCGCTCGATCGCCACCGGGGAGGCGGTCAAGGTGGGCGACAAGTTCGGGCTGCGGATCAATTCGATGATCTTGCCCGAAGAACGCTTCACGCCGGTCCGAAAGGGCTAGCCTATCCGTTGGCGGTGACTACGCTTCACCGGTAGTGACCCCTTCACGCGGCTTCTTCCCGGCCTTCAGATTGCTCAGGCGCTTGGGCAGTGTGGTGCAATTCTCTTCCAGGCATCCTCGAACGTCACTGCCAATTCACAGCCGTGCGTGGCGAGAAGACTGACGACGTCGGGAACGTCGAAGTCCTTCGGATTGCGATGGGCGAAGACCTTTGGCTCGGTCGCTGGCGGGGTCGCGGCGTGACTCAGGGTCGAGGCGAGTACGATGCCGTCCTGTACAGAGAGTCCGAGGCTTGAGCGGTAGTTCACTGCGGCCGCAAAGACCGCCGAAGTCATAGGAACCAACGTGGCGACCATCACAACCCGATCCACGGTCGTCTGAAGTCTCGTCAGCTCGTGGCCTTCAAGGCTCGCCAGCTTCCCCGCGACCGCGCGAATCTCGGTCACCAGTCCCGCGTGGGTCGGAGAACGCTCGAGTTGCCTCGCCTGCTCGCTGATACTGTTGTTGATTCGTTTTCTGATCCGGGACCGATGGTCGATCGTCGAGAAGGGCTCGGCGATGGAGAACGCCGGCACAACGAGGATTATCTGGCCTCGCTCCGCGGCGACCAGCACATTCTCAGCGTACGCCTGCTCTTCCTGCTCAAGCGCGAGCTCGAGCACGAAGTTCGATTCGCCGTAGACAATCATGACCGAGCTTCAGTCGCCACCTTGCCACAGCGCACCGCGGAAGTGAAGCCGGCACGCTCCAGAGAAAGCTCTGGCTCGCCCTCAGCCCGGCTGCCGGGACTGGTCAACTCTTGGATCCATGACGACACCAGCAGCTCCAACTGAGAGTTGAACAGCCTGCCCGACGCGGTCGGTTCCACCGAATACCTCTCCACAACGGCGCACATGGGAAAGCTCACATCGGGCTCGGCGTCGATCGCCTCCCGCTTCCCTGGCCCCCAAAGGTAGCCGATGTCTTGCGAAACAAGCAGAAAGTAATCAACCGGCGCGATTAGGCGATGGGCGAACAGGCTGCGCCGAATAATGGTTGCCTCGGGCGCCCCCAGGTTGGGGCGGTTCTTCACCTCGATAGCGGCAACCGGCGTGTCGCGAGCGTCGAGGACCAAGACATCCGTTCGGAATGGCATTCGGAGCCTCCTCCAAAGACAGCCGTATCGTATCAGACGCGCAGGCCGACCTCGAACCTACCGCCGGTCGTCATCCCCCAATAGTGCCACTGCCGCGAGCAACACGCTTTCTGGACGACGCCTTGTCGCAAAGGGGTACTGTGGGCACGCCCCATCTCTCTCGGCCGTATCGTACCCTTTCCATTATATCTGCTTCCGCCGATGAGCATAGACACGCATTCTGCCGTCGAAATCAACCCCAATGATGGAGGCTGCCTGCGCTCTCTACGACGCCAGGGAACGCCGGAACGCGTGTAGTTGGTCCACGTGACGATAGCTGCGTGCCGCCTCGTCGCCCGCGCTTGCCCCTGGGTTCGTCATCGGTGCTATCGGCGTTTTCGCGCGATCTGGGTTTTGAGACTCGTCCTTGCGGGGTTTCTCGTGCTTCATTCCTGCGGGAAAAACGGAAACAGCTTCTTCAGGTCTTCCCTGGACGGCTGTCGCCCGTACTCGCAGATCATGAAGGCCTCGGCGTACTGGACTTTCTTGCCCAGCTCTTCGCCGTAGAGGTCGACGAGCTTGTCGCGGCAGTCGTTGGCCGTGCTGGCGAAGCGGCGCTTGAAGGACTCGCGGACCGACTTACGTCGGGCCTCACGCTCGGCTTCGTCTTTCGGGGCACGCTCGGCAGAGCCCGTGGCCCCGCCCTCGATGAACTGGGACTCCATCTTCACCAGCGCGTCGACCTTCTGCTCGATCGCGTCGTCGATCGCCACGACCACGTCGGGCCGGAAGGGGTCGGGACGCTGGAAGCGGTCGTAGGAGTAGAGGAAAACCGGGTTGCGATTGACCGGCGGGGCGTCGGGGCAGAAGAAGGGGACGGCCACCATGTAGGCCGAGTCCTGCATCAAAACGCCCGTGTAACGGTGGTCCGGGTGATAGTCGTTGGGCCGGTGGCCGATGACGACGTCGGCGTTCCAGCCGCGGATCTGCCGGGTGAAGGTGCGGCGGTTTTCCAGCGTGGGCATCAGCTCGCCGTCGTGGATGTCGAGGACCTCGGTGGTCGTGCCCAGGATCTTGGCCGCCTCTTGCACCTCGTCGTTGCGGCGTTTGGCCAGGGGGCCGCCGGCCATGTTCCAGTGCCCGATGTCGCCGTTCGTGACGGAGACGAGCTTCACGTGGTGGCCCTGCCTGGACCACAGGATCGCCGCCCCGCCGGCCCGGATCTCGCAGTCGTCGGGATGGGCCCCGAAGACGATGATCCGCAGCTTGCCGTCGTCGGGCGGCGGGCCGGCCGCGCCGGCTTCCGCGGCGATGAGTTGCCCCGGCGAGACGAAGCCGAGACCGAGGGCCAGGGCGATTCCGACCGCGGCGCCAAGCGAAAACCAGTGCCATTTCTGCATGACGAAGCCTCCTGTAGATCGGGTTGGGTCAGTCGCGTTCAGACCGGGCATCGGCGACGTGTCATAGCCTAACCGCCCAACGGCGCGCCAGCCAGCCCCTTCTGGGTGGCCCTTGCGCGCGGTGGATGCCCTGTTGGGCAACGCGGAACCCACGACTCCGGGATCTTCCCGGCGAAGCGGCATGGCCCGGCCAGCCGGCCGGACTTCGTCGCCACGCCCGTCTCGGGCTACCAGCTCCCCGGTGGTGCTTCTTGCCGCGCCGTGCTAGTCTGCTTACAATACGAGGCTTCGTTTTCTTGGAACAACGTCCCGCGCACGGCCGACGGTCGTATCGGCCTCACCCGTGCCGGACGACACCTTGCGGAGGAGGCTCTGGATGGCCACCCTCGTCGAAACCGGATTTGAGACCCCCAACGTGACCAGGCCACGGAAGCCCCATCGCGAAGATATCGAGCCGGGCGAGATCCTGTGCATGCACTGCTCGGCCAAGTGCTGCCGCTACTTTGCCCTGCCGATCGAGGCTCCGACCACGTGGGAGGATTTCGAGTATATCCGCTGGTACCTGCTCCACGATCGGGCGACGGTGTTCATCGAAGACGACGTCTGGTACCTGCTGGTCCACACCCGGTGCAAGCACCTCGGCGACGACAACCTCTGCCAACGATACGAGTCCCGACCGCAGATCTGCCGCGACTACACCACCAAGAAGTGCGAGTACGAGGACGATTGGGTCTACGACCACTACTTCGAGACGTCCGAGCAGGTCGAAGAGTACGCCGAGGCCGTCCTCGGCCCCCGCAAGGGTCGCGATATTCGGAGTCCCAGGCCGAAGTAGTCGGCAGCCGTTTGCGGCTTGGCCCCCTGCCCCTCGGTTTGCCGGCCCCCAGTCACCAACCGCCAGTCCCTCCATGAACCCGTGAGCCAACCGAAACGCATCACGCCCCGAACGCTGAAGGGATTCCGCGACTACCCGCCCGAGGCGATGATCCCCCGCGAGCGGCTGATCGACACGGCCCGCCGCGTCTACCGCTCGTACGGGTTCAGCCCGATCGACACGCCCGCCCTGGAGTACCTGGAGGTCCTTGCCGGCAAAGGAGGCGAGGAGACCGACAAGCAGCTCTACAAGTTCCAGGACCACGGCGATCGCTGGGTCGGCCTGCGTTTCGACCTCACCGTCCCCTTCGCCCGCTTCGCCGCCCAGCACATCAACGAGCTGGGCACGCCGTTTAAGCGCTACCACATCGCCACGGTATGGAGAGGCGAAAGCCCTCAGCGGGGCCGCTACCGCGAGTTCATGCAGTGCGACTTCGACACCATCGGCACCCGCTCCCCCGCCGCCGACGCCGAGATCGCCCTGGTGATCCACGACCTGTTCCGCGCGATCGGCTTCCGGGAGTTCACCATCCGGCTCAATAACCGCAAGGTCCTCTCCGGGCTGCTCGAGCGACTCGAGCTGGCCGATCGGGCCACGCCGATCCTCCGGGCGCTGGACAAGCTGGCCAAGATCGGCCCCGACGGCGTCGCCGAGGAGATGAAGGCCACGGCCGGGACCACCGACGAGCAAGCCCGAGAGGTCCTCCGCCTGGCCTCGCTCGAGGGCACCAACGACGAGGTGCTCGGCCGGCTCGACCCGCTGGTGGCGGGGAGCGAGACGGGCGAGGCCGGCGTGGCGCTCTTGCGCGACGTGCTGGCCGGCGCGAGGGCGGCCGGCGTGCCCGAGGCGTGCGTCGAGCTCGACGTCTCGATCGCCCGGGGCCTCGACTACTACACCGGCACGGTTTTTGAGACCTTCCTGGACGCCCTGCCCGGCATCGGCAGCGTCTGCTCCGGCGGGCGGTACGACAACCTAGCGGGCCTTTACACCAGCCGGGAGCTGCCGGGCGTCGGGGCCTCCCTGGGTCTCGACCGATTGCTGGCGGCGATGGAAGAGCTGGGGATGATCGAGAAGGTCGCCACGCCCGCCCCCGTCTTCATTCCCTACTTCGACAAGGCCCGGCTCCACGACTACCTCAAGCTGGCCGCCGCCCTGCGCGCGGCCGGGATCGGCGCGGAAGTCTACCCCGACCCCAAGAAGCTCGGCCAGCAGCTCAAATACGCCGACCGCCGCGGCCACCGCGTCGCCCTGATCGCCGGCGAAAACGAGTTCGCCTCGGGCACCTGCCAGGTCAAAGACCTCCAAAAGGCCGAGCAGCAGGACGTGCCGCTGGAGCCCGACGCGCGGAGCGTCATCGCGGCGGTGAAGAAGATATTCAGCGAATCTAGCTCTGGCCGTGCGGGAAGGAGTTGGTTGCGGATTCTGGAGCGGCGTCGTTCACACACATGCGCAAATCGAACTTCAGGAGGGCGAGAAGCAATGGGAGTACTGCAAGCCAATACAATTATGCCCGGGCCTTTCAACAATTACCTCATCGCAGGAAACATGTGCAACGCCTTCGCACTGGGCGAGGTAGGTTCCGGCGACGACTTCTTTCTTATCGGAGCTGAGCCTCTGGATGAGTCCACGTATCCACTACTAACGGGAAACGTACTCGACTCCGAGGGCAATGTGCTCTTTCGCCTCGTGCGTAATGTCCTTGTGCTCAATCCCGGCAATTGCTCGAAGATCCTCGGTGATCATGTCGGCTATGAGATTCACGATAGCGCCGGTGTGCCCATCTTTCAGGTTCGCACTGTGTTCACCAAAGTCGCAAATCTCCCCGACGAATGCTTCGTGACGACAATCAAGGCGCAGTTCTACAACAAGAGCGGTGATTTGGTTTTCCACGCAAACAGCGGCGAGCCAGACGAGAGGATTCTTTCGAGTGGCAAAGCAGCCTTCGGATTTGGCGCTGGCGGTGGCTTCGGTGTGGTGCAGGGAATGACGCAGAGCGACCTCGAACTAGCGAAAATCGCGCTTGATTCACGTGGGCGCATTTACCAACCGGTCCGCGGACACCTTGACGGGCAAGAGCTGGAGCTCGATGGGAAAGCGCTCTTACGCGCGAAACTGACGAACTGTACGATCAATGTCCGGACCGGTGACTTCTTCCTGACTGGGTGTGACATCGGTCACTGCCACATTCGATTCTTCGATCAAGCGTCGAAGGTACGCCAATTGGTGCTGATGCTGGAAAAGCAGCCGAAGGACCCAGCCGCGATGTTGGCAAATGCGAAGTCTCTGATTGAGGCAGGAAAGACCGCGGAGGCGAGGACGTGGCTCCAAGTCATAGTACGAGAGCATCCGGACTGCGATGTCGTGACGGAAGCCACGGAGATGCTAGCGCAGTGCGATGACGACAGTTAAGCGGGAGTGAGGAGGCAAAGCAGGACCTGTCGCGGGCTTCGCGCAAAGATCTGCAGTCCGTTCCGGCTTGCCATCGTCGCAGAGTCCAGCAGGCTGTAGGCGGAGATCCTTCCAGTCTCGTTCGATTACCTGACCGTTTCAACGCCGACGCGTGCCCCATGGCCAACCGCGACAACCATTACGAGGCGGCGTTCGAGGGGTTCCTCCGCTCGCGGGGAGTCCCTTACGTGGCGGTGGACGAGGCCAGGCGGAGCGTGCTGGCCGACGGGCGGTCGATCAAGAGCCTCGACTTCATCGTCTCTTCGCCGGGCGAGCTCACCTGGCTGGTGGACGTGAAGGGGCGGCGGTTTCCGAGCGGCGACGAGACGAAGCAGTACTGGAAGAACTGGTCGCCGCGCGAGGACTTGGGGAGCCTGGCCCAGTGGGAGGCTGTTTTTGGGGAGAGCTTTCGCGGGCTGTTCGTGTTCGCCTACAACATCGTGGGCGACCGGGCCCCGCTCGCGCCGGACCAGTTGTTCGAGCATCGCGGCTCGCTCTACGGATTCGTGGGAATCGAGCTCTCGGAGTACGCACCGCTGGCCCACCCGATTTCCCCCAGTTGGGACACGGTAGCCATGCCCACCGCCGACTTCCGCCGCCTGGCGCGGCCGATCGAGGCGTTTCTCGGGACCCGGCAGCCGGATAGCCGCGGTGAGACGGCTTCGACCGCATAAATGCGGTAACCACTAACGTGTCGAGCCAAATCGGAGGGGGCGCCGGTTTCTATTCTACGGGTGCAGATTCGTTTTGGTTGCAACCCCCATCGCGCGCCCCCGCATGTTACCCAGTCTACCCGGGCTAACGCGATTGCGAGGTATTTGCGTAAACTGGGGTGCGAAGAAAAGGGGCCCGGTGTAGAACATGGAAGCGGTTTTCACATGTTCCCA
>DATKZH010000674.1:0-2625 GCA_035528065.1 Thermoguttaceae bacterium | reverse complement strand
GGCGTGACCACCGTAGCTGCGAAGATGCTCGCCGCAGGAGTCCAGGGCCCTGTGGAGATCGAAGCCGGGCACGCTCCGCGCCGATCCGATCCCCGGCTTCACGCCGAGCTGGTCCCACGAGACTAGCACCACGGGGCAGTGGTACTTCTCGGCCAGTCTGCCGGCCACGATGCCAATCACCCCGGGATGCCAGCCGTGGTCGGCCAAGACCAGCGCCGGATCGCTCTTCGGGTCGAACTGCTCCTTGGCCTGCTTGTTGGCGGCCAGGTAGATGCTCCGCTCCAAGGTCTGGCGGCTGGCGTTGAGTTGATCGACGTACGCGGCCAACTCCTTCGCCCGATCGGGCCGGTCGGTAATCAGCAATTCGACCGCCAGTTGCGCTTGTCCGAGGCGTCCGGCGGCGTTCAGACGGGGGGCCAGGCTGAAGGCGACGTCTTCGGCGCTCAACTGCGGCTTGTCGCCGAGCTTGGCGACGTCGACGAGCGCTTGCAGACCCACGCCCGGTTCTGCTTTGATGCTGCCCAGCCCGTGACGGACCAACACCCGGTTCTCGTCGACCAGCGGGACGACGTCGGCCACGGTCCCCAGGGCGGCCAGCCCGACGGCCTGGAGCAGGAAGTTGCGCATTCGCTGGCCGACCTTCTTCGCGCCGCTGGCCTGCTGGCAGATGGCCCAGGCCAGCTTCAGAGCCACACCCGCGCCGCTCAAGCCGTGGAAGGGATAGTTGTGGCCGGGCAGGGCCGGATGGACGATCTGCGCCGCGTCGGGGAGCGGGCAGCCGGGCTGGTGATGGTCGGTGACGATCAGCTCCAGGCCGCACTCCTTGGCGGTCACCGCCTCGTCGAGGCTGGCGATGCCGCAATCGACCGTCACCAGCAGCTTGACTCCCTGCTCAGCCCGCGAGCGAATCGCCTCGTGGTTCAGGCCGTAGCCTTCGTCGATGCGATGGGGCACGTAGTAGCCGACGTCCCCGCCGAGCATCCTGATGCACTGGTGCAGGATCGCCGTGCCGGTCATCCCGTCGACGTCGTAGTCGCCGTAGATGACGATCCGCCGGCCCGCGCTGATCGCCCGGTGGATCCTCTCCGCCGCGGCGGAGCAGCCCGGCAAGTGCTCGGGATCGCGGAGGTGGGTGAGCTTGGGATCGAGGAATTGCCGCGCGCGGACCGGATCGGTGATGCCGCGACATATCAAGAGTTGGGCCACCACGGCCGGAATCCCCGCCGCGCGTTGGAGTGCGGCGATGCGATCCGGATCGTGCGAGTGGATGCGCCAGCGCTTGACCATGGGCCTAACACCGCCTGACGGCCGTTCGGCGATCCGGCCTCAGGGCGTCGAGGAGGCGTATTCGCCGTGACTCGGTTCCTCGGGTCCTGCCGCCGAACCGCGCTAGGGCGTGGTCCGCGACCCGATGGACGGGGGCGCTACAAGCCGATCAGACACACCGTTCCACGCCCGAGATGCCGAACCACTGCGCATCCGACCGGCCAAACCGCAGTCCCGCCGGGAGCGGCTATTTCTTCTTTTCGGTGTGCCAGGTATGTCTGCGGAGCCGCGGGCAGTACTTCTTCACCTTCAACTTCTCGCCGCCCGGCTTCCGACGCAGCGAGTAGTTGTGATCGCCCGTTTCCTCACAGACCAGGAAGACGGTCTCCGCCTTTTTCTTCTTCTTGCCTTTGCTCTTTGCCTTGGCCATTCTCGCCAACTCCAAGTGGTACCACGCACGGCCTGCCCAGGAGGCCAAACCGATCATTATATCGTGTCCGCCTGGATTTGAAACGGCTGCTGAGCCGTTTCCTCTCCGCCCGGGGGCGAGAAGCCGACCCGAGATGGCGATTTGACGACACGCCGGCGGGGAAATGATCGCGGCTCGATCGCGTGAACAGGGGGGCGGCCTGACCCGTCGGTGCCGACGGCGGCCTTCCCGTCGACGGAAAGGGTTGACGCTGGAACCGGTGTAAAGCTATACTGTATAATAGCTTAGGCGAATCGTCCGCGTTCGTGGTCGCTCCCCGCTCGGTCGAGTCTTGCCCACGGTCGCCTCGGTTCGCTATGGTGGGCTTCGAGGACGAAATCCCCTCGGGGCCTCCCGTTGCATCCCGTGCTTCGAGCGGCCAAGATAGTCTGGGCCTTGTCCGTCGTTCGTCCGTTCGACTTGTCCTGATCGCCTTGGGAGGGTGCGAAGCCAGCCCGGGGGACCGTCCCCGACTGAGCTGGCGTCTTCCCCGGCGAGATCGCGTGGAGTGAGAAGCCATGGCAGATGAGCCCTCCAGCCAGAGCGACGCGGAGAAGCCCAAAGGTGAGGCGACCGCCAACGCCGCGGGCGAGTCTCAGTCCGAGGCGAGGTCTGAGGCGACCGGCAAGACCGAGGCCAGCCAAGCAGCCGCAGCCGAGACGGCTCCCGCGGCCGAGCAAGCTGCCGACACTCGCGCCGCCGGCCGGACGGCTGCCCGAGCCAAGGCGACCCAAGCGGCCGGCAGCGTGGTGGCTGCCGGCGCGGTCCGGATCGAGGTGGGACGGCCCGCCGGCTGGTTCGGGCGATCGGTCCGGGGCCTGATCCGCCAGACGCCCAGTTGGCTGGTGAGCACGGTGGTCCACGTGGTGGTGATCTTGGTGTTGGCCCTC
>DATKZH010000673.1:0-24038 GCA_035528065.1 Thermoguttaceae bacterium | reverse complement strand
GCTTTGCCACGCGCGCAGCTCATCGAGCACTTGTCCGACATCGCCTTGCCAACAGCCTCGCATCCACACCAGGTACTGGTTCCAGGCATCGTCGGCACTCGACGCATGCACCGCCTTCGCGGCCAAGAACAGATAACTCAGCGGGTGAATGAAGTCCAGGGTCGGCACAAAGTCGCGGAAGTGCTCCTTCCCAATCGTCCAGTTCCACGGCAAGCCGTCGCCGAGAAACGCCTTGGCGGCCGCCTCGAAAAATCGCCGCTGCTTGGCTTCGCGGGCCATTTGCCGCCCGAAGTCGCGAGAAGCCTTCATGCTACTGACCACGGTCCGCACGAGGCGCTTCGGGCGCCAATCGCCGCAATCGCCGCAATCGCCGCAATCGCCGCAATCGTCGCGGAGGGATGCGGCGTCGGATGGCTCGGCCAGTTGCTCATCGTTCGGCGGGCTCGCCGCACGCGGGGCGGCAACCGACAAGGCCTCCGTTTCGGCGATTTTCGCCGCATGCTTCGGATCGCAGAAACAAGCCGGCGGTTCCGGCTGCGGATCCTCCTCGAACGTCTTCCGCGACGCGCGAATCAGGCAGGCGTTTTTCGTCTCCCGCCACCCTTCGCCCGACAGATGCACCCCCCGGCCGTGTCCCGGCTCACGCGTGCGTGCGCGGCCGCCGTCGCACTCCACCACCGCCAGTTGCGGCGGCTCTTCCGGCCGCTCGGCCAGCCCGCGCAGGTGCGTCGGATCCGCATCGCGACGGGCCGCCAGTTCGCCACCCACGTCTCCCACCACACGCTGGACCGTATTGGCCGAGCCGGCCGCGTCACCGACTTTGTCCAGGATCAACGTGGCACGCTCGAACGACCGTGTCTCCGCCGCCGAGAACGTGATTCGCTCGACCAGGCCCGGCGTCAATCCGCGGGCGTCAAAACCGAGTGCCTCACGCAGCGGGAAAAAAAGACCGCCGGCAGCGGGGGCAGTCGCCCACCAACTCCTGCAATGGGGTGTCGCCGTCGACCGACTTCACGTTCCGTTTTTGCAGTCGCAGCTTGCAGCGCGTACGGCATTCGGGACACCGCGCCGTCGCGGACTGTGACGCGGCCAGTTCGTTCATCTGCCGCTGCTGCACCTCGCGGCTGAGTCGTCTGCCGAGTTCGTGGGCCCGCCCCTCAATTAGGGAGTAGTGCGGGATGCCCTTGATCGTCCCGTCGGCTCGACTCAACTCGACCTCGACCTCAGCCGCCTCACGGAGCAGCCCCTCCAACCGCTCCTTCAACTCTTCCGTCCTCTCAGAATCCGCCGCCTCTCCGAGGAACTTTTCCGCGCGCAAATCCCTTCCGCGCCGTCCATCAGTGATCTCCTCTCGCTAGAGAATCCGTTCTCTAAACCACGCCGCCACGCCTACTTTACCAAAGAATCCCCAATTTCTCCTATTGACCTTTCTTGGCCGCCGCCAACTCGCGCAAAAGCTGGTATGCACCCCTTGCCCCCGCCATCCGCCGAATTGCCCTGGAGTCGCGGGGCGTCTTGCGTTACTCTTCCAGGCTCTCAGGGTCGCGGCCGGCGCCTTCCTGGTGCCGGCCGAGCCGAGATACCCCGCCCGGGTTGCTCATCGGCGTGGCGCGTAGCACAGGCATCTTGCCTCGGCGCCCCACCACACCGCCCTTGCCTGGGCACTCCATTACACGG
The DNA here is from genome assembly GCA_035528065.1 of Thermoguttaceae bacterium. Classification (GTDB taxonomy): domain Bacteria; phylum Planctomycetota; class Planctomycetia; order Pirellulales; family Thermoguttaceae; genus DATKZH01. The sequence goes on along the minus strand of DATKZH010000673.1, from coordinate 22,361 downwards.
GCTGGAAGCCTGTGCTACGAGGAAGCCCGGGCCACGCGCTCCTGCGAACGATCCGGGCCAGCATGATCCATCGGAGGGAACCATGGCGAGACTCTTGCCTACGGCCCTGCTCGCCGCTGCGGTGTTCGGCGGCTGGTACTTCTGGACGAACTTCGACGTCGAAGGGATTGAGTCGCTGAGCGTCAAGCCGCGCACCGGTGAGTCGGGCGACGGGGGCTCGGACGACGGAGTGCCCAAGCAACCGCCGGTCCCGCAAGGGCAGAAGACGATTCGCGTTGCCACGATCAACCTCGGCCCGTTCGACCAGCAGAAGCTGAGCAAGCAACACGTCGTCGATCGGCTCGCTCAGGTGATCCGGCGGTTCGACGTGGTGGCGATCCAGGACGTTCGTGCGCGCGACCAGGGCATCCTGCTCGAGTTCGTCGAACAGATCAACACCGGCGAGCGGCACTACGACTTCGCCACGCCTCCCAGCGTCGGACGGGAGCCCGTCGAGCAGTACAGCGCGTTTCTGTTCGATCGGGCCACCGTCGAGATCGACCGAAGCACCGTCTGCGTCGTGCAGGTGCAGGACGACGCGGGCCGGTTTCGCCGCGAGCCCTTGGTAGCATCGTTCCGCGCCCGGGGCCCCAGCCCCAAGGAGGCCTTCACCTTCACGCTGGTCAACGTCCACACCGACCCGAGTCGGGTGGTGGCGGAGCTGGACTTGTTGGACGACGTGTTCCGGGCGGTGCGGGACGACGGTCGCGGCGAGGATGACGTCATCCTATTGGGTGACCTCGGCGTCGACCTATTGGGCGGCCTCAGCGTCGATGATCGCCACCTGGGCGCCCTCGGGCAAGTGCCCAACATCACTTGGGCGATCTCCGACGTGCCCAGCACCACCCGGGGTACCCGACTCGTCGACAATCTCTTCTTCGAGCGTCGGGCGACCACGGAGTTCACGGGCCGGTCGGGGGTGGTCGACCTGATCCGGGAGTTCGAGCTGTCGATGCGCCAGGCCGTGGAGATCTCCGATCACCTGCCGATCTGGGCCGAATTCAGCGTCTACGAAGGGGGTCAGGCGGGCAACGTGGCCAGCAGCCCCGAGAACCCTCCCCGATAGAGGGGATTCGGCGATTGACGCCCCTGCCAAGTACCCCCTCTTTCGGGCTGTCATCCGGTCCGTTCTTCCGTGGGATCGGTGTAAAAGCCGCGCCTGCCGGGTTACAATAGCAGAATGTTGTCTCGTCCCGCGCACTACTCCGCTTCCCAGGGGGTGCTGGCCATGTGGCGCATGGATCTTGACGACTGCTTGGAAGAAGACGAGGTGTTCGATCCCCATCTCGTGCGATGCCGGCCCGTGGAGGGCGACGAGGCGGAGATCATCGAGGCGATCTGCCTGGCGGCCACACCCGGCCCGCTGGTCACCGACGACCTGTCCGACGGCGAAGGCGCCCTGGTCGCCACCTTGCCCGACGGACGGCACATCGTCAGCGTGCGACCGCCGGCCAGCCGTCCGGAAGACGCTCGTTCGATGGCCGCGGCGAACGCTCAGTTGATCTGCGAGGCCCGCTCGTTGTTGTTGCGGCTGTTGCGAGATCGGCAGCGGTGGGAGCGTCGAGAGGGGTGCTTGTTGGAGAAGATCCGCGAGCTCGAAGCGTTGCTCGACGAGCAGTACGAGGCGGTGGAGTCGTCGGAGTGGCCCGGCGGAGATCCCGCTCCTTCGCATCCGCGGTAAGCATGAGGCGCTGTCGATAATCATCGCATGAAGCTGTCGGGCCGTTTTAGCGAAGCGTTGGTCTACGCAACCGAGTTGCATGCCGATCAACGGCGGAAGATCTCGGGCGTACCCTACGTATCTCACTTGCTGCGGGTAGCCGGGATCGCGATCGGCCATGGTGCCGACGAGGACGAGGCGATCGCCGCCCTGTTGCACGACGCCGTCGAGGATCAGGGCGGGGCGAGAGTCCGGGAAGAGATCCGCCGGCGTTTCGGAGATCGGGTCGTCGAGATCGTCGACGGCTGCACCGACAGCGATCGGCATCCCAAGCCCCCGTGGCGGGCGCGCAAGAAGGCCTACCTCGCCCGATTGAAGCGCGCTTCCCCGTCCGTGCGCTTGGTGTCGGCTTCCGACAAGCTGGATAACTCGCGATCGGTTCTCCTCAGCTACCGATGGCTCGGGGAATCACTCTGGGAGAAGTTTGCCGGGGGCCGCGACGGCGTCTTGTGGTACTATCGCAGCGTCGTGGAGATCTTGAAGCAGGCCGGGGCCAACGAGTTGGTCGACGAGCTGGACCGCGTCGTCTCGGAGCTCGAGCGGACCGTGGCACAAGCGAGCGGCGAGCGAGAGAAGGCGGAGCCCGAAAAGAAAACCGCCCCGCGGAAGAAGCCCGCGAAAGTAGAAAAACGCGCGAAGGCCAAGAGGACCGCCAAGAAGCGTAGCGTCGCCAAGCGAGGCAAGACGAAGACGAAGAAGAAGGCGGCGGTGAAGAAGTCCTCTTGAAATTGGGCCAACGCGTTCGGTATGGTTGACAGGCGATTCGCGGGTATCTGAAGCGCCAGACACACTGGGTATCGAGAAGAGCCCGCCGCCGGAAGAGATTCCGGCGGCGGGTTTTTTTTGCGCGCCCTCCAAAGAGCGACCTTGTGGACACCCTTCGAGATCGCTGACACCGCCCTACCAGCTACGGAATCCCGATGATCGCACCCTCGGTCGCCAACCAGATCAAGCGCCTATTGGCCGAAGGCACGTACAGCCAGCGGAAGATCGCGCGGATGACCGGCGTCAGCCGGGGGACGGTCGGGGCGATTGCCGGCGGCAAGCGCCCCGACTACGAGGCGATGACAAAAGAGCGGCAGTCGGAGCTCGATCAACCGACGGGGCCGCCCCAGCGCTGCCCCGGATGCGGCGGTTTGGCGTACCTGCCCTGTCGTTTGTGCCGCGTGCGCAAGCTCGCCGCCGAATCCCGCATTGCCCGCCCGCCGGTCAGGCCCGAGGAACGCCTCCGCCTGGACCTTTCCGAGGACCACCGGTCGCGGTACGAGCGAATCCGCCTGCGTCGCGCGGAGGAGGGACCGGGCCGTGGCGGGAAGTAGCATGCCGAGCGTCGAGGGCGCGTGTGTTGCGCGCCGATTGCGAAATCGCGAGCGGCTTTGCCGCCTGCTGGCTGCTGTTGGCTGCCTCCTGATCGCCGCGATCCTGCAATCGTCCGGGGTCGGGCAATGTACGCCGGATCGGTGCGCGCCGCCGGCCGGCACGGCTCACCCGGCCGTCGTTCGGGTAGTCCAAATCGCCCCAAGCGGCAACCGGTGCTACGGGTCGGGGACGCTGGTCCACAAGGACGCCGAGCAGGGGATCGTGCTGACGTGCGCCCATCTCTTCCGCGAGGAGGTGGGCGACGTGGTGGTGACGTTTTCGGGCGGGCGCCCGCTGGAAGCCGAGCTGGTGGCGGTCGACCCGGCCTGGGACCTGGCCGCGCTTCGGATCGCCGCGCCTCAGGCGACCCCGGTGACGGTCGCAAGCGATCACCCCAATCCGGGCGATCGGCTCCAGAGCTGTGGATATGGGTCCGACGGCCGCTACTGGTGCAATCAGGGGAGCGCGCTGGGATATGCCAGAACCGCGACCACCGCCACGTACGAGACGCTGGAGCTGACCGGACGCGCCCGCGACGGCGACTCCGGCGGGCCGGTCTTCAACCAGCGGGGCGAGCTGGCGGCCGTTCTGTGGGGGACCGACGGCCGGATCGTGGGGGCCACGTATTGCGGGCGGGTCCGCAAGTTCCTGGCACGGATCCTGTCGCTGGGCCATTTGCCCCGGCAGAGGCCCGGCGCCGTTCCGGGTGCGCCCTCGCCGTCGCCCGGCCAACCCGGTTGGCCTGGGCGGGACGACCCCCTGGAGAAGATCCGCGAGCAGGTGAACGGGTTGTCCGGCCAACTGGACGACGCCAAGCGGCAACGGGCGGAGGGGGAGCGGTCTTGGAGCCAGCGCATCGAGAAACTGGAAAGCGCGGTCGGCCTCGTTGCCGGCCTGCGCGAGCGCGTCGAGCGGGCTGAGCAGTCGGTCGGCGGCGACAGCCTCCGCGCGATCGTGCGGGAAGTGGCCGGCGGGGTCCTCGGCGACCGGGGACCCAGCCTGGTCGAGAAGCTCCTGCCGGGCGTCCTGGCCGCACTGGGCTGGACCGGCCCGCCTGCGATTGCGGCGATCCTCGCGCTTCGCCTCGTTACGGGCATCGTGCGACGACGCGTGAAAAAGCGAAGAGGGCGCGGCTCGTCAGACGGTCGGCCCGGCTCCAAGCGCCCCGAACCCTTGAATGACGACTACGCCGAGCAGCTCGCCCGCGTGTACGCCCTTTCCGGCCACAGCCCGATCGCCGACGCCACGCTCGGCCGGGAGTACGACGAGGAGCTTCGCCGGGCCGAAGAGAGCAGCGACGCCGCGCTGGCCCGCTGGGCCCGGGCCTTGCGCGAGCGCGTGGCCCGGAGGTTCTATCGCATACACGACCAGTCGCCGACGCCCGCCGAGCCGCCGGGAGGTGAGGGGGTGACGGGGTGACAAGGTGAGGGGGTGACGGGGTGAGGGGGTGACAAGGTGACGGGGTGAGATGTGTTCTTCTTGGCTCGTCACCTTGTCACCCAGTCACCCCGTCACCTTGTGAGCGTATCGTGCGTACGTGACCAGTAGAGACAAAGCCATCCAACGCCAAGGGAGTCAACTACCATGTCTGTGCCTGGAAAAGACACGTTCGAGGACGCGATCACGCGGTTCCGCAACCGGTCGATTCACACCTACGTGGGTCACTGCGTGCTGTTCCGCGGGCAGATTTTGCAGGACGGCGAGTTCGGCGTGCAGAGCGGTTGGGACACGGCCACCAACCAGTTCATCATGGAGCACGTCGTGCGCCTCGATTTCCTGCGCCGCAAGATCACCCACAACCCGCAGAAGATCGACATCAAGACGCTCGAACAGCGCGCCCGCGACTTGAGCGTCTCCCTGCCGGACGACGTGAATGAGTTCAGTCCGCCCGGGGAGGAGGTGGCGCGCCCGGCGGGCCGCGAGTTCGATCTCCCGTACAAACTGGACGGGTCCGATCCGAACATCCCGCTGTTGGGCGACGTGGACCTGCGGAACGTCGACGCCCGGATGTTCGTCACCGCGCTGGACCAGCACATCGTCGAGGCGACGCGCCTGGACAGCCGGTTCGCCACGTACCGGATCACGCCGCGGGAGTCGGTGATGCTGTACGCGTCGCTGGCCGAGATGTTCGACATGGTCGTCTCCTTCGGCGGCGACGACAACCGGGTCCCGATCCCCCACGGCGTGCGCCCCTCGGAAGAGCCGCGGGGGCCCGCGGCCAGTCCGAATCGCGAGAGCGGGACATCGGCGGGCACGGGGAGATCGGCGTAGGATCCGGCGAGTGACGGGGTGAGGAGGTGACGGGGTGACAGGGTGACGGGGTGACGGGGGAATGGCATGTTCCCTTGTCGCCCGTCACTCCGTCGCCCGGTCCTTTTCCGAGTCTGCGTGTCTGTATTGGTGCTAAGGCGCTGCGCAAAACTAACCTGATCGAATTGGCAACTGGGTGGCACGTCCCTGAGCGCAGCGAAGGGCGTGTTTCCTCGGGTCCCACGCCCATCACTTCGTTCCGGGCGTGCCACCCAATTGACCGAGCTAGTCTGTTACGCCTCCTAAGGGGATTTCGTGAAGGTACGTGATCGCATCAAGGGGTTGCGTCGGGTGAAGGCCAGCCGGCTGCGGCCGCATCCGAGGAACTGGCGCACGCATCCGGTCGCCCAGCAGGACGCCGTGCGGGGGCTACTGGCGGAGATCGGCTATGCCGACGCCCTGTTGGCCCGCGAACTGGACGACGGGTCGCTGGAGCTGATCGACGGGCATCTTCGCGCGGAGATCACGCCGGACGCCGAAGTACCGGTGCTCGTCGTCGACCTCGACGACCGGGAGGCCGCGAAGCTCCTGGCCCTGCACGATCCGCTGGCCGACCTGGCGGAGCCCAACGGCCAGTTGTTGGCGGAGCTGCTGGAGCACGTGGAAACCGAGAACGAAGCGGTTCAGGCCGTGCTCGATCAGATGCTCTCGTCGGCCAAGCCTTGGGAAGACCCATCCAGCCAAGAGGCGCCCTCCGAGGTCGAAATCCCCGAGTCGTACCAGGTGGTGGTCGAGTGTGAGGACGAAGCCGAGCAGAAGGCCCTCTACGAGCGCTTCACGTCCGAAGGGCTCACGTGCCGGCTGCTGACATTGTGATGAGGGATGAGAGATGAGGGATGAGAGATGAGCGGTGAGCGGTGAGCGGTGAGCGGTGAGGGGTGAGGGGAGAAGACTCTCGCAAAGGCGCCAAGACGCAAAGGGAGAGATGGATTGGTCGCGACCATTCGGTCATCTGAAGTGAGGTGTAAGAAGAGGGAACAGGGAGAAGGGGGAAAACTGCCAATTCCAGGGCTGGACGATCCCGTACTCACATCAGTCTGCCTTTTCCCCTTTTCCCCCTTTCCCCTCTTCCCTTATTACACATGGAGTCACTCCATTTCGCCAGACTGCCAGGAGAACTCTTCTTCCTTTGCGTCCTGGCGCCTTGGCGAGAGTCCTCTTGGTCTTACTCATACTATTCACGAAGCCATGCCGCAAATCGACGTCACCGTAACTTGCCCCGTATTTGACTCGTTCCGCGTCGAGCAGGTGGGCGGGATGTTCGACGTGCCCATCGCCGAACGGGCGTCGGAGCGGTTCTGCCTCGATGTCCCCGAGCTGGGCAGCGATTGGCGGATCGGGCTCATCGTCGGCCCTTCGGCCAGCGGGAAAAGCACCATCGCCCGGAGGATGTTCGGCAACGCGCTCTACCATGGCCGGGAGTGGCCCCGGGACCGGGCGGTCGTGGACGGCCTGGGGGACCGGCCGATCCGGGAGATCACGGGCCTGTTCACGGCCGTGGGGTTCAGCTCGCCGCCAAGCTGGATCAAGCCGTACCACGTGTTGTCGGGCGGCGAGCAGTTTCGGTGCGACCTGGCCCGGGCGCTGGCCTGGGCGAACGCGCGAGGAGAAGGGAGTGGGGAGAAGGGAGAAGGGAGTGGGGAGTGGGGAGAAGGGAGACAGGAGAACACTTGTTCTGACTCGCTACTCCCCACTCCCAACTCCCCACTCCTTACTCCCCACTCCTTGCTGCCGGTCGTCGCCTTCGACGAGTTCACCAGCGTGGTCGATCGCAACGTGGCGCGGATCGCGTCGGCGGCGATCGCCGGGGCGGTGCATCGAGGGATCGCCCGGTGCCGCTTCGTGGCCGTCACCTGCCATTACGACGTCACCGACTGGCTCCAGCCCGACTGGGTGATTGACATGGCCACCTCGACCTTCACCCGGAGGTGCCTTCCACGACCGCCGATCCGGCTCGAGATCTTTCGTTGCCGGCATGGTGCGTGGCGATTGTTTGCGCGTCATCACTATTTGAGCGGGTCGTTGAGCAAGAGGGCGCGATGTTACCTGGCGATTTGGGAAGGCGAGCCGGTCGCGTTCTGCGCGATGGTCACGCTGATCGGACAGAAGAACCGCTGGCGGATCAGCCGCATCGTGACCCTGCCCGACTACCAGGGCGTGGGGATCGGCACCGCGGTGATGGAGACGGTGGCCGAGCTGCACCGCGGGGAAGGCCACCGGGTGAATTGCACGGCGAGCCATCCGGCGATGATCGCCCACTGGCGCAAGTCGCCGCGATGGAGGGCCGTCAGCGTGAAGAAGACGGGGGGCGCGGGCGCGAGGGGTTTCGTGCGGGGGTACCGTGGCTCGGGCGGCCGGGCGGTGGTTTCCGCGGAGTACGTCGGTCCGCTCGGTGAACCGCGAGAGACGCCCGCCGCGTGACCGACCAGCAACCGTGAGCGAGAGGAACCGCCGCATGGCCAAACGGGGCAGACGGCCCGTTCTCGACGAGTTCAAGCGGCGCGAGATCCTGGCGATCCTCGCGGTGGGAGGGAGCCGTCGCACGGCGGCCAGCTACGTGGGCTGCGCGCTCTCCACCATCCAGAACACGGCCGACCGCGATCTCCAGTTCACCCAGAACCTCGGCCAGGCCGAGCACCAGGCGGAAATCGCCTATCTGAAGAGCATCCAGAAGGCGGCGAGGAAGGAACAGTATTGGCGGGCGGCGGCGTGGGTTTTGGAACGGAAGAACCCGGACGATTTCGCACGGCGACGACCCAACGTCTTCACCCCCGACCAGATCACGCTGATTCTCGCCCGGTTCGCCGAGATCGTCGTCAACGAGGTCCCCGTGGCCGCGTATCGCAAAAACGTGCTCAAGAAGCTTGACGCGATGATCGTCGATCTTCGACGGTCCGTCCCCAAGGAGCCGGCCGATGCCAAGAACTGAGCTTCCGCTTGCCGAGTGCGGCTTGTCGCCCGAGAAGGCGTGCAACGTCCTCCAGACGCTTCGCGACCGGCTGGCCTTGGGACATGGCCGGGCGCGACGCCTCCAGGCCGCCCGAAACGGCGGACCCGGCCTGCTGGCCTGGTCGCGAAAATACCTCCCCGATCATTTCATCCGCCCCGCCTCGACCATGCACCGCTGGCTCGCCCGACAGCTCGACCTGATGTGGCACCGGCGGGGCACCCGGCTCAACCTGCTGGGCCCCCGCGGCGGGGCGAAGTCGACCATCGCCACCCTGGCCTACGTGCTCCGGGCGGCGGTCGAAGGCTGGGAGCCCTACGTCTGGATCGTCTCCGACACCCGGCACCAGGCGTGCGCCCATCTGGAGAACGTCAAGAGCGAGCTTGCCGATAACCCCCGCCTGGCCGCCGACTACCCGAACGCCGTGGGAAAGGGCCCCGTCTGGCGATCCGGGTCCGTCGTGCTCGCCAACGGCGTGGCCATCGACGCCTTCGGCACCGGGCAGCGGATCCGCGGGCGCCGTCGCCGGGCGAGCCGGCCCAGCCTGATCGTCTGCGACGACCTCCAGAACGACGGGCACATCGCCTCCGCCCTGCAACGGGAGCACTCGCGGACCTGGTTCCACGGCACCCTGACGAAGGCCGGGAACGTTCGCACCAACGTGGTCAACCTGGCCACCGCCCTGCATCGCGAAGCGTTGGCCCTGGAGCTTCACGAGACGCCCGGTTGGCGATCGCGCCGCTTCCGGGCCATCCAGCGGTGGCCGGCGAACATGTCGTTGTGGCAAGAGTGGGAAGCGCTCTACACCGATCTCACCAGGCCCGACTACCGCGAGACGGCCCGCGCCTTCTACGACCGGAACCGCCGGGAGATGGACGCCGGCGCGGTGCTCCTCTGGCCGGAGGAAGAGGACCTCTACACGCTCATGTGCATCCGCGCCGAGGGGGGTCGGGCGGCATTCGAGCGGGAGAAGCAGAACTCGCCGATCAGCCCCGACCTGTGCGAGTGGCCCGAGTCCTACTTCGACGAGACCATCTGGTTCGAAGACTGGCCGGACGGCCTGCGGATCAAGACCCTGGCCCTCGACCCGAGCAAAGGCGCCGACGCCCGACGCGGCGACTACTCGGCCTTCGTCATGCTGGGCGTGAGCCGGGAGGGGATCGTCTACCTGGAGGCCGACCTGGCGCGCCGGCCCACGCCCGAGATCGTGGCCGACGGGGTCGAGCTCTACCGCCGGTTCCAGCCCGACGCGTTCGGCGTCGAAACGAATCAGTTCCAGGAGCTTTTGGCCGGGGAGTTCGAGGCCGAGTTCCGGAAGCAGGGCATCCTGGCCGCGCGCCCGTGGACGCTCGACAACCGCGTCAACAAGCAGGTTCGCATCCGGCGATTGGGGCCGTACCTGTCCAGCGGGCGGCTGCGATTCAAGACCGGCTCGCCGTCGACGCGATTGCTCGTCGACCAGCTCAAGGAGTTCCCCATCGCCGACCACGACGACGGCCCCGACGCGGCCGAGATGGCCGTGCGACTGGCCGCGGAGCTGCTCGGCGGCGGTCGCGCCGACGACGGCCTGGGAGATCGACTGCCGGTGGGATAGTCCGCTTCGTCGCTCCTCGCTCCACAGAGCTGCGAGCGGCTTGCGGCTTGACCTCCCCTCTCCCGCTTGCGGGAGAGGGGTCGGGGGTGAGGGTATAGACACCCGGTAAACGCGCCTGGCCGTCAGCGAACCACCACCCGACTCGTCGAAGAACGAACCGCAACGATCCTTCTCCGTATCACACAAGGACCCAACCAATGGAAAAAGACTATCAACCCAACCACCCCGCCGCACAAGCGACCCGCGCGGAATCGCCGCAGCCCCAGCTCGACCCCCAACTCACCCGGCTGGAAAAACGCCTCCTGGAGGCGTTCGACGGCCTCTGGGACGACTTCGTCGACCCGGCGGAAGCGTACTACGACGTCGACGGCACGCGGTGGAGCCAAGTCGGCGGCCCCTTGGGGCAAAGCGGGACCGGGGTCCCATTCGCCAATGAAGGGCAGCTCCGCGAAATCCGCGCCCAGTGCCGGGCCCTGGCCGTCTCCAACGAGTTCGCCATCAACGGCCACGAGAACCGCATCAGCTACATCGTCGGGAGCGGGCATTCCTACCGGGCGACCGCCAAGCCGGGTCGCCAGCCGGCCGAGGAGCTCGTGCGCGAGGTCCAGGAAGTCCTGAACCGGTTCCTCCAACAAAACCGGTGGCACAAGCGGCAGCAGGAGATCGTGCACCGGCGAGACCGCGACGGCGAGGCGTTCTTGCGGTTCTTCGTCACGCCTGAGGGGACCACGCAGGTCCGCTTCGTCGAGCCGGACGAGATCGCCACGCCGCCCGAGCGGGCCGACGACCCCTCGGCCTCCTTCGGCGTCCAAACCGACGCGGACGACGTGGAGACCGCCCTGGGCTACTACGTCGGCGGCCAGTGGGTCGACGCCGCCGAGATCCAGCACCGCAAAGCGAACGTCGACGCCAACGTCAAGCGCGGCCTGCCGATCTTCTACCCGGTGCGAAAGAACCTGCGCCGGGCCGAGAAGCTCCTGCGCAACATGAGCGTCGTGGCCGAGATCCAGTCGGCCATCGCCATCATCCGCAAGCACGTCGCAGGCACCAAGGGGACGATCGAGCAGTTCGTCGCCGGCGGGGCCGACGCCAGCGTCACCAGCCAAACCACGGGCCGCACCAGCCACTTCCGGCGCTACGCCCCGGGCACGATCCTCGACGCCTTCGCCGGCACCGACTACCAGTTCCCCGCCGCGGCGATCGACGCCGGCCGCTACGTCGTCGTCCTCCAAGCCGAGCTCCGCGCGATCGCCAGCCGCCTGGTCATGCCCGAGTTCATGCTCACCAGCGACGCCTCGAACGCCAACTACTCGTCCACCATGGTCGCCGAAGGCCCGGCGGTCAAAATGTTCCAGCGGCTCCAGCACGACATGATCGAAGAAGACCTCGACGTCATGCACCGCGTCGTCGAAGCCGCCGTCCAATCGGGCCGGCTCCCCGCCGAAGCGCTCACGGCGGTGGACATCCAAGCGATCCCGCCGACCCTCGCGGTCCGTGACCGCTACAAAGAGGCCCTGGCAGATCAGATTCTCGTCCGCAACAAGGCCATGTCCACGCAGACGATGGCGACACGGCATGGGTTGGATGCGGAGAGGGAGCAGCGACTGACCGGGCAGACCGCCGCTCCCCCATAAGGGGGCGTAGCCCCGCGCCCAGGGAAGAAATCGCCGTTACGCAATGGACCCGGCCCTTCTTCGCAGCAATGGACCGTGTATAGTAGAGATGGTGGATAGCCGAAACCTCACAAGTCGGAAGCAAGCGATGCTGAAAGACCATTCCAATCGCATTTGCACTTACTTCGCGGTAGACTTCGAGCCATGTCTCGATGCGCGAGTGGCGGAAGCAGCAGAGAAGATTCGCGCGCAATTCAGCCCGGAGGAGGTAACCGCGAGAGTTCCTTTGTCATATCTGTTTCGCTGGCCAAGTCAAAGGTGCTTTGCTACGCTGGACGTGCGGAGGGTTGGTTGGCAGTCATTGGGGCTAAATACCTGGAATGAACACCTGACACAACATCTTGACATGATCAGGGTTGGGCTCGACACGGTCGGAGTTCGGGAGGTAAGAAGGATTGGGTTCAAAGTCAGTGCATATCTGCCACTGTCGATGTCACACGCAGAGCTCTGCGACCTGATGCTCGGGAGTTTTCTCGCATCCGCGCAGGACTTGGGCCGCATCTTCGGGGAGCACGCCGATCCGTTGCTTCAAATGCAGGGCGAGAAGAACGGCTTCAAGTACGTCCTAATCGTAACGCCAATGAATCCTAAGCAGATTGCCGACAACTTCCGCCAGTATGGCAATCTGGAGCACTTCCTAGAAGACAAGTTCCTTGACGCTGGCGTGAAGAAGTTCCAGGAGCACATAACCAGCAGCGACTGCCTTTATTTCGACATCGACTTGTTTCAGCACAAGGTCTCGGGCGACCGATTGCGCGAGTTCGCGACATCGTCCTTAGAGCAAGCTGAACGGATGGCTGATATGTGTGTGCGATTCTTGCAGTCGCAGCCGATCGTACAGGAGGAATGATATGACGAATCCGGACGACCGATGGCAAGTCAGTTCCGGGACCGGTACGGCGAGCGGCACAGTGCCACATGCGGGCATCAAGACCGTGAACTTGTACCACGAGATCGGCCCTCAACCGGAGGATGCCACAATCGAACAGAACGTTCCGATCGATCAGGCATCTCCGCCGAGCGCCGTCTTGATAAAGTCACATGTGGTGGCCCACGGCGCGAAAGCCTTTAGATCCCCTGCGCACGTTGCAGCCATTCGCCGACGCGAGACTCGGAAGATTGCTCGGCTAATTGAAGACCTGGCAGCGCGCGCTGACAGCGAAGACTTCGTCGTGTGGACCCATGAGCCGCTGCAGAAGCTACGTGGGTTGATTCACAAGCTTACTGAGGCGGAAGAGTTCTCTGACCCCGAGCATGAGGGCAATACCTGCGAAATACTCCGCCAGCTTCGCGACACGTTCTTGAACAGGGGTTGGGAACGTTACCGAGAGCCGGCAGTGCGCGGCGCAGCGGTCGCCATCCTGCAGCGCCTCGCCGTTGCGGATGAGGTTTCAGCCGACGACGCTTATTGGGCGATGGATCAACTCCTGGAACTTGGCCTGAATCCCGCCGCCGGGACGTTTTTTGGTGATGGGGAAGAAGAAGAAATACCTGATTGAGACCTCCGCGGTACCAGCCGCCCTCGGAGAGTCAACGCCAGCCCATTGCGCGCGTTTCGTTGAGGTTGTGGCGGACGGTACGTGCTGGACTTCGATCTACATCCGAAAAGAGTTCGTTCGACGCTGGATCCGGTACTACGTTCGGATGGCGTTCTGCGCGGACTACTACCAAGACCTCTCGAGCGCTTTGTACGACCTCGAGCAGGACTTCAGCATCCGGGACGTGAAGACGGGGCAGCACGCGCTGGCCACCTTCCTGAGGGACAAAGGCGCAGTGCAGAATGGGAGAACCCTTGCCAAGGAGCTGGCCCATTTCGCGGTAGTCGCGCTACGGAAGTTCGATCACCGATTCCAGAAGCGCACGAACAATTCGTGCGGATGTAAGATTGGTGGCACTGAGCTCAACGTAGATTTCAATCACCTCTTCGACGACCTGCGCTGCTTCCTTGAGTCGATAGACGTCGTTGCCGATTGTCCAATCAATTCGTTTCTCCGCTTGAACAAACCCGGACCCGCAAGTCGCCTGCTAAGCCAGCCGGATGTTGTAGAAAAGACGAAATCGGGCGAGAAGCTTGCTAAACTTCGCGCGGCTTCCAGGCACATCACGTGTAAGGAATGCCAGACTATCGGAGACGCGGTCATCGCGCTCGATCAGCCACCTTCCTGGTGTCTCGTGCACATTGACAAGGACTTCTGCATTCTCTGCAAAGCCGCGAATCGTGAGCAGAAGCTACTTCCCTCGCTCCGCGCGGTTGAGAAGGACGCTCCCAAGTTGTGAAATGAAGACCGGTGTTCCTTGAGGGCAGGTCCGATAGTGCCGGTGGCCAAAAAGAGAGCTTGAAAATCGGCTGGCGCCGGCGTAGGTTAACGCCCATGACGACGCTCACCGAGACGCCGGGGAACGAGAGGAAGATGGATCAGCTTCGGGCGGCGGTGGGGGAGATGCTGGCCGAGGTGCTCCGGCGGGGATTTTTTGGGACGGCCGGCGTCGAGGTGGTCGTACAGGATGGGACGATCCAGAGTATCCGCCGGAGGGTAGAGCGGGTGGAACGATAACAACCTGACGGGTATCGAAAGAGCCTGCCTCCCGGCAGGTATCCGGAAGAGCCCACCATGGACCGAGTTGGTCCCTGGTGGGCTTTTTATTTTGGCTGGCGCGGGGAAAACGCAGAGTGGACTTTCCGATAGCTTCCGTGAGGGAAGAAGCCGAATGAACGAGACACTTCAAGCGTCCCACGAGACGCTCCAAGAGTCGAGCGAAACACTCCAGGAGTTCGTCGACTCGCGCGGGGTCGAGATGCGGGTGGACCGGCACCGCGGGGTGATCCGGGGCGTGAAGATTCTGGGGACCGAGTCGCGGAACGGGCGGACGTACCTGCCCGAGGCGCTGCGCGAGGCGGCCCGGCTCTACGAAGGGGCGAAGGTGAACGTGAATCATCCCCGGGGCAACCCGTCGGCCGCCCGGGACTACCAGGACCGGATGGGCGTGCTCCGCAGCGTTGCGGCCCGGCCCGAGGCGGGGCTCTTTGCCGACTTCCACTTCAACCCCAAGCACGCCCTGGCGGAGCAACTGATCTGGGACGCCGAGCACATGCCGGAGAACGTAGGGTTTTCGCACAACGTCCAGGCGCGGACCTCCCGGCGCGGCGATCGCGTGGTGGTCGAGGCGATCACCAAGGTCCAGAGCGTGGACCTGGTGGCCGACCCGGCCACGACCCGGGGGTTGTTTGAGTCGACGGGCGAGACGGGCGAGACCGGTTCGACGCAATCCGCGGAGGATCAGCCGGAGGATCACTTGGCTGAATCAGGTGCTGGGGGCTCGCTGCGCTCGACCCCAGCCACCCGCTCGGCCGCAGCCGCCCAACGCTTGACCGAAACGCCGTCGGAAGACGACCGGCCCGCGCTGGCCGACGTGAGCCTCGATGACTTGAAGCGAGGTCGCGCGGACCTGGTGGAGGCGATTCGCGAAGAGCAGTCCGCGGAGGTCGCCCGGCTTCGGGCCGAGGTCGATCGGCTGGAGGCGTCCGAGGCGCTTCTGGGCAAGCGGCTCTCGATCCGGCGGCTCTTGGGCGAGTTCGAGCTTCCCGATCCCGAGGTGGCCCAGGGCTGGGAGAAATCGGTGGTCAGCGAGCGGTTCGTCGAGTCGCTGCTGGCTGCCCCGGACGAGGCGGCGATGCGGGAGATGGTCGAGGAGCGGGCGGCGTTGGCCCGTGGTGTCCGGCGAGGGCACTCGGAGTCGCGGCCGGTCGAGTCGAAGCCCCGCTCGCGCGACCAGAGTCGAGTCTGCGGCCCAACGGAGCTGGACGTGAAGACGTTCGTGGAAGCGATTACGTGAACAGCGACGCGATGCGACGGCTGCGAGGAGTTGCTGCATGGCGTCTGTCAATTCGCAGCGACCGACGGCAGTTCAACGGCCGTCTCAACATCCGAAGCGCACGTCCTGCCCCCTGACCCCTGACCCCTGAACCCTAAGAGCACACAGGAGCACCAAACCGTGAGCGACAAGATGCGTTGGAGATACGGCGACACGAATCCCGTGGTGGCGGCCGTGGATAGCGGGACGGTGATCGAGATCGGCGACCTGATCTACCAGGACACCGACGACGCCAAGCCGGCGAGCTCCCAGGCCGACCAGGGGAGCGAGACGGCCAACCAGGAGCTGTTCGCCGACAACTTCCTGGGCGTGGCCATGCAGCGGAGCCGGAGCGGCGACACCGACCCGATCCGCGTGGCGACCACCGGGGTGTTCGAGTTCGATGCCCCGAGCGGCACGTTCGAGCTCGGCGACCTGGTGGGCGCCGACGAGAACGCCGGCGGCGATGGGCTGTTGGATCAGCAGGTGGCCTCGGTGAGCGCGAGCCAGTACGCGATCGGCCGGGTGGCGAAGCGGGTGGCCACGGCGTCGACGAGCGTGCTGGTGGACGTCCGCTCCACGGTGATGACCGGCGGCGTGGAAGGCACCAGCCCCAGCGGAGTGTAGGAAGAGTGGCGAGTGGCGAGTGGTCGCGTGCGGTCGGCGGAAGGGTAGTGTGCCACGGCTTCTGCGAAGCAGCGGCCCACGGCCCACCGATTCTCGGCGGATTCCGAAGGGGACGTCCCGGAAAGGCGCTGCGATGGAACTGAATGCAGAAACGGTCGCTGTCTTTTCGCTCCTGCTGCTGTTTGCCGTGGACCGGGTGATGGGCTTCCTCAAGTCGCGCGGGGTCGACTTGTTGAAGATGGCCCGCCAGATCGACCGGCTGGACGAGCTGCACGCCAAGACCGACGAGGACGGCGTGCCCGTCTGGTACGTCCGCCGATCGCTGGAGAAGGTCTTGATCGAGCTGGGCGAGGCGATTCGGCATCAAACGGAGCTGCTGGGGCAGTTGACGCAGGAGATCAAGGAGACGCGGCGCGACGTGCTTCGATGGCAGGCGGAGCTTTCACCCGACTGACCCGTTCGTCGCCAGGCACGGATCGCAGCAGAAGACCCGCGGCGCGTTGGCCGCAATGACGACAATCCGTAACTTTGCAGATCGGGAGGAACACGCTCGTGGCAACGATCCAATACCGAGAGCTCCGCCGCCGGTACGAGTTGGACGGCGCGGAGAAGACGGTCAAGCATCTGTCCGAGGCGCTTGCCCAGGGGAACCTCAAGCCGGAGGATTTCAGCCTCCGCGACCTGGCCGAGGGGCTCGTGCCCGACGGTCACCACTGGGTCCGCTCGCTCGACCCGCGCAATGCCGGGGGGGTCAGCGTTCTGGAGGCCGGCGAGGGGGTGGACGTGACCGCCTTCCTCAACGTCACCGGCCAGGTGATTTACTCCAAGATCGAGGAGGCCTACACGCAGGAGGCGTTCGTCGTCTCCAAGCTGGCGAGCACGATTCCCACGCGGCTCGACGGCGAGAAGATCCCGGGCATCGGCCGAATCAGTGACGAAGTGACCGAGATCCATCCGGGGATGCCCTATCCTCACGTCGGGTTCGGCGAGGACTACATCGAGACCCCGTCGACCACCAAGCACGGCCTGATCGTGCCCGTCACCCGCGAGGCGATCTTCTTCGATCGCACCAACCTGGTGCTCAGCCGGGCCGCCGAGGTGGGCGAGGTGCTCGGGCTGAACAAGGAGAAGCGGCTCTTGGATTTGGCGATCGGGGCGACCAACAACTACAAGTGGAAGGGCACCGACTACGACA
The DNA here is from genome assembly GCA_035528065.1 of Thermoguttaceae bacterium. Classification (GTDB taxonomy): domain Bacteria; phylum Planctomycetota; class Planctomycetia; order Pirellulales; family Thermoguttaceae; genus DATKZH01. Next base: position 5,045 of record DATKZH010000673.1, on the reverse strand, counting down.
CGTACTACGCCTCGGGCGGCGGCGGGCCGTGGGTCAACGTGCTTGCGGACAACGAGCTGGCGGACTGGACCAACGTCGACGCGGCCGAGCAGCTCTTTGCCGACATCCTCGATCCGAACACGGGCGAGCCGGTCCTGGTGCAGGCGACCACGGTCCTGGTGATGCCCGCCTATCGCCACGCGGCCCACCGCGTGTTCAACGCGGCCGAGATCCACTATGCCCCCGACGGCAGCGCGACGACGACCGTCAGCGCCAACCCGCTGGGGAACTACCGGGTGGTGGAGAGCCGACTGGCGTACCGGCGGATCATCGCCTCGGGCGAGTCGGCCGACGACGCGAAGCAGTGGTGGTTTATCGGCGATTTTCGCAAGGCCTTCGCCTACATGGAGAACTGGCCGATCACCGTCACGCAGTCTCCGCCGGGGAGCGAGGCCGACTTCAACCAGGACATCGTCGTCCGTTTCAAGGCCAGCGAGCGGGGCGCGGCCGCCGTGCTCAATCCGCGATACGTGGTCAAGAGCACCGGGGCGGCGTCCTGAGGAAAGAGGCCGAAGTGGGTGGCCGAGGTTGAGCGACGGCGAAAGCTGGTCCATTGGGTGGCGCGCCCTTCGCTGCGCTTGAGGGACGTGCCACCCTGACGAAAGCTCGTGCAGGCAATTTCTGCGCGGGCCCTCACCGAAGCGAGGACGATCATGGCGGCAGGCGACCTACTGGCGGACTTCTCCCCGCAGTGCAACGAGCCCCCGTCGAGTGGCGCGGCCACGCCGGACGTGCGCGGCGGGCACCCCGTCCTGGACTTCGACGATTCGGCCGACGAGGCGGCCCTGTTTACCGCGATTTTACCCTGGCACTACGGCGGCGGGGGAATCACGGTGTACGCGGTGGTGAGCTTCACCAGCGACACGAGCGACGGCCATACCGGCCGGTTGGAGATCCGCTTCGAGCGGATCGGCGACGGCCGGCAGGATCTCGATTCCGACGGCTTCGCCGCGGCCAAGGAGTTGACGGTCGCCGTGCCGTCGACGTGCGGACACACGGAGGTCGGCGGCGTCGCCTTCACCGACGGCGCCGAAATCGACGGCCTGGCGGCGGGGGAGCTGTTTCGGGTCCGAGTCGTTTGCGACGCCTCGGAAAGCGACTTCTCCGGGGACCTGGAGCTTTTACGCCTGGTGCTGCGAGAGACGCCCTGATGGCCCGCTTGTTCGACGACGCCCAGAAGGAGTACTTGAACCGTCCGACGGCCGTGGTGAGCGACCCGCCGTTTACGATGGCGTGTTGGTTCTACGGGGACGACGCGTCGGTCCCGGGCCATCTCGTGTCGATCGCTTCGGCGGTGCTTCCCGACGCGCATGCCCTGGAGCTGACGGCGGCCGAGGACGGGCAACGGGTGGCCGCGTCGTCCGAGGAAAACAAGGTCTGGCGTCGCGCGGAAACCACGAGCCCCTGGTCGACGAACGTCTGGTCCCACGCCTGCGGAGTCTGGGCCGCCGGCAGCAGTCGGCACGCGTATCTCGACGGCGCAAGCCAGGGGACCAACACCGACGCTTGCAGCCCGAGCGCACTGATGCGAACGAATATCGGCGGGACCCTGTACGGTTACGGCGATCCGGTCCGTCCCGTTTCCGGGCGGATTGCCGAGGCGGCGATCTGGTCGGCCGCGCTCGCCGGCGAGGAGGTCCGCGCGTTGGCCGCCGGCTACTGCCCGCTGTTGGTCCGGCCGAGCGATCTGGCGGCCTACTGGCCGTTGGGGGGCATTTTTGGCCGGCACGACCTCGACCGCTGGAAGCACGGCTACGACTTGCTGGCGTACAACGTGCCCGCGTGGGCGGATCATCCGGCGATCGTCTATCCGGGCCGGTCGCTGGTCGTGGGGCGGGAATCGGCGGGCTCGGCGGCCGCTTGCGAGTATCGCGCCGTGGCCGGCCAGGTGTGGCACACGGGAGCCGCGGCCGCTCAGCACAACGTGACCGGCCCCCGCGCCGGACAAGTCTTCACCCCCGGACAAGTGGCAGGAAACGCCCATGCCTAGTGCCTCCGACGTCCACGGCGTGGTGTTCAAGAACGGCTCGGCGACGCTGTTGGCCCGCGTGGTCGGGGCCGACGGGACGCCCATCACTCAGGCCGCCGTCGCCTCGGCCGAGTACACCGCCTACTTGCTCGACGAAAGCGATCCCGACGCCGCGACGGCGGTGGCCGGGCACACCGACGCGCCGGTCGACGTCGCCTCGCTCATCGACGACAGCCTCGAGAACGACGACCTGTGGGACGTGGACGACGTCGGGTACAACTTCAAGCACGTGCTCGACGTGTCCGGCGATCAGGTGTTCACCATCGCCGGGCGCATCTACCGCGTCGTCTTCGAGCTCACGCCGACCAGCGGCCAGGTGATCCTGGTGCGATTCCGCCTCCACGCAATCTGAGGGTGCCTCATGCCCAGCGACCTGGAACAAATCCGCACGATCCGAAGCCAAACCCTGGCGATCATGGCCGAGCTGACCGCCCATCCCAAGCCGACCTACTACATCGACGGGCAGACCGTCGCCTGGAACGAGTACCTCGTCCGGCTCCAGGCGACCGTGGACTGGTGCGAAAGGAAGCTCGCCGGGGAGGAACCGTTTGAGATCCGTTCGCAGGGGATGACTTAGCACTGACCGACGGACCGTAGGGTGCGTGCTTGCACGCACGCGACATCCACGGACGACTGCCCACGGGTGCAAGCGGGCACGTTGCGCGTGGGTGCAAGCACCCACCCTACCATTGATGCCGTTTGAGATCCGTTCGCAGGGGATGACGTGATGGCAATCGAGTTCGACCCCAGCGACGACCTGGCCGGCGTGGTCGACGGCCTGACGTCGGCCACCGTGACGCGGCCGGGAAGCTCGACGACGACGGAGGTCACCCACTCGCTGAGGCGCCCGATCCGGACCCGGGAGGCCGAGAAGTCGGAGGGCCGCTACACGGCCAGCGACGTCGTGTGGCACCTGCCGGCGTCGGAAACGTCCACCCCGCCGCGACCGGGCGACGTGATCGTCGACGAGGACGGCCGGCGGTGGACCGTGCTCGACGTCGAGAAGACCACGCTCGACGGGCGCTGGCGCTGCGTGGCCCGCAGCCTGGCGGTCGTCCACGGGCTCGACCAGTACGTGGACGTGGAGAAGGCCACGTACGCCAAAGGCGAGGGCGGGGCCGACCAGCCGACCTGGCAAGTCTGGAAGACGGGCCTCCGCGCGAAGATCCAGCCCGCCCGGGTCGAAGTGCGCGACGAGCACGAAGGGCGCGCGACGGCGGCGGGCTTCAAGGTCTTCCTGGCGGAGGACGTGGCGGTGGACCACACCCACCGGATCAAAGGGCCCGACGGAGCCGTCTACCGCGTGACCGGCTACCGCAAGGCCGACCGGATCGACGCGCTGGTGGAAATCGACGTGGTACGCGTGGGGTGAGCAGACTATTTAGGGGAGCCTTCGAGTGAATCTCGAGCAAGTCGTGCACCAGCGCTGGGCCGCCTCGGAAGCCTTGAACGCGGCGCTGGCGGCGGAGCGCGTGAAGACGGGCCGGTCCTTCGACGCGGCGCTGCCCTACGCCACGATCAAGCGCCGGGCAAACCGGACCGCCTTCCGCACCAACGCCGGCGACGCGCTGGACGAAGTGGCCCTGCGAATCCGCGTCTGGCACGACGAGTACGACGCCGGCCGGGCCATCGTCCACCAGATCAAGGCGGCCTTCGATCGCAGCGACTTCCCGCTTGCCGGCGGAGATCGCGTGGTCCAGATGCGCCGCACGGACGACTCCGCGTCTCAGCACAGCGACGGCACCTGGCAGTTCACCGTCGACTTTCTCGTCCAGGTTCACCTTGCCTCCGGGGTATAAACGATGACCACGACGCTGCGAAGCTCCATCGACGCCAAGCTCGCCTGGACGTGGGACGACCGGGCGGGCACGTCCCTGATCACCGACAGCAACCGGCTGGCGTTCGACAAGAGCCTGGCCGACGGGGTCGACGCCGATCAGGCCGACGCCGTCTGGCACGCCGAAGACCAAACGCTCCTGGCGGGTCAGTCCACGACCCTCGACCTCGACGCGCTGGAGCAGAGCTGCTTCGGCGACACGATCTTCATTCCCCTGGCCAAGGTCAAGGCGATCCTCATCGTCAACAAGAACCCCGGCGGGAGCGGCTACCTGCGCGTGGGCGGGGCGCCCGTCGACGAGTGGCACGCGCCGTTCGGGGCCTCCGGCCACACGGTCAAGGTGATGCCCGACGCACCGCTCCTCGTCTGCAACCCGCGCGACGGCTGGGACGTGGCCATCGGCGGCACGGCGCTCGGGCTTGCCGCGGTGGGAGACGACGTCACCTACGACGTGGCCATCCTGGGAACGCTCGCCGGCGGGAGCGGTTCGTCCTCATCCTGATCCCGTGGCCAACGAGGAGCAGCCGGGATGTCGGTAATCAGCGGGAAAGACGGCACGCTCAAGCTGGGTGACACCGAGGTGACCCGAGTCACCCAGTGGAAGATCGAGAAAACCAGCGGCGCGAGAGCCTACACGGCCAACGACACCGGCGGCGCGAAGAAGCGGGTGGCGGGCGTGAAGGATTGCTCCGGGCGGTTCGAGATCAAGGCCGGCGATTCGGACGCGGTCCCCGTGGAAGAGGGCGACGTGGTGACGCTCCAGCTCCACGTCGACGACTCGGGCGCCAACTACTACGAGGTCCCGGCGATCGTCGACACGATCCGGGCCGAGGTCGACATCAGCGAGGGGAAGACGGTCGCCCACGTCGTCGCCTTCTCCGGCAATGGCCCGATCGTCCCGCACGGGATCCTCGACAAGGCGTAAGGATCGGCTGAAAAACAGCTTCCCGATTTCAGTAGCAGGCACACGCCGTGTGCCGTCCGCCGGTTACGGCACACGGCGTGTGCCTACTACTCCGTCATCGTTTCATCGTTCCCACGCTTCGCGTGGGAACGCAATGGACGCGACGCTTTGCGTCGCAGATCAGGACGCGAAGCGTCCCCGAAGTCCGTTCCGACGCGAAGCGTCGGAACGATGGA